>NZ_JBJQJP010000004.1:0-304178 GCF_046487365.1 Escherichia sp. WS1451
TCAAAAAAGAATAAAACTCAGTCTTGGGGGACTCAGCCCGGTAGAATACCGGACTGAGTATCAAAAAGCCGGTTAACTGAAACTGTCCAGGTTTTGGGGTTCAGTTCAGCTAGCGTCGCATCAGGCATTGTGCTCCATTGGCGAATGTGTTTAATGGCGATGCCCATGTCCGCGGCCTTTTCCGCGATGATCGTCACGATCGCGCCAGCCTTCACGATAGCCACGCTCATAGGCTTTACGCTTATCCCAGCCACGGTGGTAGCCATTATCATGACGCCACCAGCGGTTCTTACGCCATTCATAATTGCGATGCCAGTAGTCACGGTCGCGCCAGTGACCACCGTCCCAGTAATTACCGTAATGATCGCGATCGCCAATTTGTAATTTGATTGATGGCAGTAGGGTGATTTCACCTGCGTTTGCCGCAAGCGGGGTAAATGCCATCAGGGCGGCCGCCAGAAACAGTGACCTGAACATTGTTATTCTCCTTCACGATCGAAGCCGTCAGCGGCCTGTTAACGCAATATTACGGGGAGGTAAAGCCCCGTATCATCGCCATAACTCTTAAATCATAAAGGAGAGCATTTTTTGCTAAACGTTATCGTGGGGTGGCTGTTGCTTCGGACGATTGACCATCATCATCGGCTTACCTGCTAATAACAGCCATGCCGGAAGCATGACGATACAGAGCAGCGGTAGCAATGTGGTATTGGGTACAACGACTGCCGCCATAAAAAGACTTAACCAGCCATCGCGTGTTACCACCAGCACGATGCCGAGAATAGCGCAGGAAACGGTTATTGCCGCTGGAACGGCGGGAACGTGCTCATGCAGCATCAACCCTAATGCCACCCCGACAAACACTGCCGGGAATATTCGCCCACCGCGAAAGCCGCTGGCGGCAGCAACCACGAGAGCGGCAAGTTTAATCACGGCCAGCAAAAAGTAATCGCTGGTGCTGAAAGCCTGATTTGCCACCATCTGCTGCATCTCATCCAGCCCTTTAAATAGCGAAACTGGTCCAGCAATAACCCCCAGAATACCGAGAATAAATCCGCCCACTCCCAGCATTAGCACCGGATTTTTAATCTGATGCATCATCGCGTGCAACCGTGGCAGACACCATACGGCAACCATCCCTGCTGCGATGGCAATCGCCGCCACAATTGCACCGCTGAGAATATCGGTCATCTCCATCTGCCCATAATGCGCAATGGGCAGTGAAAAATGAGGATGGAAAAACAATCCGGTGGTTAGCGCACCAGCCGCCGCCGCCATTAACGGCGCAAAGAGACGATCCCATAGCGGGACTTCACTACTGCCATTTAAGGTTTGCGAAAATATCAACGCCGCCGCAACAGGTGTGCCAAACAGCGCGCCGATAGTTCCAGCAGAGGCTAAAATAGTCCACTCCATCCGGTTGACGCGCGGTAACAGACGAGCACCTATCGCAACCGCAAGGGCGATATTGACGGTCATGATCGGATGTTCCGGCCCCAGGCTGACGCCGCCAGCAAGACCGAGAATTAATGCTACGATAAGTCCTGGTAGCGCAGAGGGCGGAACCGGTGCGCCGATCAGCGGTTCACAGGCGGGGTCTGGTCCAGCATGCCCCTGGCTGAAACGGATAACCAACCCCACCGCAATACCTGTTAGCGTTAATATGGCGATGATCCAGAAAGGTGAATCCTGGGCTATCCCCAGAGTTCCCGGCAGTCGTAGCCAGAGCAAATTCTGTAATACCGAGGCGATTTTCATCACCACAATCAGAATAAGACTGGACGCAATCCCAATTGCCACGGCGGGGAGCGATAATAACAACATGGTTCTGGCTCGCGGATGGAGCATGTTCTATTCCTTATGCGGGGTCAGATACTTAGTTTGCCCAGCTTGCAAAAAGGCATCGCTGCAATTGGTGCTGAAACGATAAAGTAATTGTGTGACCCAGATCGATATTTACAGGGAGCCTGCCTTTCCGGCGTTGTTGTTATGCCCCCAGGTATTTACAGTGTGAGAAAGAATTATTTTGACTTTAGCGGAGCAGTTGAAGAATGACAAAGTATGCATTAGTCGGTGATGTGGGCGGCACCAACGCACGTCTTGCTCTGTGTGATATTGCCAGTGGTGAAATCTCGCAGGCTAAGACCTATTCAGGGCTTGATTACCCCAGCCTCGAAGCGGTCATTCGCGTTTATCTTGAAGAACATAAGGTCGAGGTGAAAGACGGCTGTATTGCCATCGCTTGCCCAATTACCGGTGACTGGGTGGCAATGACCAACCATACCTGGGCGTTCTCAATTGCCGAAATGAAAAAGAATCTCGGTTTTAGCCATCTGGAAATTATTAACGATTTTACTGCTGTATCGATGGCGATCCCGATGCTGAAAAAAGAGCATCTGATTCAGTTTGGTGGCGCAGAACCGGTAGAAGGTAAGCCTATTGCGGTTTACGGTGCCGGAACAGGGCTTGGGGTTGCGCATCTGGTCCATGTCGATAAGCGTTGGGTAAGCTTGCCAGGAGAAGGCGGTCACGTTGATTTTGCGCCGAATAGTGAAGAAGAGGGCATTATCCTCGAAATATTGCGTGCGGAAATTGGTCATGTTTCGGCGGAACGCGTGCTTTCTGGCCCTGGACTGGTGAATTTGTATCGCGCAATTGTTAAAGCCGACAACCGCCTGCCAGAAAATCTCAAGCCAAAAGATATTACCGAACGCGCGCTGGCTGACAGCTGCACCGATTGCCGCCGCGCGTTGTCGCTGTTTTGCGTCATTATGGGCCGTTTTGGCGGCAATCTGGCGCTCAATCTCGGGACATTTGGCGGCGTGTTTATTGCGGGTGGTATCGTGCCGCGCTTCCTTGAGTTCTTCAAAGCCTCTGGTTTCCGCGCCGCATTTGAAGATAAAGGGCGCTTTAAGGAATATGTCCATGATATTCCGGTATATCTCATCGTCCATGACAATCCGGGTCTTCTCGGTTCCGGTGCACATTTACGCCAGACCTTAGGTCACATTCTCTAAATCCTTCCTGTTATATCGGGAGGTAACTCTCCCGATAATCTTTTAAATCATACAGTTAATTCAATTTTTCTTTGTGTCCCCTCACAAGGCCGACCTGCGTCACACTTCCGTACAGCGGGATTAATTCTCCAGTAAATGCATTATTTGTCTGGTAACGGCGATTTGTTTTGCACGTTCATAATTTCACTCGTTAACTATCACTGAACGAGGAATTAACGATGAGTAAGAAACTGATTGCCTTATGTGCCTGCCCAATGGGCCTGGCTCACACTTTTATGGCCGCTCAGGCGCTGGAAGAAGCGGCGGTAGAAGCCGGTTATGAAGTGAAAATTGAAACCCAGGGCGCGGACGGTATCCAGAATCGCCTGACGGCGCAGGATATCGCCGAAGCGACCATCATCATCCACTCCGTGGCAGTTACCCCGGAAGATAACGAACGTTTCGAATCACGCGACGTTTATGAAATCACTTTGCAGGACGCAATTAAAAACGCTGCGGGAATCATCAAAGAAATCGAAGAGATGATTGCCTCTGAACAACAGTAATATTCGACAGGGATAATTGTTATGGCCATTAAAAAACGCAGTGCAACCGTTGTGCCTGGCGCATCCGGTGCGGCAGCGGCAGTTAAGAATCCGCAGGCCTCTAAATCCAGCTTCTGGGGTGAACTCCCGCAGCATGTGATGTCAGGGATTTCACGCATGGTGCCGACCTTAATTATGGGCGGTGTGATCCTCGCTTTCAGCCAGCTGATTGCTTATAGCTGGCTTAAAATTCCTGCTGATATCGGCATCATGGATGCTCTTAATAGCGGGAAATTCTCCGGTTTCGACCTCTCCTTACTGAAGTTTGCCTGGCTGTCACAGTCCTTTGGTGGCGTGCTGTTTGGCTTTGCCATACCGATGTTTGCCGCTTTTGTGGCGAACTCCATCGGTGGCAAACTGGCGTTCCCGGCTGGTTTTATCGGCGGCTTGATGTCTACCCAGCCGACGCAACTGCTGAACTTCGATCCCAGCACTATGCAATGGGCGACCTCTTCGCCGGTGCCGTCCACCTTCATTGGTGCCCTGATTATTTCTATCGTTGCTGGTTACCTTGTGAAGTGGATGAACCAGAAAATCCAGTTACCGGATTTCCTGTTAGCGTTCAAAACCACATTTTTGCTACCGATTCTTTCCGCCATTTTTGTCATGCTGGCGATGTACTACGTCATCACCCCCTTTGGTGGCTGGATCAACGGCGGTATCCGTACCGTGCTGACTGCCGCAGGTGAGAAGGGCGCGCTGATGTACGCGATGGGGATCGCCGCGGCGACAGCAATCGACCTTGGTGGCCCGATCAACAAAGCAGCTGGTTTCGTTGCCTTCAGCTTTACCACTGACCACGTATTACCGGTTACCGCGCGTTCCATCGCTATTGTTATTCCGCCGATTGGTCTGGGTCTGGCGACCATTATCGACCGCCGTTTAACCGGCAAACGTCTGTTCAGTGCTCAGCTTTATCCGCAGGGTAAAACCGCCATGTTCCTGGCGTTTATGGGGATCAGTGAAGGTGCGATTCCGTTTGCACTGGAAAGTCCCATCACCGCCATTCCGTCCTATATGGTTGGCGCGATTGTCGGCTCAACCGCTGCAGTCTGGCTGGGCGCAGTGCAATGGTTCCCGGAGTCCGCTATCTGGGCATGGCCACTGGTCACTAACCTGGGCGTCTATATGGCGGGGATCGCGCTGGGAGCAGTCATTACTGCGCTGATGGTGGTGTTCCTGCGTCTGATGATGTTCCGTAAAGGCAAATTGTTAATCGATAGCCTGTAAGAAGGAAAATCCAGATGACATTACTCGCTTCGCTGCGTGACTGGCTTAAGGCGCAACAACTGGATGCGGTGCTTCTCTCCTCACGGCAGAACAAACAGCCGCATCTGGGGATCTCCACCGGATCAGGCTATGTGCTGATTAGCCGTGAAAGTGCGCACATTCTGGTGGACTCGCGCTATTACGCGGATGTAGAAGCCCGCACGCAAGGTTACCAGCTGCATTTGCTTGACGCGACGCACACGCTTGCAACCATCGCCAGGCAAATCATTGCCGATGAGCAGTTGCAAACGCTCGGTTTTGAAGGCCAGCAGGTGAGTTGGGAAACCGCGCACCGCTGGCAGTCTGAACTCAATGCGAAACTGGTAAGCGCCACGCCGGATGTGCTGCGGCAAATCAAAACGCCAGAGGAGGTGGAGAAAATCCGCCTCGCCTGTGGGATTGCCGATCGCGGTGCAGAGCATATTCGCCGCTTTATTCAGGCGGGAATGAGCGAGCGCGAGATAGCCGCTGAACTGGAGTGGTTTATGCGCCAGCAGGGCGCAGAAAAAGCCTCTTTCGATACCATTGTCGCCAGTGGCTGGCGTGGGGCGCTGCCGCACGGTAAAGCCAGCGACAAGATTGTTGCAGCGGGCGAGTTTGTCACTCTTGATTTTGGTGCGCTGTATCAGGGCTACTGCTCTGATATGACGCGCACCTTGCTGGTGAATGGCGAAGGGGTGAGCGCCGAATCTCACCCGCTGTTTAACGTCTATCAGATTGTTTTGCAGGCACAGCTGGCGGCAATCTCCGCGATTCGCCCCGGCGTGCGCTGCCAGCAGGTTGACGACGCCGCGCGCCGGGTGATTACCGAGGCTGGATTTGGCGACTATTTCGGTCATAACACCGGTCATGCTATCGGCACTGAAGTCCATGAAGATCCGCGTTTTTCACCGCGGGACACCACGACGCTACAGCCAGGCATGTTACTGACCGTGGAGCCGGGGATTTATTTGCCAGGGCAAGGGGGCGTGCGCATCGAAGATGTTGTGCTGGTCACCCCGCAAGGCGCAGAAGTGCTCTACGCCATGCCGAAAACAGTGTTGCTCACGGGAGAGGCATAATGGATTTATCGTTATTAAAAGCGTTGAGCGAGGCAGATGCGATCGCCTCCTCGGAACAGGAAGTGCGGCAGATCCTGCTGGAAGAA
This sequence comes from Escherichia sp. WS1451, assembly GCF_046487365.1. Taxonomy (NCBI): domain Bacteria; kingdom Pseudomonadati; phylum Pseudomonadota; class Gammaproteobacteria; order Enterobacterales; family Enterobacteriaceae; genus Escherichia; species Escherichia sp. WS1451. Next base: position 6,018 of record NZ_JBJQJP010000004.1, read on the forward strand.
GCGGATCGCCTGCAAAAAGAAGTGCGATTTGATGGCCTGGGATCGGTGCTGATCCGCCTCAATGAATCGACAGGTCCGAAGGTGATGATCTGTGCGCATATGGACGAAGTAGGATTTATGGTGCGCAGCATCTCCCGCGAAGGGGCGATCGATGTGTTGCCGGTTGGCAATGTACGCATGGCTGCCCGACAGCTTCAGCCGGTGCGCATCACCACCCGTGAAGAGTGCAAAATACCTGGCCTGCTTGACGGCGACCGGCAGGGAAATGACGTCAGCACCATGCGCGTGGACATTGGTGCGCGCTCGTATGACGAAGTGATGCAGGCGGGAATTCGTCCAGGCGATCGCGTCACCTTTGATACAACTTTTCAGGTTCTCCCGCACCAGCGGGTGATGGGGAAAGCCTTTGATGATCGCCTCGGTTGCTATCTGCTGGTGACGTTACTACGTGAGCTGCACGACGCCGAACTGCCTGCGGAAGTGTGGCTGGTGGCAAGTTCCAGCGAAGAGGTGGGATTACGCGGCGGGCAAACTGCCACCCGCGCGGTGTCGCCGGACGTCGCCATTGTGCTTGATACCGCCTGCTGGGCGAAAAACTTTGATTATGGCGCGGCTAACCATCGTCAGATTGGTAACGGGCCGATGCTGGTGTTAAGCGACAAGTCGCTGATTGCGCCGCCAAAACTTACCGCGTGGATTGAAACCGTGGCGGCAGAAATTGGCGTGCCGTTACAGGCAGATATGTTCAGTAACGGCGGCACGGACGGTGGAGCGGTGCATTTAACCGGCACTGGCGTACCCACAGTGGTGATGGGGCCTGCCACCCGCCACGGACATTGCGCGGCATCGATTGCCGATTGCCGCGACATTTTGCAGATGCAGCAACTTTTATCTGCCCTTATTCAACGTCTTACGCGTGAGACGGTTGTTCAACTGACGGATTTCAGATGATCTCCTGATTAACCCGGAGCGGTTATGCTAACGATTCAATTTCTCTGTCCTCTGCCTAACGGTCTGCATGCTCGTCCGGCGTGGGAACTTAAAGAACAGTGCAGCCAGTGGCAAAGCGAAATCACCTTCATCAACCATCGCCAGAACGCAAAGGCAGATGCGAAAAGCTCGCTGGCGCTGATTGGCACCGGCACCCTATTTAATGACAGTTGCAGCCTGAACATTAGCGGCAGCGATGAAGAGCAGGCGCGGCGCGTGCTGGAAGAGTACATCCAGGTGCGCTTTATCGACAGCGACAGCGTCCAGCCAACGCAGGCAGAACTGACGGCGCATCCGCTGCCGCGTTCATTAAGCCGTCTGAATCCTGATTTACTGTACGGCAATGTGCTGGCAAGCGGCGTCGGCGTGGGTACGCTGACCCTGTTACAGAGCGACAGCCTCGATAGTTATCGGGCAATCCCCGCCAGTGCGCAAGATTCCACCCTGCTGGAGCACAGCCTGGCAACGCTTGCCGAGCAACTGAACCAGCAGCTGCGTGAGCGTGACGGCGAAAGCAAAACTATCCTCAGCGCCCATTTGTCGCTGATTCAGGATGATGAATTTGCAGGCAATATCCGTCACCTGATGGCAGAACAGCATCAGGGACTGGGGGCGGCGATCATCAGCAATATGGAGCAGGTTTGCGCCAAACTATCTGCTTCTACCAGCGATTATCTGCGCGAGCGGGTCAGCGACATTCGCGATATCAGCGAACAGTTGCTGCATATCACCTGGCCGGAACTAAAACCGCGCAATAATCTGGTGCTTGAAAAACCGACCATTCTGGTGGCTGAAGATTTAACCCCAAGCCAGTTTTTGAGCCTCGATTTAAAAAATCTTGCGGGCATGATTCTGGAGAAAACCGGGCGCACCTCGCATACCCTGATCCTGGCCCGCGCTTCGGCGATCCCGGTACTGAGCGGCCTGCCGCTGGATGCGATTGCCCGTTATGCCGGGCAACCGGCAGTGCTTGACGCCCAGTGCGGCGTGCTGGCGATTAACCCGAATGACGCGGTGAGCGGTTATTATCAGGTCGCGCAGACGCTGGCGGATAAACGCCAAAAACAACAGGCGCAGGCTGCCGCGCAGCTGGCCTATTCCCGTGATAACAAGCGTATTGATATTACGGCGAATATTGGCACCGCTCTGGAAGCCCCAGGCGCGTTTGCCAACGGCGCGGAAGGTGTCGGGCTGTTCCGTACCGAAATGCTCTATATGGATCGCGACAGCGCGCCGGACGAGCAGGAGCAATTTGAAGCCTACCAGCAGGTGCTACTGGCGGCGGGCGACAAGCCGATTATCTTCCGCACGATGGACATCGGCGGCGATAAAAGCATTCCTTATCTGAATATTCCCCAGGAAGAGAACCCGTTCCTCGGCTATCGCGCGGTACGTATTTACCCGGAATTTGCTGGCCTGTTTCGCACTCAACTGCGGGCCATTTTGCGCGCCGCCAGTTTCGGCAACGCCCAGTTGATGATCCCGATGGTTCACAGCCTCGATCAGATCTTATGGGTGAAGGGCGAGATCCAAAAAGCGATCGTTGAGCTTAAGCGCGATGGCCTGCGTCATGCAGAGACGATTACGCTGGGTATCATGGTGGAAGTGCCGTCGGTGTGCTACATCATCGATCACTTCTGCGATGAGGTCGATTTCTTCAGTATCGGCTCCAACGATATGACCCAGTATCTGTATGCGGTCGATCGTAATAACCCGCGCGTATCGCCGCTGTATAACCCGATTACGCCATCGTTCCTGCGCATGTTGCAGCAGATTGTTACCACTGCGCATCAGCGGGGTAAATGGGTAGGTATTTGCGGTGAACTGGGCGGTGAAAGCCGTTATCTTCCGCTACTGCTTGGGCTGGGCCTGGACGAGCTGAGTATGAGTAGCCCGCGCATTCCGGCGGTGAAAAGCCAGCTTCGTCAACTGGATAGCGAGGCGTGTCGGGAACTGGCGCGTCAGGCATGTGAATGCCGCAGCGCGCAGGAGATTGAAGCGTTACTCACCGCGTTTACGCCGGAAGAAGACGTTCGCCCGCTGCTGGCGCTGGAGAATATCTTCGTTGATCAGGCCTTTAGCAATAAAGAGCAGGCGATCCAGTTCCTGTGCGGTAACCTCGGCGTTAACGGGCGTACTGAACATCCGTTTGAGCTGGAAGAAGATGTCTGGCAGCGGGAAGAGATTGTTACCACCGGCGTTGGTTTTGGCGTAGCGATCCCGCACACCAAATCTCAGTGGATCCGTCATTCCAGTATCAGCATTGCCCGGCTGGTGAAACCGGTTGACTGGCAGTCAGAAATGGGCGAAGTCGAACTGGTGATCATGCTGACGTTAGGTGCTAACGAAGGGATGAGCCATGTGAAAGTCTTCTCGCAGCTGGCGCGCAAACTGGTGAATAAAAACTTCCGCCAGTCGCTGTTCGCCGCGCAAGATGCGCAAAGCATCCTGACGCTGCTGGAAACGGAATTAACCTTCTGACGTTAGCCCTGAAAACGGGCGCTGTACTCTCCCGGCGTCAGGCCAAACTGACGCCGGAAAATGCGACAAAAATAGTCGCTGTCCGGAAAACCGCAACGCTGTGCCACTTCATGAATCGACAGATGATATTTCTGCAAAATCATCCTTGCCTTTGCCATTCGTACCCAGCGAACATACTCGATAAAACGCATTGTTCCATGCTGAGCAAACAGTTTTGACAGATGATTGGGCGTGATATTAAAAAACTGAGCCACGCTCTCGCGGGTGAGCTGCTGGGCATAATTATCCTGAACCCAGTTACAAATGCTGTGATAGAGAAAATCGCCGCGCGGCTGCGAATTGCCCGGTGGCATATTCACCACGTTGCGGCAAAGATGCAGCAAACTTAACACCAGTGGCTGAATGATATTCTGCTCCAGCGGCGAACGGCTAAGATGGGTGAGGGCGGTAAGCATCGCTTCACCTTCGCCGCGTTGCAGGCTGGGAAGCTGGATCTGGCGGGCAGGATGCAACAACGACGTGGTGCGGCTATCGTAAAACGATAACCCAAGCCAGGTCGGTGCGAACACCAGGCTTAACAGCATCACCGGTTTGTTGTTGACCGGTAAATTAGCCGCGCGTGCCGGAATAAACAGCATTTCTCCTTCCACCATACGTTGCTGCTTTGCTTCCAGCAGATTGCCGTATTCGCCGCGTAGCACGATATCCAGACGGGGAAAATCAATACATAAACTGCCCACTGGCAATGAGGCAGGCTGGCTGGCAAACCAGACGCGCCCCAGTAGTTGCGGGTTAAGCACCAGGCCGCTGAACAGATCGGCGAAAAATTGTTGATCGGCGGGCAAGCCTGGTGCTTTCATGAAAGTTCCCGATTAAAGATGCATTAACTGGCGGAATTCTTTAACTTTGCTGCGGCTGACCGGCACTTCAAAATCCAGATCTTTCAGCCGCAGAATATAGGTGTTATTAAACCACGGTTCGATCTCGCGGATTTTGTTCAGATTGACACAAAATGAGCGATGGCAGCGGAAAAAATGCGACGGCGGCAACTTGCTGCAAAACTCGGTAATGTTCATCGGCATTACGTAGGATTCACGCCGCGTATAGACAAAGGTCATTTTCTCGTGCGCTTCGGCGTAATAGATATCGTTAATGGGCGTGACGATGATTCGCTCATCTTTCACCAGATTAATGGTGTCATTCTCACGCGTTACCGTCGCGGCAGGCGTACTGCTGGTCTGCTGTTGTTGCCAGGCCGCTTCCAGTTTTTGCAGCATCCCGGTAATGCGTGACTCCTGATACGGTTTGAGAATGTAGTCAAACGCTTCCAGTTCAAACGCTTCTACCGCATGTTCTTTCCACGCGGTGATGAACACAATAAACGGTTTATGGGCGAACTGGCTGATGTTTTGTGCCAGCAACACACCATCCAGCGACGGAATATTGATATCCAGAAAAATGGCGTCGACGCGGTTATGCTGCAAAAACTTCAACACGTCCAGACCGTCGTCAAAGGTGCCGACAATCTCCATCTGGCTGTGCTCTTTAATTAGCCAGCTCAGTTCCTGTTGTGCCAGGAATTCGTCTTCAACAATGATGACTTTCACAATATCACTCCGGCTCAAAGCAATAACGTAGCCTGTGAGGCGACTGGGGTGCGTTGGTTAGGAATGTAAAACGCAATTTCCGTTCCTGGTTCGAGGCGGCGGATATGCAGCCCCTCGCCATACAATAACTTCACGCGATGATGGACATTCAGCAGGCCAATTTTATTGCCCGGCATTTCGTTCGCTTCGACCCGCTCAATCACCTTTGGATCGATGCCGTGCCCGGTATCTCGCACCGCAATACGTACCCGATTACCGCACTCTGCAACGCTGATGGTGACAACGCCTTTACCTTTGCAAGGCTGGATACCGTGGACAATGGCGTTTTCCACCAACGGCTGGATCAGCAGGCTGGGAATGTAGCAATTCACCTCTTCATCAATATCATAGATAACCGTCAGCTTGTCGCCAAAGCGGGCCTGCTCAATGGCAATATAGTCTTTAATTTGATACAGCTCTTTTTTGATATCGATTTGCTCATCGTCTTTTAATTCAATGTTATAGCGCAGATAACGCGACAGATTAAAGATCAGCTGGCGAGCTGTATCCGGATTCAGACGGATTGACGATGAAATAGCGTTCAAAGCGTTAAACAGGAAATGGGGATTAATTTTGCTTTGCAGGGCGCGAAGCTCTGCCTTATTTGCCATTTCACGTAGCTGCTCGGCGCGTGAAACCTCCAGTTGGGTGGAGATGATTTGCGACAGACCGACCGCCATTTCCTGTAATGACGAGGTGATCTGATGCGCGTGGCAGTAGTAAATTTTCAGCGTTCCGGTCACAACGCCTTTCTCCCACAATGGGATCACCAGCATGGAATGAATCTCTGGTGTGCGGTGGGCTTCATCATTGTTTTTAATGATGATTTTTCCATAATTCATCGCCTGACGGGTAGTCGGGCTAATGAAGTCATCGCCATTCTGATAGTTATGTTCACCCACGCCAACGTAGGCCAGCACATGATCGGTATTAGTAATCGCCACCGCATCGGCGTGAATGTCATCGCGGATAATTTCGCAGACTTTGCGTAATGACTCGCTATTGACATGGCGAAACAGCGGCAGCGTTTTGTTGGCGATATCCAGCGCCAGCTTGGCCTGCCGCGCGGCGCTGGCCTCTTTTTCGCCCTCAACGCTTTGCACCAGCAGCACAATAAAGCCGATACAGACGCTACCGAGGATCATTGGAATCCCGATTTTAGAGACGATATCGATCCCCAACGCGGTAGTTGGTGCCCAGACAATCACCAGAATCATGGTCAACGTTTCACATAACATGCCGCCGAGAATACCGACGCGCCAGCGCTGTGCTTTGGGGATTTTCAGGTTGATCCAGCCCGATATACAACCCGCCAGAATGCTGGTGATAAAGCAGGGGATCGCCGTCACGCCGCCGATATCAATTAAATACCGGTGAATACCCGCAATCACGCCGGTAATAATGCCTACCCACGGGCCAAACAGAATCCCGCCTGACATCACCGCGATAATACGTACGTTCACCAGTGAGCCTTCTACGGGAACGCCGGACCAGGTGCTGAACAGGGCGAACAGCGAGAAAATGGCGGTAACAGCGAGCAACTCTTTTGGGGAGTGTGCCGACTTGTGCAACAGTTCGCGAAACAGGCGGATACGGATGAGAAAGAACAGGCAGATAAGCATTAACGCTGCCCGATCGAAGACCGCCAGCAGCATGTTGAATATTTCGTGCACGGGTGACTCTGAATAAGGATTAAACCTCTATGATAGGTAACCTGAAGGCTGATGACCAGCAGGCCGTTTTTGAGGAAAAACCACAATTTTAAAAGGGGATTGAAAGATAAATGGTGTATTAGCAATGCATCTCTTGATAATGCACATCTGGTTGGTAAATTTATTGAAATTATAATGTTAATAAAATGAGTGGTAATTTTCTTGTTAGCGTAGATAAATTTCCTGTTTTTGAAGTGGAGTTCCTCATTTAAAACCATTGATAAAAATGTTCTAAAACGCTGGACAGACAGAAATTAATCAGGCTATTTTCAAAACAGCCACCATCGTGGCAGCGTCGCTCGGACGGTCCGGGCGCTAACGTTAATCTGAGGAAATTATGGCTGACACTCGCCCTGAACGTCGCTTTACGCGTATTGATCGTCTCCCGCCCTACGTTTTTAATATTACCGCTGAACTGAAAATGGCTGCGCGTCGGCGCGGCGAAGATATTATCGATTTCAGTATGGGTAACCCGGACGGTGCGACTCCGCCGCATATCGTCGAAAAATTATGTACGGTGGCCCAGCGCCCGGACACGCATGGTTACTCCACGTCGCGCGGCATTCCGCGGTTACGTCGCGCCATTTCCCGCTGGTATCAGGATCGCTACGGCGTTGAGATCGACCCGGAATCAGAAGCTATCGTCACCATTGGTTCGAAAGAGGGACTGGCGCATCTGATGCTGGCGACGCTGGATCATGGTGACACTGTACTGGTGCCTAATCCAAGCTACCCGATTCATATTTACGGCGCGGTGATTGCCGGGGCGCAGGTACGCTCAGTGCCGCTGGTGGAAGGTGTCGATTTCTTCAACGAACTGGAACGCGCCATTCGCGAAAGTTATCCGAAACCGAAGATGATGATCCTCGGCTTCCCGTCGAACCCAACCGCGCAATGCGTGGAGCTGGAGTTCTTCGAAAAAGTAGTGGCGCTGGCGAAACGCTACGATGTGCTGGTGGTCCATGACCTGGCCTATGCGGACATCGTCTACGATGGCTGGAAAGCGCCGTCAATCATGCAGGTGCCAGGTGCACGCGATGTGGCAGTCGAGTTCTTTACGCTGTCGAAAAGCTACAACATGGCGGGCTGGCGTATCGGCTTTATGGTCGGTAACAAAACGCTGGTCAGCGCGTTGGCACGTATTAAAAGCTATCACGATTACGGCACCTTTACGCCGTTGCAGGTGGCAGCGATTGCGGCGCTGGAGGGCGATCAACAGTGCGTGCGCGACATTGCCGAACAGTACAAACGCCGCCGTGATGTACTGGTAAAAGGGCTGCATGAAGCGGGCTGGATGGTCGAAATGCCGAAGGCTTCGATGTATGTCTGGGCGAAAATCCCGGAACCGTATGCGGCCATGGGTTCACTGGAATTTGCCAAGAAAATGCTTAACGAAGCGAAGGTCTGTGTCTCTCCAGGGATTGGCTTTGGCGACTACGGCGACACCCATGTTCGCTTTGCACTGATTGAAAACCGCGATCGTATTCGCCAGGCGATTCGTGGAATTAAAGCGATGTTCCGTGCCGACGGTTTACTACCCGCCAGCAGCAAACATATTCACGAAAACGCGGAATAAACACCATCGCCAGAAATGCAAACAGGAGCCAGATGGCTCCTGTTTTTCATTGCACAGTTTGCTTTTAGATCATCAGGGCAAAAGTACCGGCCCAAACGATGACCATAAAAGAAATGCCCATAAAGAAATATTTCACTTTACATCTCTCCGCGTAATTACTGTTACGCCTGAATGACTTCATTACACCTGATACAGTGAGTTGACACCGGGCAAAACGACCTTAAAAGTCCTGTATTTTACCGTGGGCATCACCCCAGAATTCTGAGCTAAACTGCTCCAGACGGCGCTAATGTACGCCTAAAACTGAAACGAGACAAGAGGCATTTTCTTATTTACTTTTAGTAACTTACAGGTGTCTCATATCGGCGACAGTTTAATTTCTGACGGTAATAATTAGAGATTCAGCGAAGGAAAAAACCTTAAGAAAAAAGCCATAAAAACCATGAGGTTATTATGGCTGATTTGAGGAGGGAAAGAGTAAGAGCAGTTTGTTAAATGTATAGCGACGATTCTCCCACCGGGCGCGTTTTAAAGCGACGGTGGATCCATAGGTACTGCTCCGGTGCGCGCATGATCTCTTTTTCGATAATCTTGTTCATATAGGCAGCGGCTTGATTTTCATCTGCCGGGTAGCCTTCCATCTCTGGGGTGATGTACAAACGATATCCGCTGTAATCCGCTTTTCTTACCATCGTTACGGTTAACATGGCTGCGCCAGAGAGACGTGAAAGGACATACGTACCATTGGTTGTGGCAACATTTTCCACCGCAAAGAACGGCGCGAAGGAGCTGCCTTTACGACCATAATCCTGATCGGGAGCAAACCATACCGCTTCACCTTTCTTCAGTGCACCGACAATGCCGCGCAGATTATTTCTGCCGATCATCGCTTTGTTAGAGCGCATGCGCCCACGGGTCTGCACCCATTCCATCAGCTGATTATTATGTGGACGATAGGTAGCCATCATTGGTTGGCACAGTCCCATCACGCGGCCGCCCAGTTCCAGCGACATAAAATGGACGCCGACAACCATTACGCCGCGATTTTGCATTTGTGCGCGTTTAAGGTTATCCAACCCTTCAACATCAAACCATTTACGTACGCGACTGTCGGGCCAGAACCACGCCATGCCGGTTTCTACCAGCGCCATGCCGAGTGAACGAAAGTTTTCGGCAATCATCTTCTCACGTTCTTCCGCAGAATGCTGCGGGAAGCAAAGTTCCAGGTTTTTACGGGCGATAGATTCACGACGTTTCAGGAATGGTCGCGCCATTGTGCCGATACGCGTGCCGAGAAAGCAGAGAACAGGATAAGGAAGCTGTACCCAAAGCCAGAGTACACCAAGCCCAAACCACGTGAGCCAGTAGCGAGGATGCAGAAACTCGCGTGAAAATTTGCATTTTGGAAACATAGTTACCTTCTGTAGATACGAATTGTTGTATCGCAGAAGATTCCATGTCGACAGCGGTACACTCAATTGATTAGGCCATCATGTACGACAATGGTTCCTGTAAAGAGTGTAAAGACTAGTCAGGACATAACCACGAGGAGCATGAATGCGGTGGCTCTACTTTATCACTGGCTGACTGCTTTCAGCTACTGATTATTAATCGTGCAAAGTAAAAAGTTTTCCGCACGCAATAGCGTTGCATTTAACGTGCTGTTTTCATTGATGCTTAGCAAAAATTGCCAGAGGTTAAGGATTGTCTTACTATTAAAGTGACTGAAGTTACAGGTTTTTTAGCGCGGCAGGAGGTTGAGCTATGATTTATTTATGGATGTTTCTCGCCCTGTGTATTGTCTGCGTAAGCGGATACATCGGTCAGGTCCTGAACGTGGTCTCGGCGGTCTCTTCTTTCTTCGGCATGGTGATCCTCGCTGCACTCATTTACTACTTCACCATGTGGTTAACTGGCGGTAATGAACTAGTGACGGGGATATTTATGTTTCTTGCCCCGGCTTGTGGCTTGATGATTCGCTTTATGGTGGGGTATGGCAGGCGCTAGTGGGTCAGGATGGTTCATTTGGGCAGGTGTTCACATCAGCATCAGGCATGATTGTTCACCTGCCATGTGACAGACGCTATCGCACAGGATGGATAAGATAATTCGCCTTTGTCGGAAAAGGGGGCGGAATTTCATCTGTGAGGTTTAATGGTGGCGCATCTTCTCTCATTTTTAACAAAATCGCCTGTGATGGCTGAAATTTTGTAGAATGAGTTGTCGTCATCATTGACGTTTTTTCTGTCTCTTTATAGCTCGCCTCACTACCACCACCAGAAATAGAAAATGCAAAAACATTGCATGCCATAATAGAGACCAATAAAAATAAGCTAAAAAGCATTAAGTTTACTTTCATAGAAAGTTATCCTGAAAATGGTTCACTGAAAACCTACGACGTTATTGCTGTATTTACATATAATTAATCAGTATTTACATCGATATAATAAATGACATCTCTTTTTGGTATATAAGAATAGTTCTCTGTGACAGGAAGCATATTCCTACAACTGTAAGACTAAATGCCGCTTTGCGATAATAACTACAGTTGTAAGATAACCCTTTCAAAATGTCCGTTGCTCTCTGATTTCTCATTTCATGCTCACCCAATATGATGGCGGCGTTTTCTAAAACTGTTAAAGAATGAGGTAAGTATGAAACGTTTAATTATGGCTACGATGGTCACAGCAGTTCTGGCATCTTCAACTGTATGGGCTGCTGATAATGCACCGGTAGCGGCACAACAGCAAACTCAGCAAGTTCAGCAAACGGCAGCAGCAGAGCGTATCTCTGAACAAGGTTTATATGCGATGCGTGACGTGCAGGTAGCGCGCCTGGCTCTGTTTCATGGCGATCCGGAAAAGGCAAAAGAACTGACCAATGAAGCTTCCGCTTTGCTGTCTGATGATAGTACCGAATGGGCAAAGTTCGCAAAGCCAGGTAAAAAGACCAATGTCAATGATGACCAATATATTGTCATTAATGCATCTGTCGGAATTTCTGAGAGTTATGTAGCGACACCCGAAAAAGAAGCCGCGATAAAAATTGCCAACGAAAAAATGGCGAAAGGGGATAAAAAGGGCGCAATGGAAGAGCTTCGCCTGGCTGGTGTTGGTGTAATGGAAAACCAATATCTGATGCCGCTTAAACAGACTCGTAATGCACTTGCTGATGCGCAGAAACTGCTTGATAAAAAGCAATACTACGAGGCAAACCTGGCGCTTAAAGGTGCGGAAGATGGAATCATCGTCGATAGCGAAGCACTGTTTGTGAATTAATGCTGACAGGCCGTATATTGAGGTAAAGGATTTAACTCCCTCCAGCCGACAATTTTTTATGACCACAATACGACAGGTTGTGGTCATAAAATTATTTGGCGCTCGCAGTTCTATAAACTCGAATTTTATCTTCCTCAAAGTAAACCGCAATAATCCCGTGTCATCACAAATCATTTATTATGTTATGTTTTATGGTACGCTTTAAAAAGCATAATCATACCCTTACTTGTAGATCACCGACGCTTCTTACAGTTGTAAGAATAACATCACAAATGCCGCGACTCTCTCTGATTACCACGAACCAATATTTATCATATTCTTCTTTTCGTCCTCACTACTTACCATGCAGAAAGGAATTGGAAGTAGCGATGAAATGATTTTCAGTACTTGATACAGGAATTTAAAAATATCGAGTGCAGCTACGACGATATTTTGCGGATTATTTATAGAGGGCATTATGCCTTAAATAAACGCTAAATTAACACATATTTAATTAACTAATAGGTATTGCTATGTCAACTCCACTTCAAGGAATTAAAGTTCTCGATTTCACCGGTGTGCAATCTGGCCCATCTTGTACTCAAATGCTGGCCTGGTTTGGCGCTGACGTCATTAAAATTGAACGTCCCGGCGTTGGTGACGTAACGCGCCACCAGCTGCGAGATATTCCTGATATCGATGCGCTTTACTTCACCATGCTTAACAGTAACAAACGTTCTATTGAATTAAATACCAAAACAGCGGAAGGCAAAGAGGTAATGGAAAAGCTGATCCGCGAAGCTGATATCTTAGTCGAGAACTTTCATCCAGGGGCCATTGATCATATGGGCTTCACCTGGGAGCATATTCAAGAAATCAATCCACGTCTGATTTTTGGTTCGATCAAAGGGTTTGATGAGTGTTCGCCTTATGTGAATGTAAAAGCCTATGAAAACGTTGCTCAGGCAGCGGGTGGCGCGGCATCTACTACGGGTTTTTGGGACGGCCCGCCGCTGGTAAGCGCTGCAGCGTTGGGTGACAGCAACACCGGAATGCATTTGCTGATCGGTTTACTTGCTGCTTTGCTGCATCGCGAAAAAACGGGGCGTGGGCAACGAGTCACCATGTCAATGCAGGATGCCGTGTTGAACCTTTGCCGCGTGAAATTACGCGACCAGCAGCGTCTCGATAAATTGGGTTATCTGGAAGAATACCCGCAGTATCCGAATGGCACATTTGGTGATGCAGTTCCCCGCGGTGGTAATGCGGGTGGTGGCGGTCAGCCTGGCTGGATCCTGAAATGTAAAGGCTGGGAAACCGATCCTAATGCCTATATTTATTTCACTATTCAGGAGCAAAACTGGGAAAACACCTGTAAAGCCATCGGCAAACCAGAATGGATTACCGATCCGGCATACAGTACAGCCCATGCCCGACAGCCACATATTTTCGATATTTTTGCTGAAATCGAAAAATACACTGTCACTATTGATAAACATGAAGCTGTGGCCTATTTGACTCAGTTTGATATTCCTTGTGCACCGGTTTTAAGTATGAAAGAAATTTCACTTGATCCCTCTTTGCGCCAAAGTGGCAGTGTTGTCGAAGTGGAACAACCGTTGCGTGGAAAATATCTGACAGTTGGTTGTCCAATGAAATTCTCTGCCTTTACGCCGGATATTAAAGCTGCGCCGCTATTAGGTGAACATACCGCTGCTGTATTGCAGGAGCTGGGTTATAGCGACGATGAAATTGCTGCAATGAAGCAAAACCACGCCATCTGATATTAACGGGGGCTTCTGGCTCCCAATTTATAAAAATTTCGAGGTTATTAATCATGTCAGATCAACTTCAAATGACAGATGGTATGCATATCATCGTTGAAGCATTAAAACAGAATAATATTGACACTATTTATGGTGTTGTAGGTATTCCTGTGACGGATATGGCACGCCATGCCCAGGCGGAAGGCATTCGTTATATTGGTTTTCGTCATGAGCAGTCGGCAGGCTATGCCGCTGCGGCAAGCGGTTTTCTTACCCAAAAACCAGGGATCTGCCTGACAGTGTCTGCGCCAGGATTCCTCAATGGTTTGACCGCATTGGCCAACGCAACGGTAAATGGTTTTCCGATGATCATGATTAGCGGCTCCAGCGACCGCGCGATCGTCGATCTCCAGCAAGGTGATTATGAAGAGCTGGACCAAATGAATGCGGCAAAACCGTATGCCAAAGCAGCATTTCGCGTTAATCAGCCGCAGGATCTTGGCATTGCATTGGCACGTGCTATCCGGGTCTCAGTATCGGGTCGTCCTGGCGGTGTTTATCTTGATTTGCCAGCAAATGTCCTGGCCGCGACGATGGAAAAAGACGAAGCGTTAACCACGATTGTTAAAGTTGAAAATCCGTCGCCAGCATTATTGCCATGCCCGAAGTCAGTCACTAGCGCAATTTCGCTTTTAGCAAAAGCTGAACGACCATTAATTATCCTTGGCAAAGGCGCGGCGTATTCACAATCTGATGAACAGCTTCGTGAATTTATTGAAAGTGCCCAGATTCCATTCCTGCCAATGTCTATGGCGAAAGGGATCCTCGAAGATACGCATCCACTTTCTGCGGCAGCTGCGCGTTCGTTTGCCCTGGCAAATGCTGACGTTGTCATGCTTGTTGGCGCACGACTGAATTGGTTACTGGCACACGGTAAAAAAGGATGGGCGGCAGATACACAGTTTATTCAACTGGATATTGAACCGCAGGAAATTGACAGCAACCGCCCCATTGCTGTGCCAGTCGTTGGCGATATTGCATCCAGTATGCAAGGTATGCTGGCAGAACTGAAACAAAACACATTTACGACTCCACTGGTATGGCGCGATATTTTAAATATCCACAAGCAGCAAAATGCACAAAAAATGCATGAAAAATTAAGTACAGATACTCAACCATTAAATTACTTTAATGCATTAAGTGCTGTGCGCGATGTATTGCGCGAGAACCAGGATATTTATTTAGTTAATGAAGGTGCAAATACCCTGGATAATGCACGAAATATTATTGATATGTATAAACCACGTCGTCGTCTGGATTGTGGCACCTGGGGTGTCATGGGTATCGGTATGGGCTATGCCATCGGTGCTAGCGTGACCTCTGGTTCTCCGGTTGTCGCCATTGAAGGTGATAGTGCTTTTGGTTTCAGTGGGATGGAGATTGAAACGATTTGTCGATATAACCTGCCGGTGACGATCGTTATTTTTAATAATGGCGGCATCTACAGAGGAGACGGTGTTGATCTCAGTGGCGCTGGTGCACCATCACCAACAGATCTGTTGCACCATGCAAGGTATGACAAATTAATGGATGCGTTTCGTGGCGTTGGCTATAACGTCACCACGACAGATGAACTTCGTCATGCTTTAACCACCGGTATTCAGTCGCGCAAACCGACCATTATTAATGTGGTCATCGACCCTGCAGCAGGAACTGAAAGTGGCCATATTACCAAACTTAACCCAAAACAAGTCGCTGGTAATTAAATACTGACATCGTCTCCTCTTGCCAACTCATTATCGATGGTGAGGGGACCCTTATCGGAAATACTATTATGCTAACATTTTTTATTGGCGATTTATTGCCTATTATCGTAATCATGCTGTTGGGTTATTTTAGCGGCAGACGAGAAACTTTTTCAGAAGATCAAGCCCGGGCATTTAATAAACTGGTATTAAACTACGCTCTTCCTGCGGCCCTATTTGTTTCTATTACCCGGGCAAACAGGGAAATGATTTTTGCGGACACTCGCCTGACCCTTGTATCACTTGTGGTTATTGTCGGATGTTTCTTTTTCTCCTGGTTTGGTTGCTACAAATTTTTTAAACGTACCCATGCAGAAGCAGCAGTATGTGCATTAATTGCAGGCTCACCTACCATCGGATTCCTGGGGTTTGCAGTTCTCGATCCTATTTATGGTGATTCCGTATCAACAGGTTTAGTGGTAGCAATTATTTCTATTATTGTTAACGCAATTACTATTCCTATTGGTCTGTATTTGCTGAATCCTTCCTCAGGAGCGGATGGTAAGAAGAATAGTAATCTGAGCGCATTAATTTCTGCGGCAAAGGAGCCAGTAGTATGGGCACCTGTTCTGGCAACGATCCTGGTGTTGGTTGGGGTAAAAATTCCGGCAGCATGGGACCCAACCTTTAATCTGATTGCGAAGGCTAACTCAGGGGTAGCGGTGTTCGCTGCGGGGTTGACTCTGGCTGCACATAAATTCGAGTTCAGTGCCGAAATTGCTTATAACACCTTCCTGAAGCTGATTCTGATGCCACTGGCGCTGCTTCTCGTGGGTATGGCATGTCATTTGAACAGCGAACATTTGCAGATGATGGTACTGGCAGGCGCATTACCGCCGGCATTCTCCGGAATCATTATTGCCAGTCGGTTTAATGTCTACACCCGCACTGGTACAGCGTCATTGGCTGTGAGCGTACTGGGTTTTGTCGTCACGGCTCCCTTGTGGATTTATGTCAGTCGACTGGTTTCATAATTAATCATGTTATTGATTTTACATAAATGCCGAAGTGCCTTTTCACCTTCGGCTTTTTTCAAGGCATAAGCAAATGACAAATAATGAAAGCAAAGGGCCGTTTGAAGGCTTATTAGTTATCGATATGACACATGTCCTTAATGGACCTTTCGGAACTCAACTTCTTTGTAATATGGGCGCAAGGGTAATTAAAGTTGAGCCGCCGGGCCATGGTGATGATACCCGCACATTTGGTCCCTATGTGGATGGACAGTCACTCTATTACAGTTTTATTAATCATGGCAAAGAGAGTGTGGTTCTTGATTTAAAGAATGATCACGATAAAAGTATATTTATAAATATGCTTAAACAAGCTGATGTATTAGCTGAGAATTTTCGCCCAGGTACAATGGAAAAACTGGGGTTTTCATGGGAAAGGTTACAAGAAATCAACCCGCGCCTTATATATGCTTCATCGTCAGGTTTCGGACATACCGGTCCGCTAAAAGATGCTCCTGCCTACGATACCATCATTCAGGCAATGAGCGGGATAATGATGGAAACAGGATACCCTGATGCTCCGCCAGTGCGCGTTGGTACCTCTCTTGCGGATCTATGTGGTGGTGTTTATTTATTCAGCGGAATAGTGAGTGCACTTTATGGCCGCGAAAAGAGCCAGAGAGGTGCGCATGTCGATATAGCGATGTTTGATGCCACGCTGAGTTTTCTGGAGCATGGACTGATGGCATATATCGCGACTGGGAAGTCACCACAACGCCTGGGAAATCGCCATCCCTACATGGCACCTTTTGATGTTTTTGATACTCAGGATAAGCCGATTACAATTTGTTGTGGTAATGACAAGCTTTTTTCTGCGTTATGCCAGGCACTGGAGCTTACAGAACTGGTTAATGATCCCCGATTTAGCAGCAATATTTTACGCGTACAAAACCAGGCTATTCTTAAACAATATATTGAGCGAACGTTAAAAACGCAGGCAGCTGAAGTTTGGTTAGCCAGAATACATGAAGTTGGTGTACCCGTCGCGCCGTTATTAAGTGTGGCTGAGGCCATTAATTTGCCACAAACTCAGGCGAGAAATATGTTGATTGAAGCCGGAGGAATAATGATGCCAGGTAATCCGATAAAAATCAGCGGCTGCGCGGACCCGCATGTTATGCCGGGAGCGGCAACGCTCGACCAGCATGGGGAACAAATTCGCCAGGAGTTCTCATCATAAATGTAAGATGTGCTGGTAAATAGCTCCCACATTTGAACATTGTGGGAGCCGCTATTTAGTCATTTTGTTGACAGAAAACAGCAATCTCCTGGTCTAACTCTGCAATGTGTTCTTTAACAGAGTTCAGCAACTGAAGAATTTCAGGCTTGCTGTCATCTGAAACGGGCGTTATTTCTAACTGGTGGCTAAGATTAATCAACTTTTGCAAATTCAGGATGTTAGCCGCACCGTGGATGCGATGAATACACTGATGGAAAGTTCTGTTATCGCCAGCTTCTAGTGCATGAAACGCAGCGGGTAGATCTTTATGCGTTTCATGCAGGAAAGTCATGAGAATCTCCTGCATCAGTTGTAGATCGTTCGCCGTATTATTTTTCAGGGCCTCGATATCAAGGTGGCGATACTGAGGTGCAATAGGCGCAACCTGGTGTAACTGACTTAAATGTGTTTTCAGTACATCCAGGGTCAACGGTTTGAACAAACATAAGTTCATGCCGCAATTTAACCCTTTTTCACGTTCGTTAGCCTGTGCGTTGGCTGTAAGCCCCCAGATGGGTAAGGAAGAATTTTGCTCACGGAGTTTGCGAGTCAACTCAAAACCATCCATATTCGGCATATTAACGTCAGTAATAAGCAGATCATAATGTTGCATACTGACTTTGTGTAGCGCTTGCACACCATCAGTGGCTTCATCAACATCATATCCTAATAGATTTAGCTGGCGTTTGAGTAATAGCCTGTTGGTCGGATGATCATCCGCGATTAATATGCTCAACTTTTCAGGTAGTGTGATAGGTTGTTCTGCTTTTGCCTCGACAGCCGCCACTTGTTGGGTAATTTCTACCGGGATTGTGATCGTAAATGTTGTTCCTATGCCTGGATGACTTTCTAATGACAAATCACCCTGCATGTTTTTAATTAATTCTTTGCAGATCATTAAGCCTAAACCAGAACCTGTTTGCTGACGACCTGCACTTGTTTGGCTATAGCGTTTAAACAGTTGTTGTTGTTCTTCCTGCGATAATCCACTTCCAGAATCCATAATCGTCATTTTGATAACAGCGTGGTTGTCATCAATGTGACCCAGGGAGGTCGTAATTTTTACTGCCCCCTCGGTAGTAAATTTGAGAGCATTACTCAGTAAATTAGATAAGACCTGCTTAAACGCCTGAGGGTCGATCTTAACCAGGTAGCGTTCAGGAAGCGTACTGCTGCAACTTAATGCGATCGATTTGCTTGCAGCAATCGCACCGAAAGAGTGACAAGTGTTCTGGACTAAAGTAGGGATATCGACCCATTGTGGTTGAAGTTGATAGTTACCCGATTCAATTTTGTCGACATCAAGGATTTCACCAATTAAGCCGAGGAGTGATTGTCCGGTGGCGTAGGCAAGTGAAATCGCCTCCACCCGTTGTTCCTTGCTAAGACCAGAACCCGACAGTAGTTCCAGGAAGCCCATAATGGAGCTTATTGGTGTTCTTATTTCGTGACTCATTGTTGCCAGAAACTGGCTTTTTGCGACAGTTGCATTGATCGCTTTATTTCTCTCTACTTCGAGTGCATGAATTAAATCACGCGTCTCGGTAATATCTTGCCAACCACAAATATAAACAGCATGTTCGCTTGCTGGCAGATTACATAAGGTATGCCAGTGATTAATGCATCTTTTCTCGATGCCATTATCAATTTCAAATACCTGTGTGTATATTGTTCGGTTTTCTTTCGTTTCTGCTGTGACTTCATGCGTATTAGAAAAAACATCTTTAAAGGGGGATTCACTGTTTTCTAATGGTAACATTGCACTTTTATAGTAATCAGCAGTGAAATAATGTTCAAATGCACTATTGTGACTAATGACATTACCTTGCCAGTTTACAACATAAGTTGGATTCGGTAAGGAATCCGAGAGTGCTTTTCGGAATGATATTTGGTTTTCTAAATCACCCTGAATGACTTTACGACGACGAACTGAGCGTAACAGGTAGAATCCCCATAAAAGGCTACTGCCAACTAATAAAACGGATAATGTCGTGACAATATAAAATTGCTCGCTATAGAGGTCCCATGTGTCAATGGTCACATTGGGCATTTTAATCCATTTTTCCGTCAGGCGCAGAACTTCGCTTGGGGGAATTGCATTCAGTGCTTTATTAATAATATCCTTAAGTTCCGGTTCTCCGCGAGGAAAAGCGAACGAAAGTGATGCATTCTGAACGCCGGGAATAAGAAAATGATAAAGTTCATTAGGATAGTAATGGTCGATCATGTAACGCGAATTTAACTGTGTCGCGACCAGAGCATCAAGTTCACCTTCCTTGACCTTGTGAAATGCAGCGCTGGCGTTATCGACTTTTATCCACTCTACCTCCGGATACATCTCTTTTAATTGCGAATGAAGCTCATAATAATATGGAATGGCAACTTTCATTCCTTTTTTTAATGTTTGTTCACTGTCAGGCGCTTTTTGCATGACAAAAACGTAAGGCGTTGTTATGAAGGCTTCAGCAAATGAAACATTATTTTCTCGATCTTCACTATAAATAGCGGCGGGCAATATATCCCATCCACCGGGGTTAAGCTGTGTCCCAGCATGAATATTGTGTGAAACGGTGATCGGAGAAAAATTTAAACCTGTTTGCAAGGTAATAATATTAAGAATATCACCCATCACGCCCCGAACTGAGCCAGTTTCATCTGTCATAGAATAGGGTGGCGAGTAAGGATTTTCCAGCACCTTTAAATCGGGATGCTGCTTAATCCACTGTTTTTCATGTTCAGTGAGTTCTAATGGTTTGTTCAGAAAGGCCAGGTTTCCTGTATCAAGCCAATTTTGTGATACTTCATAGCGAACTTCATTTGTTAAAGCATCAACAAATCGATTGAGTACTTCATTAAGAACGATTGAATCTTTTCTGGTTAATAAAAAGTTATATTGACGCGGTGAGTTATAATACTTCACTACATTTAAGGAGTGAGTAAAATAACGGGAAATCATACTGCTGGTAATGATGTTACTACCAATAAAGTAATCATTCTGTCCGGCTGAGACGGATGCTAATGCCTGATATAAATTTGTAAAAGAGATAATTGTTGCTTTTGGAAATGATTGATGAATTACCTCGTCTGGGGGATAATTTGCTACTCGAGCAATATTTACTGGTTTTGATGAGGTAAGCGGTCGCATTGAATCGTGAAGGGTAGTGACCAACGCAGGAAAGGTAATTATCAGAGGATTAGTTGCAGCAATGTCATCATTAAGAGGCGGCGAAGCAACTAAATGTGATAACACTATATCAACTTCACCGTCTTCCAGCGCGTCCATTGCTTTTTGATGATCTGCGTATTCCCGGAGTGTTAATTTGATATTTAACGCTCTTTTTAAAAGATTTAAATAATCAGCATTAATACCACGAATCCGTTGCTGCGAATCGGTATGCAACAACGTAGCTGTTTGGGACTTGTGTACTGCAACCACAAGATTTTTTTTGCTCGCGAGCCAGCGTAATTCCTTGTTGCTCAGACGTAGTGGATCAAGTGTGACACGGTTGTTACTACTGATGCCACGATATTCGATGTAATCTCCGTCTGCGAAACTTATGGTCGACCAAAGACCACAACAGAGAAGAAAAATATAGGGTAAAAACTTCATGTGGTTAGCCGATTTTGTTACGTTGTGCGAATGTATAAAGATCCATCAGTGATTTGCATTCTAATTTTTCCATCAAGCGACTTTTATACGTGCTGACAGTTTTGTTGCTGATGAACATTTTTTCAGCAATGTCATTATTATCCTTGCCATCAAGAATATACCGCATGACACTAATTTCTTGTTTCGATAAGGAGTCGAGTTTTTGCTGGTCGGACGTTAAACTTCCAACAAACCGGTTGAGAGAGAAGGGGAAATAGCAGTAGCCATTTTTTGCAGCTTCAATAGCCGCAATGATATTGTTCATGCCTTCTTTTTTACTCACGAAACCATTAGCGCCAGCATCAGCACAATGTTTCCCGTAAAAATGGTCATTTTTAGCGGAGACAATAATAATAATTCCGCTATATTGGCGCTTTCTCAGCGTTTCTAACACCTGGATACCGTTAACTCCGGGGATATCGACATCAATGATGACGATATCAGGTTTAAGTGTTTCCACCCGCTGAACGGCACTTCCGCCTTCAGTCAACTCTGCTAAGATTTCAATATCGTTTTTGATCAATAAATTACGAATTGCTGCGATAGCAAGAGGATGGTCATCAATAATTATTGCGTTCATAGATTATTCCCTTTGCAATGAAGCATTTCCCTTCTCCCTGTAGTAATACAGACATAAGGCATCATCTCATTTTCTCAATAAAAATAAGAAAATTTGAGCTTCCTTTAAGATAATTCGACAAGTATACCATATAAATAGTCGGCATAAATAAAATGTCAACAATAAAATCAGGGATGATACCGATGATTTATAGTTTCACATTAGCACTATAAGTCTTCTCACTAATCCTACAGGCGTAAGAATTGTATTGCAAAAGCTACGGTTTAGTCCTCTGTTGTTTCTTTTGCACCTCATTTAAATTAGGCCTCCAACGTTCCTGGGATAATGTGCAACACATGCACTGTGTTTGATATGAAGAATGAATACTCTTTTCATTCAATTCATAAATTTCATCTATGCGAAATGAGAGATAATAGTGGAACAGATTAATTCAAATAAAAAACATTCTGACAGAAGAAAATATTTTGCTTTGTTAGCGGTGGTTTTATTTATTGCGTTTTCAGGTGCCTATGCCTATTGGTCAATGGAATTAGAAGACATGATTAGTACAGATGACGCCTATGTCACGGGGAATGCAGATCCAATTTCTGCACAAGTTTCAGGCAGCGTCACTGTCGTTAATCATAAAGATACGAACTACGTTCGACAGGGTGACATTTTAGTCTCACTGGATAAGACTGATGCCACTATCGCACTCAATAAAGCTAAAAATAATCTGGCCAATATTGTTCGGCAAACGAATAAACTGTACTTACAGGATAAACAATACAGTGCCGAAGTCGCTTCAGCACGTATTCAGTATCAACAATCTTTAGAAGATTATAACCGTCGTGTACCTTTGGCGAAGCAGGGGGTTATTTCAAAAGAAACGCTGGAGCATACCAAAGATACGTTAATAAGTAGCAAAGCGGCATTGAATGCCGCTATCCAGGCTTATAAAGCGAATAAAGCTTTGGTAATGAACACACCATTAAACCGTCAGCCACAAGTCGTTGAAGCGGCGGATGCAACCAAAGAAGCCTGGTTAGCGCTTAAACGTACGGATATTAAGAGTCCTGTTACCGGCTATATTGCCCAGAGAAGCGTTCAGGTCGGCGAAACAGTGAGCCCCGGACAATCGTTAATGGCTGTCGTACCGGCACATCAAATGTGGGTTAATGCCAACTTTAAAGAAACACAACTCACGGATGTACGGATTGGTCAACCGGTCAATATTATCAGCGATCTTTATGGTGAAAATGTTGTGTTTCATGGTCGGGTGACAGGGATCAATATGGGAACCGGCAATGCGTTCTCCTTATTACCTGCACAAAATGCGACAGGGAACTGGATCAAAATCGTTCAGCGTGTCCCGGTTGAAGTTTCTCTTGATCCAAAAGAACTCATGGAACATCCCTTGCGCATTGGTTTATCGATGACTGCAACTATTGATACCAGGAACGAAGACATTGCCGAGATGCCCGATCTGGCTTCAACCGTGACGTCCATGCCTGCTTATACCAGTAAGGCTTTAGTTATCGATACCAGTCCGATAGAAAAAGAAATTAGCAACATTATTTCGCATAATGGACAACTTTAATGGCAATCACTAAATCAACTCCGGCACCATTAACCGGTGGGACGTTATGGTGCGTCACTATTGCATTGTCATTAGCGACGTTTATGCAAATGTTGGATTCCACTATTTCTAACGTCGCAATACCGACAATATCTGGCTTTCTGGGAGCATCAACAGACGAAGGCACCTGGGTTATCACCTCGTTTGGCGTAGCAAATGCCATTGCGATCCCTGTTACCGGCAGGCTGGCACAAAGAATAGGCGAATTAAGGTTATTTTTACTTTCAGTCACTTTTTTTTCGCTGTCTTCCTTAATGTGTAGTTTATCGACCAATCTTGATGTGCTGATATTTTTTAGAGTCGTTCAGGGATTAATGGCGGGGCCGTTAATTCCACTGTCACAGAGTTTATTATTAAGGAATTATCCACCAGAAAAAAGAACATTTGCTCTGGCATTATGGTCTATGACCGTGATTATCGCGCCGATATGTGGGCCGATATTGGGCGGTTATATTTGTGATAACTTTAGCTGGGGTTGGATATTTTTAATCAATGTCCCTATGGGGATTATCGTCCTGACATTATGCTTAACCTTACTTAAAGGAAGAGAAACTGAGACTTCACCGGTCAAAATGAATCTACCAGGACTGACCCTGTTAGTGCTCGGTGTTGGTGGCTTGCAAATTATGCTTGATAAAGGGCGCGATCTGGATTGGTTCAACTCGAGTACAATAATAATATTAACAGTAGTATCAGTTATTTCTCTGATCTCTTTAGTCATTTGGGAGTCGACCTCAGAGAACCCGATTCTTGATCTCAGTTTGTTTAAGTCCCGTAATTTCACCATTGGTATTGTGAGTATCACATGCGCGTATTTATTTTACTCTGGAGCGATCGTCCTTATGCCGCAGTTACTCCAGGAAACGATGGGGTATAATGCGATATGGGCCGGACTTGCTTATGCGCCCATCGGCATCATGCCACTATTAATATCACCTTTGATAGGACGTTATGGCAACAAAATTGATATGCGGTTGTTGGTGACATTTAGTTTTTTGATGTATGCGGTTTGCTATTACTGGCGTTCTGTGACATTTATGCCAACGATTGATTTTACAGGCATCATTTTGCCACAGTTTTTTCAGGGATTCGCCGTTGCCTGTTTCTTTTTACCCTTAACAACGATTTCGTTTTCAGGCTTGCCAGATAATAAATTTGCCAATGCCTCGAGTATGAGTAATTTTTTTCGTACCTTGTCAGGATCAGTTGGTACGTCGTTGACAATGACGCTGTGGGGACGCCGCGAATCGTTACACCATAGTCAGTTGACAGCAAACATCGATCAATTTAACCCCGTGTTTAATTCATCGTCACAAATTATGGATAAATACTATGGTTCGCTTTCAGGAGTTCTTAATGAAATTAATAATGAAATAACCCAGCAGTCACTTTCTATTTCTGCAAATGAGATTTTCCGTATGGCGGCTATTGCTTTTATCTTACTTACGGTTTTGGTTTGGTTTGCGAAACCGCCGTTTACAGCGAAAGGCGTTGGGTGATGGAAAAAGAGGAGACTATAGCAGGTAAAACGGCAGAATCTTAAGTCTGCGTCATCGGCAGCATCGCTCACCCAGGGAAAGGATGGCGATGCTGCGTTGAAACGTTATTAACGGCCTTTTGCCAGATATTGATTCATCTCTTCTTCCGGCACCATTCCACCTCCCGTCGCCCACACCAGATGAGTGGCATTACGCAGTTGTTCTGCGCTGAAACCGTGCATCTGTTGGTAACTTACTGATGCGCACACGCGCTGAGGCCCGGCCATACCCGCCAGTGCCGAAGATTCAAGACGAATACCTTCTTCCTGCGCCAGCCAGCCAAGCATGTCATACATGGTTTGATCGCTAAGGGTATAGAAGCCATCCAGCAGACGCTCCATCGCCCGCCCGACAAAGCCTGATGCGCGACCAACTGCAAGGCCATCCGCTGCGGTAAGGTTGTCGATACCAATATCCTGAACAGAAATCTGATCGTGTAATCCTGTATGGACGCCTAACAACATACAAGGGGAGTGCGTTGGTTCGGCAAAAAAGCAGTGAACATGATCGCCAAACGCCAGTTTAAGTCCGAATGCGACGCCACCAGGACCACCACCAACACCACACGGCAGATAGACAAACAGAGGGTTATCAGCATCGACGATACGACCTTGCTGGGCAAATTGCGCTTTAAGACGCTGGCCAGCGACGGAATACCCAAGGAACAACGTGCGGGAATTCTCGTCATCAATAAAGAAACAGTTCGGGTCAGACTGCGCTGCTTTACGTCCTTCCTCGACGGCAACACCATAATCTTGCTCATATTCCACGACCGTAACGCCATGGCTGCGCAGTTTCGCTTTTTTCCATGCCCGGGCATCAGCAGACATATGTACTGTCACCTTAAAGCCAATGCGGGCGCTCATAATGCCGATTGATAACCCCAGATTTCCGGTTGAGCCCACAGCAATGCTGTATTGGCTAAAGAACTGTTTAAACTCCGGAGAAAGCAGTTTGCTGTAGTCATCTTCAAGCGTCAGCAACCCCGCTTCCAGAGCCAGTTTTTCTGCATGTGCCAGGACTTCATAAATCCCGCCGCGTGCTTTTATGGAGCCGGAAATGGGCAAATGGCTATCTTTTTTCAGTAGCAGTTGCCCGCTGATCGGTTGTTGATATTCCTTTTCCAGCCGTTTTTGCATAGCCGGAATGGCAACCAGTTCTGATTCAATAATCCCCCCAGTAGCAGCAGTTTCAGGAAATGCTTTTGCCAGATAGGGTGCAAAACGGGATAAGCGCGCATGGGCGTCCTGAACATCCTGTTCGGTCAGGCCAACATAAGGTAAACCTTCAGCCAATGAGGTCGTGCCAGGATTAAACCAGGTGGTTTCTTTAAGAGCAACCAGATCCTTTACCAACGGATACTGGGCGATGAGCGAGTTCATTTTAGCGTTTTCCATAGTACGTCTCTTTGCGCTTAGATGATAAATGACAGCAGGAATGTGCCCGCCAGAGCGATGACTGAAGCGATAAATGTCGCTGTCGTATAGTATTTAAATGTTTCATTGAGCGTAGCGCCGCAATATTGCTTCACCAGCCAGAAAAGCGAGTCCGTAACGATCGTGCAGCCAATCGCACCTGAACCGATAGCAATCGCAATAATTTCCGGGCTGATGTCGGGATACAGCGGCAGCATGGGTGCAACAATTGCCGTTGCCCCCATCATTGCCACCGTAGCGGAGCCCACTGCAGCATGCAGAATAAGTGCCACCAACCAGGCCAGAAGAATCGGGTGCATATGCATATTGGAGAGAATAACTGCCAGCGTATCAGCGAGACTGCTGCTTTTTAAAATGGCGTTGAATGCGCCTCCGGCCCCGATAATCAGCAAAATATTAGCAATAGAACCGAAGCCATTTTCCGTATGTGTGAGCATTGTCCCCATGCTCATATGCTGGCGTATACCCAACACATAATAGGCGACAAACACGGCGATAAACATGGCAGTAATAGGGTTGCCAATAAACTCAAGCAAGGTATACAAACCACTCTCACGCGCCATATTCAATTCGGCAATCGTTTTAACCAACATCAGCGCAATGGGTAGCAGTATGGTGAATAACGTTGCGCCTAATGACGGTAGTGTTTTTTCATCGCGAACTTTGAGATCGGCAAACTCTGTGGGTACAGGTTTAAAGGGCAGTCGTTGACCCAGAAATTTAAGGAAAAGTGGGCCACCGATCAGTGATGCCATCAGCCCAACCAGCAAACCGTAGACGATCACCGAACCGATATCTGCGCCAAGCTTATTGGCAACATATAAAGCAGCCGGATGTGGGGGAACCACGCAATGCACTGCCATCAATGCGGTACACAGCGGAATGGCCAGCTTTAACAATGAGGTATTGGTTTTTTTGGCAATTGAAAAAGCCAGAGGAATCAATAGCACGACGCCCACTTCAACAAATAGCGTGATGCCGCAAATCAGGCCAACCAGCACCATAATGACATCAGCTGAAAGCCAGCGACAGCGTTGAAGTGTCAGACCAATTCTTTCTGCGGCCCCGGATACTTCCATCATTTTTCCCAGTATCGTGCCCAGGCCGATAACCGCAGCAAGGAACCCCAGCGTTCCGCCAATTCCACTTTCAATAGCATTTACCATATCCAGTGGTCCCATACCCATCATCGTTCCCACGAAGAAGCTGGCCAGCAACAGCGCCAGAAACGGGTGGAATTTGAACTTCACGATGGTCAGTACAATTAACACGATGCTGATAAGCAGCGTGCTCACAACCCAGATTTGAGAGTGCATATCTCACCTTCCCCTGTGATTAACCTGATGATATTGGACAAAAAAACAACGCAGGCTGACAAACGATAAAATTTGCCTTTCACATGAGCTAAATTGCATCAAGGGAGTGATTTACATCTAAAAATGAAGGTGAATTGAGATATGGTTCACTTTAGCTCACCTTACAGCTGAAATTTTGCCGCTATTTTTTTACACTTAAGAGAAAAATGAGGTGATTATGGAACCCCTTCGTGAAATAAGAAATCGACTGCTTAACGGCTGGCAACTATCAAAACTGCATACTTTTGAAGTGGCAGCCAGGCATCAGTCCTTCGCCCTTGCGGCAGAGGAATTGTCGCTGAGCCCCAGTGCGGTAAGTCACCGTATCAATCAGCTGGAAGAAGAATTAGGTATTCAGTTGTTTGTTCGTTCCCATCGCAAAGTGGAATTAACGCACGAGGGGAAACGCGTTTATTGGGCGCTAAAATCGTCGCTGGATACCCTGAACCAGGAAATTCTTGATATCAAAAATCAGGAATTATCGGGAACGTTAACGCTGTATTCCCGGCCCTCTATCGCCCAATGCTGGTTGGTGCCCGCATTAGGTGACTTTACACGCCGCTATCCGTCTATTTCGCTCACCGTGCTTACTGGTAATGACAATGTCAATTTGCAACGTGCCGGAATCGATTTGGCAATATACTTTGATGACGCGCCGTCAGCGCAATTGACTCATCACTTTCTGATGGATGAAGAAATCCTGCCTGTATGTAGCCCGGAATACGCTCAAAGACATGCTTTAACCAACCAGGTAATTAACCTGCGCCACTGTACGTTGCTCCATGACAGACAGGCATGGAGCAACGACTCCGGTACGGATGAATGGCATAGTTGGGCGCAACATTATGCGGTTAATTTGCCGACATCTTCTGGGATTGGCTTTGATCGTTCTGATTTAGCTGTTATCGCTGCGATGAATCATATTGGGGTAGCGATGGGAAGAAAACGCCTGGTACAAAAAAGGCTTGCCAGTGGTGAGCTCGTCGCGCCGTTTGGCGATATGACGGTGAAATGCCATCAGCATTATTACATCACCACATTACCGGGCAGGCAGTGGCCAAAAATTGAGGCATTTATTACTTGGTTAAGAGAACAGGTAAGTCAATATGAATGTTATACCTTATAATACATTAAATCATCTGGTTCCTAAATAACCTTATTATGCACTGTAAGTGTATGTTGGCTTTATAAATTGCAATTTTTATATGGGAATTGTTTTGTCAATAGTTACGAAAAGGATAAATAAAATAACCACATCTTCTTGGCGTCGAATATTGGAGAGCGATAATTTATAGTAAACTAGATTACCAGAGAAAAGATAAGTGGCAATATATTTGCTGGTGGCATTTTTATTAAATATTATATGTGTTGGTTTGTGACTTTAAAAAAATTAATTTTTAATAAAAAGGTGATTTATTTCTCATTTTGATTAATATTGAGGATCTATTATGATTATCAGTTGTATGTCATAAAAATGAGGGGCTAAAAGCCTCAATGAATTGAGGCCTTTAGAACAGGGGTTATATCTTCTTTATATCTAACACATCACCCTCCCATACTCGTTTAAATCTTGCTGCATTACTGGCTGTATATAATACCGTATGATGTATATTTCTGTGCCCTAAATAATCTTGTATTAGTCTGGTGTCTAACCCTTGATTAGCTAAAGCATACCCACAACCATGCCTAAGCATGTGAGGATGAATATTAATATTCATATTGTGACTATATTTCTTACACATCTTATACACATATTGTCTCGAGATTTTATTTCCTTGACAAGAAAGAAATAAAGAGTCTTCAAAAGGTTTTTTTACTATGTTATCACGTAGTGCTAGCCATTTTTTTAATAACAGAACAGTTTCTTTTTGCAGGGGATGTACTGTGGATAATCCATTTTTTAAACGCTTGATATATATTGCTGACTCTGAAAAGTCAATGTCGCTAATCTTTAGTGCAATAAGCTCGCTTACCCTAAGACCATGTACATATGCCATTTGTAACATGGCTTTATCTCTAATTTCATTTTTTGAACCGTTGATGGCTTCAAAAAATAACAACCATTCACTATGAGTAATAAATTTGCGCATAATATTATCGGTTATACTAATTAAGTTAAAAAATAAACTATAAATACCAGAGCCTGGTATTATTGCTTGTTTTTTATAAGCAAATAATGAGCTGGGGTTTAAATTATGCCACTAAATGGATATTCATCAATACCCCGCCAGAGAGATAGTTGCCCAGCGGGCATAGATCATTATTAGTCAACTAATGAGCATAAATAAGCACAAGGAGGTGTGTATTGTGAATAGTAATTCAATGACATGCTGGTGGTTTTTTTGTGGTGAAAATATTTGTACCTTTTTGTTTACGGATGAAAAATAAACAGTCATATTATTTTGGTTAATTGTTGTGTTAGTTTTAACACTCGGTGATGTTTTTTGTTATAGTGCATTAATTTTTAAATAAAAAAATTCATACATTCATGGATGTAATATATACAAGATACAATGTTAATTTTAGATAAAATATTAATTGCATTGGATACTTTTTAAATATGCCGATGTTGAGCTTAATTTTATGAGGGGATGCTATTTCGGGTTATAGGACTTTTTTATAATCATCTTATAGGGCTCTTTATATTTACAGGAGGGTTTTGAACGATAGTTACATAACGAAGGTTGTTTATATGCGTTTACAAGCGATTAATTAGATTAGGTGAATTTTAATAAATTAATCTATAATCATACAGCAACTATATGAATTATATTATTGACTAAATGTAATTCTTTCATCATAGTTGACATGGCTATTTTATATAAATAGAGGTGATTTATGCAAAACAGAAAATTTTTAACGCATCATGAAATTAATTTACTACTTCAATCTGTAAGACAAAAGAGTTGCTCTTCACGCGATGTTTGCATGATTTTATTGGCTTATTTTCATGGTCTGCGTGTTAGTGAGCTCTTATCTCTGCAGTTGTCGGATTTAGAACTAACTACAGAAAAAATATATATTCAACGGATAAAAAATGGATTCAGTACAGTCCATCCACTTCAAAAGGAAGAGGTGATTGCAATAACAAACTGGCTGAATGAAAGGAATTCATTAAATGTTAAACATTTCAATGATAACCCGTGGTTATTTGTTTCCCGAACAGGAAAACCATTATCGAGACAACGATTTTATAACATAGTTTCTGCTGCGGGTAAAAATGCAGGTTTAAATATTAAAGTTCATCCACATATGTTACGCCATGCATGTGGTTATTCACTAGCAGATAATGGTGTGGATACCCGTCTTATTCAGGACTATCTCGGGCATCGTAATATCAGGCATACGGTAATTTATACTGCTTCTAATTCAATGAGATTTGAAAAAATGTGGGGGAGAGGTGACGCAAAAAAGCAACATTTTGACCCAAAATGTAAACCCAATCTTTGTTTAGAAATTCTCGTATAGAAAAACATTTTTTTCTATAAAAAACATTAAATTTACTGATTTAGATCAATGTGTGACGTCAATCTACACATAAAGAGGTAGGTTTGTCTTCTTTTTAATCTTTGGCGTATAAAGCCAAAATGTAAATAATAATCAAAATTATATTCTGAATTAAAATAAATACGCAGGTTTTTTACCTGCGTTTTGTGCTATTTGTAGTTAATTAAATTGATGTTGTCAAAATGGGTCATTTTGTAAACCTGTGCCTCAAGGTTTGTCTCCCCCCGGTGTGCAAAGCAAAAGGAAATTGGGAAAGGGGATAACAGGAAATTGATTGCATGGTTTTGATTACGACGACAAAAAATATTTTTATAATTCAAGCAATTAAGAGTATGCGTTGGCGGGGTTTTTCGTACGTGAAAGTCATCGCTGTGGACGACTATTCTTCTCTGATTCGTGATTTTGGCACATCTTGCTTTCGGGATGAGCAATCGTTGTTGTTACCTGTATTCCCTGATAATGATTCTACTACCTGTATACGCTCACTGTATTTCATTCACCAATGGCTAAAAAGCCAGCCTGTCAATATTCCGTGCCTGGCATGGGGGGATAATGGTGTAGTTAGTAATAAAGGCATACCTTTCATACCGTGGAAATTAACAGCAGAGCAATTTTGTTTCTATATAGATAAATTTATCAATGGCTGGAGGTGCAAAAAAAATATTCGCGCGAGTCATAAAGTTTCTTTTTTAGAACGACAATTATCCCCGAGGGAGAAAAGTATCTTTATATATACCAAGGAAGGAAAAGATATTGCATGGATCTCTAACACCTTGGGTATATCCAGTAAGACTGTGTGGACGCATCGTCGTAGAGCTATGGATAAACTCGGGGTAAAACGTTTACATCAATTTATAAATATTCCGCGTTCCCTTATTAGTGAAAATATTCAATTATAATGTACGTTCAAGAGTATTAGTGTTATGAATAAGATATATAAAGTCATTTGGAACCATACAACCCAAAAATGGGATGTTGTTTCAGAATTGACGAGTTGTAGAAAAAAATGTAAATCAACTCGCTTAGGAATTGCTTTATCAGCAATGGTTCTGGGGGGCGCTATTGCAATTAATTGCAATAACGCAATGGCAGATGTCATATTGTCACCAGACTGGCGTCCGGGTACGAATAACTCGGGTGTTGGGGCTGCAACAGTAAGTGGTAAAACCGAATACATCACTGGTCCAAATGTCGTCCAGTCTGGTGGGTCAGGTCTTATCTGGATGACTGTAGAACAGGCAATTTTAAATGGTTACACCACTGGAGATAATTTATCCGGATTGATTTACGTCAATACCGGAGAAAAAACAAAAACCATTACAGTGAAGGATGAGGTTACTGGCGCTTATCAAACACTTCAAGTGTTTGATACTGACTCTTTCTCACAACGCGATGCGGGGACTGGAGGAAATGAAACCATTCCTGGTTTTAGTGGCACTGCAGATTTTTTCAATGCGACACGTTTTGTAACAGCCAATAATGGCGGTACAGCTATTTTGGATGTGGGTTCACCAGCAATCGGTAATTTTTTTAAAAATACACAGCTTGCTGTAGCTGATGGAGAAGGTTCCTCTGTTGTATGGAACTCGGTCAATGATTTTTATTTTCAGCCTGGTGCAACCATGCAGGGGGGCGGCGTTACTCAAAAAATCATTGACTCAATGAAATATGCTGGAACAATTACTGATTGGGCGGGAAAAGTACACCATATTAACTCTCTTGATGATTTAAAGCAATATAATCAATATTTGATAAAGTCACTAGAGGACAAAACGCTTTCTTATAAGCAGTATGATGCTGAATTTAATAAGGCCCTTATTGTCACCAAGCATAATTACAATGTGGATATGACCGCTGGGGGACGTATAGACTCAACTCCTTACAAAGAAAATGTAGGGCTGCTTGCTGTTCTCCATGCAACCAATAACGCACGAGCAATATTAGGTAAAACGGGTAAATTAACTGGAGTTCTTCCTGCCTATGGGAATGGAGGAGGGATCGTTGCAACTAATGGTGGGACCGGTGTTAATGAAGGGGTCATTGATGCCATTGGTACTGAAATGATTGCCTATCAAGACAGTACCATTGTTAACGATGGTACACTTTTTGTTTGGGATAATAATGATAAATATGCTCTCCAGGCAGAGGGGATGGTTGCCGGTAGTAATGGTTCTTCAGCCATTAATAATGGTGTTATTAATATTCGCCCATTTAAAAATGCTTTCGCTCCAGAGGGGATTAACACCGCAATTGTTGTTAGTAATGGGGGCATGGCAACAAATAAAGGCACAATAAATATTACTGCCGATGCATCAACTAATGATAATAATGGCAAAACACGAGGTGTAAATGTTGGAGCTGGAGGCTCTTTTATTAACTCGGCCTTCGGGAGCATCAATGTAGGTATTGCGGAGGATAAAACTGCGACTCATTCGGCTGTGGGTTCTGTTGCGATTGAAGTACAAAATGGTGCAAACAAAGTCGTTAATGAAGGTACTATTTTTTTGGGCAGGGGGGCTCAGGGGAACTACGGAATCCTGGCAAAGGATGCCGGGAGTGTTGATGTGGTAAATAAAGGGACTATCACTATTGACGGTTATGACAGTGATGCACCTGCACTGAATGTTGGCATGCTGGCAAATAATAGCTCCGGGATGAAAAACTCCGGGATTATCAATGTTAATGGTCTGAACAGTACCGGGCTACAGGTAATCAATGCAGGGCAATTAAATTCTGACGGTACGATAAATGTTGGCGGCGAGGGTATCAGTAGTGGTTTCCGTAACTATGGTGCCTGGGTGGAAGGTGCCAGAAGCAATGTTAATGTATCCGGAAAAATCAATCTTTCCGGTACTGGTGCTGTGGGGGTTTTTGCCAAAGATGGCGGCAGTCTTACCTTGTCAGGCAATGGTGCAGTGCTATTTGGCAGCAGCGATCAGATAGGCTTTTATGTCTATGGAAAGGACTCTGCCATTCATAATACCGGAAGCGGTGTTATGGATGTGTCCACTGAAAACTCAACATTATTCCGTATTGCCAGCGGTGCGACATTCCAGGGAACTGCAGATGCTTCTTCTGCACTTACGGCGTCTGGTAAGAACTCTTATGCACTTATTGCCACGGGGAAATCGGATGGCGGTGTGGCCTCGACAGTAACGTCTGGAGGAATGACCATCAACCTGACGGGGGAGGGGGCTACAGCGACTTTAATTGAAGGGGGAGCGCAGGGCACAATTGAAAGTAATGCCATTATCAATATGGATAATGCCAGTGCAATAGCCGGTATTGCGGATGGCAATGGCTATGATATTTCCGGCAAACTCATTAATCCGAAGGACAAGACCACACTATTAACGGCGGGGGCTCAGTTAAGTTCCACCCAGGATAAAGTGACCGGGTATATCGCCCGTAATGGGGCCACTCTAAATAATACCGGTAATATCATCTTTACTGGAAAGAATACAGTGGGCGTCCGGGTTGAGGAGGGTGCTGTTGGTACCAACAGCGGAAATATTACAGTTCAGGATGGTGGTGTGGGACTAATTGCTAATGCCACACAAGATGTTACAACGATTAATAACTCGGGAAATCTCGTTCTCAAGGGGGGAGATAATGCTAACCGTACAACGGGTATAAAAGCATCTGGTACAACAACAACGGTTAATATGACCGCGGGTACTATATCTTTGCAGGGACAGGGGGCGATTGGCGTTGAGGCCAGCAATAAAGGGACTGTTAACCTTGATGGCTCGGCAGTACCGAACTTTGCTTCTGACGGCTCTGGTATTACCGATCAGATTGCTTTTCGTATTATCGGAGATGGTGCAACCATTAAGACGAATATTGCACCGGGAACTCTGCTGGATGCCAGTGGGGAACGTTCTGTACTTTTCCGTATTGAAGATGGGGCAAAACAGGCCGGCTCTTTGCTGATGAAAACCTCCGGGACAGGCAGCCGTGGTATCTGGGCCACAGGGAAAGGGAGCAATGTCCTGGCTGATGCTGGCAGTGATTTCCAGATCCTGGGCGCTCAGGCTCAGGGATTATATGTAACTGGTGGTGCGACAGCGACGCTGAAACAGGGGGCATCAGTTAACCTTGTAGGGGATGGCGCTGTTGTCGCGGAAGTTGACGGAAATGAATACGCTCTGGATGGCAGTATTACACAAACGAATACTGGCTCGGTTATTACCAATGAGGCAGATATCTCTTCGCCGCTGAATAATGCCAAGGGCTTTATTACGCGTAATCAGGGACTGTTGATTAACAGCGGCAACATTGATTTCACTACCGGTACAGATAATATCGGCGTCTGGGTTGATAATGGTCGTTTTGAAAATACAGGAAGCCGTATAGCGGTCAATGGCGTTGCATTATTTGTTGAAGGTGAACACGCTCAGATTACCAGCACGGGAGGGGATATCGTCGCTGTGGATGGTGAGGCTGCCATTAAGCTGGGGGCGGGCGCGTCACTGAACCTGGCAGGGAGTGGCCTGGGAACGATCGAAGGTCAGAAAAATGCGCATGGCATCCTGCTGGATACAGGGGCTGTGGGGCTGGTTATTGATGGTGCGAAAATCAATGTTAATGCTGCAGGTGCGGTCGGTCACGGGATTGAGAACCGTGCAGAAATTGAAGGCATTCAGTTAACCAATACGACTGAAATTAATGTGGCTGATGGCATTGGTGTGCGAACTTCTGCTTCTCTGGCCAAGACCAACAGCGGCACTATTAATGTAGACGGCAGTGGAATTGCACTGGCGTTCCAGAAAGCTGACGGAAGTGAAACCGATAATAACCTGGATATGTCTGACTCCGCTGGATTAGTCATTAATCTGAAAGGCACGGGCGGCACGGGTATTTTCGCCAACACTAAAGATGGTGCTGTCGTGAAGAGTGGTGCAAGTGTCAATGTTACACAGGCCGATGGCGGTTCCGCTCTGGTGGTTAACAATGCGGCCAGTGAAGTGGTTCAGAGCGGTAATCTCATCTCTGCTTCTCTGAGTCATGCCGTAGTGGATGCTTCAAAAGCACAGTCCTTTACCAATAAAGGTCAGATTAAAGCTGCGTCCGCCACCGGGACTGCAATGGCGTTTGATGACGCCGTGAATACCACCGTACTGAATGACAGCGGTGCTGAAATTCAGGGGGTTGTGGCTCTGAACGGCGGTGATAACACATTCACCAATAAAGGCAGTATTACCGGAACCGTCAGTGCAAAAGAGGGTAACAATACATTTTTATTTGATGATGGCAGCATACTGACAGGAGAAGTGACTGCAGGAAATGGCAATAACAATGTAACGCTCAATGGTAAGGCTCATGTTGATAAGGTTACTGCCGGTACCGGGAAGAACACCTTCACCATTAAAGGCGAAGGGGCAACCTGGAACCTGCTGGATGGCGGGCAGGGAGATTCTGATTCCCTGATTTTTGATAACGCCATTCATACGCTGGATTCTGCTGTAAAACTACGGAATTTTGAACATGTCGGGCTGAAGAACAGTTCGCTTGTCACTCTGAAGGAAGCTCTTGTGCTGACCGATGGGGGGACCGGCCCGGGTTCCGTCGATATTGAATCGGGCAGCGAACTGGCCATTATTCCCGCAGTTGCAGGCAACTTTACCTTTGATCCACTGTTAACAGGCACAGGAACACTGTCTGCCCGTCTTGATGCCGACACATCTGCTTTTGAATTCAGCCATAACGTCGGGGATCAATTTGCCGGAACTCTGAAGCTGGGTACCAGTAGCTTTGCTCTGGAAGGGCTGAATACGAGCGGGTTAACCCATGCAATGCTGATGTCTGAAACCGGGAATATCACAACGGTTGGCTCCGGTGTTCAGCAGATTGGCGGTCTTGGGTTCAATGGCGGAACGCTGATTTTTGGTTCCGTTATGCCGGGCGATACCATTGCCAGCAACAGTATTGAAACCTCTGCTGCAGGTACGCTGGATATCCGGGGGAAAGGCACAATTCAGGTCACCATGCCAGATGAAGTGATTAATGATATTCCGGCTGTTGATACCCGTAAGAATCTGCTGGAGCAGGATGATGCGCAGACCCTGGTCACACTGGTGAATGCAGCGGGTACCGTCACCGGTACTGGCGGGCAACTGCAACTGGTGGATGAAAACGGGCAGGCTATTTCTCACAGTCAGACGTTTGATGTCACTCAGGGCGGTGAAGTTGTAGCTCAGGGAAATTATGACTATAAGCTGCTGGGAAGCTCCGACGGTATTAAAGGTGACGGACTGTACATAGGCTATGGGCTGAAGTCGCTGGATTTACAGGGAACCGGTGATAAAGCGCTGGTGCTGACACCGAGAGCGAATGCCCAGGGACTGCAGACAGATCTTGGCGCACAGTTAACGGGGGCAGGGGATCTGGCCATCGAAGCTGCGGGGCAGGTTGTCACACTGTCTAACGGCGGTAATAACTACACCGGGGATACGCTGGTGCGCAGCGGCACATTACAGATGGCAAATAATAATGTACTTGGCGCAACAGGTAATCTGAACGTCGCCAGCAATGCAGTCTTCAGAACAAACGGATACAGCCAGACTGTCGGTGCACTGCAGACAGAAACGGGAGCGCACATTCAGCTTGATAGCGGTAGTGTACTCACGGTCAGCGGCACGCAGCGTCAGCCGGGGGATGATAATGGTGGCATCATTGAAAACAATGTGCTGTCCGGTGAGGGAACGCTGGCTGTCACGGGCAGCAATCTGACGGTACATGGCACCAATATCGGGTTTACCGGTAATGCCAGCCTTACCCAGGGGGCGCTGGTTGAAATGAACGGCGCACAGGGGCTGGGAAGCCAGGGCTCCATCAGCTTTGAAAGCCTTAATGATCGCCTGGCGATTGATATCGCCGACGGTAGCGGAGTCAGCAGTAACCTGAGTAAATCGCTGTCCGGAGAAGGTTCAGTGGGTATACTGAACACCACTGATCTGACGCTTTCCGGGGATAACAGTAATTTCAGCGGTGAATTCCGTGTGCAGAAAGATGCTGCTCTGCGGGCTTCAGATGAAAAACACCTGGGCACCGGGCTGATTGACAGTGATGGTGTCACCTGGCTTACCGCCAGTGGAAACTGGTTACTGAAGAATGATATTACTGGCTCCGGCGCT
This sequence comes from Escherichia sp. WS1451, assembly GCF_046487365.1. NCBI lineage: Bacteria > Pseudomonadati > Pseudomonadota > Gammaproteobacteria > Enterobacterales > Enterobacteriaceae > Escherichia > Escherichia sp. WS1451. The sequence goes on from NZ_JBJQJP010000004.1 coordinate 44,302, forward strand.
CTGGTGAAACAGGGGGCGGGTAATCTGATCATTAATCATGAGCTGACTTATACCGGTGATACCACGGTTGAGAATGGCGTTCTGATTGTCGGTGATGATTCAGTCACCCGTGCCGCTGGCGCGACGTTGTCAGGATCCAAAAACATTCATGTTCTTAATGGCGGCACACTGAGTGGGCTGGGGACCGTTTCGGGTCAGGTTAATAACCAGGGAACACTGGCATCACTGAATGCTCTCTCAGGTTATGAAACGGCAGAGGCGGGCAATTTTACCGTTGGCTCACTGACCAATACCGGCGTCATTCGTCTGGCCGGTGGTAAGACAGGAAATACCCTGACCGTAAATGGCGATTACACTGGTGGCGGTACGTTAATTATCAATACCGTGCTGGGGGATGATACTTCTGCCACTGACAAACTGATTGTCACGGGTAACACCTCCGGTGATACCGGCGTGGTGGTGAATAATGTCCGGGGCCAGGGGGCTCAGACCGCTGACGGCATTGAGATTGTGCATGTCGGTGGGCAGTCTGACGGTAACTTCAGACTGCAGAACCGTGCGGTGGCAGGGGCATGGGAATATTTCCTGCATAAAGGTAATGCGGGTGGTACTGACGGTAACTGGTATCTGCGTTCTGAATTGCCGCCAGAACCACAACCGCAGCCGCAGCCACAACCGCAGCCACAGCCACACCCCACGCCGGATAAACCTGTACAGAAGGTCTATCGTCCGGAAGCGGGCTCTTATATTGCGAACATAGCGGCAGCCAACACGCTGTTCAACATCAGAATGCACGATCGTGAGGGGGAAACTTACTATACCGATGTGTTTACTGGTGAGAAGAAAGCAACAAGTATGTGGATGCGTCATATCGGCGGTCATAATCGCTGGAAGGACAGCAGTTCACAGCTGAATACGCAAAGTAACCGTTATGTTGTGCAACTGGGTGGCAGCATTGCGCAATGGACTGACGGTCAGGACCGTCTGCAACTGGGGATTATGGCCGGTTATGGAAATGAGAAGAGTTCCACGACATCCTCGCTTTCGGGATATAAATCTAAAGGTGCGATCAATGGATACAGCACCGGTTTATACGGAACGTGGCAGCAGAATGACGGTAATGACAACGGGGCTTATGTCGATACCTGGATCCAGTACGGATGGTTTAATAATACCGTTAATGGTGAAAAACTGGCTGCGGAGTCCTGGAAATCCCGTGGATTTACCGGTTCAGTGGAAGCGGGTTATACCTTTAAAGCCGGCGAATTTACCGGTAGCCAGGGTAGTCACTATGACTGGTATATTCAGCCGCAGTCCCAGATCACGTGGATGAATGTAAGAGCCAGTGAGCATACGGAGAAGAATGGCACGAAAGTTCAGCTCAGCGGAGACGGTAATATCCAGAGTCGTCTGGGCGTCAGAACTTACCTGAAAGGTAAGAGTGCGTCTGATGATAATAAGGCGCATCAGTTCGAGCCATTTGTGGAAGTTAACTGGATCCATAATACACGGAGCTGGGGTGTCAAAATGGATAATACGGCACTCAGTCAGGACGGAGCTACAAATATTGCTGAAGTCAAAACGGGTGTTCAGGGTAAATTGTCAGATAACCTGAATGTCTGGGGCAATGTTGGTGTTCAGGCTGGCGATAAAGGGTACAGTGATGCCCAGGCAATGCTGGGTATTAAATATATATTCTAATCACACAGTGGCAGGAGGGGACCTCCTGCCACCTCAGGGTTGTCATAATGAGTTCTGTAATGAAATTTTCTGTTGTTAATGCAGTAGTGCTGCTGTTGCTGATTGTACTTACTGGTGTTTTTTATATGAAAAAGTCAAAAGAAATTGCAGTTGTTAATATCGATGCTATTTATAATCAGTCTGCCGCCGGAGACATGGCCAGAAAACATCTGAATGAGGTTAAGAGTATTCTTGAAAAAGGATATGAGGATGCGCAAAAAGTATTCGCAGATAACGCGAATAAAGAGGCGCTGCTTCTTGATGCCAGACAAAAACTGGAACGACAATATGTTATTGAGGAAAATAGCGCAAAAATGGTGTTATCCCGTGCGATAGATAATGCTATAGGCACATGGAGAAAAGACAATCCTAAAAATATTGCCGTATTGTCTTCAGGTGTTGTGCTTGCGCATAACGAGTCAGCTGATATCACCAAAGAAGTCATGACTCTGGTTGAAAAAGAAAATCTGGTTTTTAATAAATTACCCAAAGTGGAAGTGCACAATAAGAATGAAGAGAAACCAGAACAAAGTAAGTAATCACTAGATTCTGACGATTTCCAGAAGGGAGATTCAGCAGGCCAGCATCTGTAATCATTCAGATTTTCTGGCTTGCTGCTAAATATGGTTGCTGAGAAAAATAGCAGTCCAGTAATTTATTCAGATTACTGAATATAATAATTTTTCAGGAACGGTTATGCTGAAGGTAGTATGTTTAATCGACACAATTATTTGCTGTGTCTAATATGAGGTGACATTTTTATGATCACTGACCAGCAAGACTGACCCGTATTGATTAGCCTGATTATTGGCAACTTATTGGGGTAGTCATTTTGACATCGAATGGGGGAGGTTTCCAGTTAAGTTCACGAATGCATGATGATTTGCGTTCACATATCGAAGTGCTGGTTGACTATACTAAGGATTTTAAGATAACTCACTGATTGTAAGTGGGTTATTGCGAGGGGGATGATAAATGGTGTCCCCTGCAGGAATCGAACCTGCAATTAGCCCTTAGGAGGGGCTCGTTATATCCATTTAACTAAGAGGACAATGCGGCATGAGTATACCCGCTAATGGACTGCGGGGTAAGTACACTGCCGCTCGATTGCTTAAACCCTCGCCATTTATGCCGGGTTTTTATCATTTTTCTTAATGTTTTCCGCACGTTCTGCTTTTTGGCGTGCTTCTGCTTTGCGCTTGTTGCTCATGTCGTTACGAATCTGTGCATGACTCATTAACGCGAAGATAAAGGTGCCGCCGCAGATGTTCCCCGCTAAAGTAGGTAGTGCGAAGGGCCAGATGAAATCGCTCCAGTGCAGCGTACCGTTAAACACCAGATAGAGGATTTCAACAGAACCGACAACGATGTGAGTGGTGTCACCCAGGGCAATAAGCCAGGTCATCAATATAATCACCACAATCTTTGCCGCACCCGCTGCAGGAAACATCCATACCATAGTGGCGATCAGCCAGCCGGAAATGATCGCGTTGGCAAACATCTCGCTGGGGGTGTTCTTCATCACATCCATGCCGATTTTGACAAATGCATCGCGAGTTTCTTCATTGAAGATTGGCATATATTCAAATGCCCACGCCGCAATACCTGTCCCGAGAATATTACCCAGCAGCACGACGCCCCATAACCGCATAAGTAAGCCAACGTTGCTCATTGTCGGTTTTTGCATTACAGGTAGTACCGCAGTCACGGTATTTTCGGTAAATAATTGCTGGCGGGCCATAATGACGATAATAAAACCAAAGGTATAACCGAGATTCTCCAGCAAGAAGCTGCCCGGCACACCTTCCAGTTCGACATGAAATATCCCTTTTGCCAGTAATGAAGCGCCCATCGACAGACCCGCCGCAATGGCTGACCACAGTAGTGCCATTGCGTCGCGTTCCAGCTCTTTTTCACCATCCTGGCGGATATGCTCATGAATTGCCATCGCCCGGGAGGGGAGTCGATCTTCATCTATTTCTATTTTTTTGCCGCGCTCTTTTTCTTCACTCTCAACTTCAATTTCGTCGCTGTGTTGATCAATTTTGTCGTTGTCCATGGTCTCTTCTCTTGAATTAGCACGTATAGCTAAAGCGTAGCGGCTTTTTTGCTCGCAACTGGCGGGAGTTACTCTGAAAATGTAGAAAAGGCCGCGTTTGCCTTTTTCTGTTTCTATAGAATCAAGTAGCCTACAGGGCGGCGATTACCAGGCTATGATCAAATCAGCAAATCAGGGCGTCTGGACATCAGTTGACGTGCTGTTACAATCGCCCACACCTAAACAGGCGGATACGGTATCGTTCCGTCATGGATGGCAAACTGCATAAGCCATAAAAAAACAGGGAGACATTTATGAAGCTTCGCCTGTCGGCGCTTGCTCTGGGAACTACGCTTCTGGTGGGGTGTGCGAGTTCCGGTACAGATCAGCAAGGGCGTTCTGACCCGTTAGAAGGGTTCAACCGCACCATGTACAACTTCAACTTCAATGTATTAGACCCGTATATTGTTCGACCGGTCGCTGTCGCCTGGCGTGATTATGTTCCGCAACCGGCGCGTAACGGTTTGAGCAACTTTACTGGCAACCTTGAAGAACCTGCGGTGATGGTTAACTACTTCTTGCAGGGCGACCCTTATCAGGGGATGGTCCACTTTACCCGCTTTTTCCTGAACACCATTTTGGGGATGGGCGGCTTTATTGATGTTGCAGGGATGGCGAACCCGAAACTGCAACGGACTGAACCTCACCGCTTCGGTAGTACGCTTGGTCATTATGGTGTGGGTTATGGGCCATACGTTCAGTTACCGTTCTACGGTAGCTTCACGCTGCGTGATGACGGTGGTGATATGGCGGATGGTCTTTACCCGGTTCTTTCCTGGCTGACCTGGCCGATGTCTGTGGGTAAATGGACGCTTGAAGGGATAGAAACTCGTGCGCAGTTGTTGGATTCCGATGGTCTGCTGCGTCAGTCGTCCGATCCTTATATTATGGTGCGCGAAGCGTACTTCCAGCGTCATGATTTCATCGCTAATGGCGGCGAACTCAAACCGCAGGAAAATCCGAACGCGCAAGCGATTCAGGATGATTTAAAAGATATCGATTCTGAATAAGAAACAAATAAAAAAGGTGAGTCACAAAACTCACCTTTTTTGTTGTTATTCCTCAATTACCCCAAGTAAAAGAAGATAAACCGACAATGACCTGGACATAATTATGTAAAAATACTGATGTTCGTCATTGTCTGTTTCCGATATTCAGACGTTGAAAAATCAAAAAAACTGGACAATTTTAATTATCATAAAAATTAACACCCAATGCAGATAGTTGATTAATTTCATTTTGATATTTAGCCTGGCGATTTTGAAGCCTTTTTTCAACTTTATCTTCGATTTCCTTAAAGTGGTCATATTTATTTTGAGAACGGTCAACTTCGTTATCGACTAAAGTAGAAATTATTTCTTTTACATTATCGCGTCTAAATTTTGCATCGTCCACTTGAAAATTATATCTTATTGCTCGACCTAAACGTTTAAAAACTTCGTTTGGCTCTCTCAGTCTTTCCCCGTTGAGCTCGTTTACAACCTGATGATCGGAACCTGTTGCAAATGATTCTGCCATGATAGCTTTACTGCTTTCAAACCACGCTGAAGCATTCCTGGCTTTTTCACTACAATATTGGGTGAGACTATCACCATTAATACGAATTCCTCTTTGAATGTGGTAGTCGTCTTGATCGTAGTAACCGAGAGATAAGTAATCATTTCCGTTTTTATTTTTAATTACAATAGCGAGAGAATCGCCTTTTTTATCTTTACCGTACCAGGTAAATAAGTCCGTTGGTTCGCTTTTCCCATTCTCATCAAATTCCGTTATCGTATGTCTGAGTTTTTGTGATATCTTATTGAAGATAAAACCAGGATCTCCATCATATATTTCTTTTAATGCGCTGAAGATCATTTCCTTGTTATTGATATCATGAGTATTCTCTACTACATTTTCATGGATGATGGTTTGGCCGACTTTTTTGTTTTCATCGTTCGTAGGTGATTTTATTGGTTCTTGATTATAGATACCACTAGTAATATCGGCTGTATCATTGGAGTCAATAGCACCCTCATTACCACTAACAACGATACTACCATCAGTAAAGTCAGCATTATTTATATCATCATGAGTCTTCTCAACTATGTTGTCATTAATGATAGCACGGACGAGTTCTTTGTCTTTATAGCTCGCAAGTAATTTTATTGTTTCTTGGTTATCGATACCAATAGTAATATGGTCTGTATCATTGGAGCCAATATCAATATAAGCAACTGAGGAATTATTAATATTAAATCTATCAGGATTGTCGTTTCCTCGTATGGCGTTTTTTATAAGCGCAAGTAGATGTTTAACACAGGTGCTTATTCCTTGCTTACCATTAAAAAGGTTTTTGAGCTCTTGTACTAATATATTAACTTCATCATTGTTATTTTCATTGATGGATTCTGTGTAAGCTGCGCTGGTATTGTTGATTGAAATAGATGGTAGCATGATTTTATTCCATGTTGATTGATTTGTTACAAATATATATTACCTAATAAAATAGACTATCAAAAAACGCTCATTTATTTAGACCCTATCTTTAATTTGAGTGTATGAGCGCACAATAGCCAGGGTGGTTTGAGTATCCTGGAAATTCAGAAAAGTAAACTCTTTGAGAAAGACGAGCAGAACGCCTGAAAATAAGCCTTTCCCTTCAGGTTTGTCTGTGGATACCACTTAATGATTTGAAAGGGCAAGCTACCATCAGGCTGTTTGCAAAACTCAGGAGGCAAGCAATGAGGAAACAACTTTCGTTGAAGTGTGGGAGTTAAAGTCACCTGCATAGCAGGTGACTTTATCCAGGCGAACGCGTTATCAGAACGCGTAGTTAAAGTTAGTACCGAACAGCCAGGCTTTACCTTCAGACTCGAACTGGTATGGGCCTTCGTTAATTTTCACGCTCTGACCGTGCATATAAGAAACACCAACATCGACTGAAGCATCTTTATTAAATGCGTAAGTCGTACCTGCACTCAGCCAGAAACGGTCCTGGTCCGGAATGGAGATAGAACGATTCTGTGCCGGAACTGGGCTGTCATCAAAGGCGATACCGGTACGGAAGGTCCAGTTATCATCGTAGTAATAAGTGGTTCCCAACGCGATGCGGTAAGCATCTTTAAAGCCTTCATGTTTCTGGAACAGCGTGTCGCCACTCGTTGAGGTCGCTTTCAGCTGCTGGAACTGACTCCAGCTGGTGTAAGCCAGGCTATAGTGAATTGCCCACTGCGGATCAACACGGTTATAACCCGACACTTCCCACATTTCAGGCAGGTTCAGCGTCAGATAACCCGATTGCGTTGCGCCACCTGTCGCGGTAGGAATTGGCAAACCGTAGTTATTAAAAGCCGGGTTAAGATCGCTGCTGTAGTTACCCTTGAAGTCAATTTTCACTTCAGAGCGGTAGGTCAATGCGTAGCGGTTGTTTTTATCCAGTTCGTACAGGATCCCGGCGTTCCAGCCAAAGCCCCACTGGTTACCGTTCAGGTGAGCGATTTTGGTATTACTGTCGATGCCGTTGGCGGTAGCTGCTAATGCTTGCCCCTGAGGAGTCTGCCCGGCAGGAGATTGCATAATCTGACCAGCAACCAGCTGCCCCAGATCGCCTGCGAAACGTTCAATCTTCGCGCGAGCGTAGACGGCGTTGAAACCAAGACCAAAGCTCCATGCATTATTTAAGCGATACGCACCGCTTAAGTTCAGGTTCATGGTTTCAAGGTCGGTTGTACCCCCGACAGAGCCGCCTGCATAAGTATCGTTAAACTCTGTAGCCAGACCATAGTTAGAGGTAATAGAAGCGCCCCAACCAAATTGGTCGTTAATCGGTGCAACAAAGTGCATGTTCGGAACCCATGCCGTAGGCGCGATGTTATCGGCTTTCAGGCTACGGCCAGATGGAGACGTTCCGCTGATATTTACATCCGGGTCAATATAAACCGCACCCGCAGAAAATGTCGGGCGGTCAAACATGGTAATCAATGCGGGGTTACGGCTAACGTTACCTGCATCATCGGCAATTGCACCTTCCCCTGAATAAGCCCGGCCCAGGCCAGAGGAAGAAAATTCGTTTAACTGAAAGCCTGCCGACCAGGCCTGGGTGGAGATAAGTGCCACTGCGACTGCGAGAGCAGACTTTGTAAACAGGGTTTTCTGGCTCATGACCATAACCTCAATGATTTATTTTTATACAAACTATGTTACGTGCTGTAACAGGAGCGCGAAGTGTAGGGTCTGAGGTACATCTTAGAAATCAGACCAGTGGCGAGAGTATAGGTCGGACCAGCTGGAATGTTGCAAGTATGTTTCTATCTTTTTTCAAATATGATCTAAGAAACGCGATCCAGCTGGCAAAATTTGGAGGTGGCGCACTCATGGATTCGGGTGAATTTTGTTTTAGATCATTTTTAAGTGTGATTTCGGTCACTTATCCGATTTTGCAGAATTAACAACTGGAGCAGCACTTTCCGGAAGCGTAAAATATCCACAACGTTTATCTGGCACCTTGGGTGCACATACAGAGGAAATCAACGATGAGTAAATGTAGTGCTGATGAAACCCCGGTTTGCTGCTGTATGGATGTTGGCACCATTATGGACAACTCCGACTGCACCGCGTCTTATAGCCGCGTGTTTGCAAACCGCGCAGAAGCAGAACAAACGCTGGCGGCGCTGACTGAAAAAGCCCGTAGCGTGGAATCCGAACCGTGCAAAATCACCCCGACTTTCACTGAAGAGTCTGACGGTGTACGCCTGGATATCGATTTCACTTTTGCCTGCGAAGCTGAAATGTTGATCTTCCAGCTGGGTCTGCGTTAATTCCTCTCGGGTATATACGCCCCTGTCAGTTCCTGGCGGGGGCGTTTTATTTTCTCTTCTACTTTTCTCTCTGTGTCATAGCTCCCACTTTCCCTTTTCTCCACTTGGCTAAATGTAAAAAAATGGTTAAGACTATGATCAGGTCAGACCACTTTATTTATTATTTTACAGGGGAGTGTTATGGGTCAGGTTTTACCGCTGGTTACCCGCCAGGGCGATCGTATCGCCATTGTTAGCGGCTTACGTACGCCTTTTGCCCGTCAGGCGACGGCTTTTCATGGCATTCCCGCTGTTGATTTGGGGAAGATGGTCGTAGGCGAATTGCTGGCACGCAGCGAGATCCCCGCCGAAGTGATTGAACAACTGGTTTTTGGTCAGGTCGTTCAGATGCCGGAAGCCCCCAACATTGCGCGTGAAATTGTTCTTGGCACCGGAATGAATGTCCATACCGATGCTTACAGCGTCAGCCGCGCTTGCGCTACCAGTTTCCAGGCGATTGCAAACGTCGCAGAAAGTCTGATGGCGGGAACTATTCGAGCGGGGATTGCCGGTGGGGCCGATTCTTCTTCCGTATTGCCCATTGGCGTCAGTAAAAAACTGGCGCGCGTGCTGGTTGATGTCAACAAAGCTCGAACCATGAGCCAGCGCCTGAAACTCTTCTCTCGCCTGCGTTTACGCGACTTAATGCCCGTACCGCCTGCGGTAGCAGAGTATTCTACCGGCTTGCGGATGGGGGACACCGCCGAACAAATGGCGAAAACCTACGGTATTACTCGCGAACAGCAAGATGCACTGGCGCACCGTTCGCATCAGCGAGCCGCTCAGGCGTGGTCAGACGGTAAACTCAAAGAAGAGGTGATGACTGCCTTTATCCCTCCTTATAAACAACCGCTTGCCGAAGACAACAATATTCGCGGCAATTCCACGCTTGCTGATTACGCAAAGCTGCGTCCGGCGTTTGATCGCAAACACGGGACGGTAACGGCAGCAAACAGTACGCCGCTGACCGATGGCGCGGCAGCGGTGATCCTGATGACTGAATCCCGGGCGAAAGAATTAGGGCTGGTACCGCTGGGGTATCTGCGCAGCTACGCATTTACTGCGATAGATGTCTGGCAGGACATGTTGCTCGGCCCGGCCTGGTCAACGCCGCTGGCGCTGGAACGTGCCGGTTTGACAATGAGCGATCTGACATTGATCGATATGCACGAAGCCTTTGCAGCTCAGACACTGGCGAATATTCAGTTGCTGGGTAGCGAACGTTTTGCTCGTGATGTACTGGGGCGTGCACATGCCACTGGCGAAGTGGACGAGAGCAAATTTAACGTGCTTGGCGGTTCGATTGCTTACGGGCATCCCTTCGCAGCGACTGGAGCGCGGATGATTACCCAGACATTGCATGAGCTTCGCCGTCGCGGTGGTGGATTTGGTTTAGTGACCGCCTGTGCTGCGGGTGGGCTTGGCGCGGCAATGGTTGTGGAGGCGGAATAATGGAAATGGCATCAGCTTTTACCCTTAATGTCCGTCTGGACAACATTGCTGTTATCACCATCGACGTACCGGGTGAGAAAATGAATACCCTGAAGGCGGAGTTTGCCTCGCAGGTGCGCGCCATTATTAAGCAACTCCGTGAAAACAAAGAGTTGCGCGGCGTGGTGTTTATCTCCGCGAAACCAGACAACTTCATTGCTGGCGCAGACATCAACATGATCGCCAACTGCAAAACGGCGCAAGAAGCGGAAGCACTGGCGCGGCAGGGCCAACAGTTGATGGCGGAGATTCATGCTTTGCCCGTTCCGGTTATCGCGGCTATTCATGGCGCTTGCCTGGGGGGCGGGCTGGAACTGGCACTGGCGTGTCACGGCCGCGTCTGCAGTGACGATCCTAAAACGGTGCTTGGCTTGCCGGAAGTTCAGCTTGGATTATTGCCAGGTTCAGGCGGTACTCAGCGTTTGCCGCGCCTGATAGGTGTCAGCACAGCATTGGAGATGATCCTCACGGGCAAGCAACTACGGGCAAAGCAGGCTTTAAAACTGGGGCTGGTGGATGACGTCGTTCCGCAATCCATTTTACTGGAAGCCGCTGTTGAGTTGGCAAAGCAGGATCGACTATCTTCCCGCCCGCTACCTGTACGCGAGCGCATTCTGGCGGGGCCGCTAGGTCGTGCGCTGCTGTTCAAAATGGTCGGCAAGAAAACAGAACACAAAACTCAGGGTAACTATCCGGCGACAGAACGCATCCTGGAGGTTGTCGAAACGGGATTAGCGCAGGGCACCAGTAGCGGCTATGACGCTGAAGCCCGTGCTTTTGGTGAACTGGCGATGACGCCGCAATCGCAGGCTTTGCGTAGTATCTTTTTTGCCAGTACGGACGTGAAGAAAGACCCCGGCAGTGATGCGCCGCCTGCGCCGTTAAATAGCGTAGGGATTTTAGGCGGTGGCTTGATGGGGGGCGGTATTGCTTATGTTACTGCTTGTAAAGCGGGCTTGCCGGTCAGAATTAAAGATATTAACCCGCAGGGCATAAATCATGCATTGAAGTACAGTTGGGATCAGCTTGAGGGCAAAGTTCGCCGTCGTCATCTCAAAGCCAGCGAACGTGACAAACAGCTGGCATTAATCTCCGGAACAACGGATTATCGCGGCTTTGCCCATCGTGACTTAATTATTGAAGCGGTGTTTGAAAATCTCGAATTAAAACAACAGATGGTGGCGGAAGTGGAGAAAAATTGCGCCGCTCATACCATCTTTGCTTCGAACACGTCATCTTTACCGATTGGCGATATCGCCGCTCACGCCGCGCGACCGGAGCAAGTTATCGGCCTGCATTTCTTCAGCCCGGTAGAAAAAATGCCGCTGGTGGAGATCATTCCCCATGCGGGGACATCGGCGCAAACCATCGCTACAACGGTAAAACTGGCGAAAAAACAGGGAAAAACGCCAATTGTTGTGCGTGATAAAGCCGGGTTTTACGTCAATCGCATCTTAGCGCCTTACATCAATGAAGCTATCTGCATGTTGACCGAAGGCGAACGGGTAGAGCACATTGATGCCGCGCTAGTGAAATTTGGTTTTCCGGTAGGCCCAATCCAACTTTTGGATGAGGTAGGAATCGACACCGGGACTAAAATTATGCCTGTACTGGAAGCCGCTTATGGAGAACGTTTTAGCGCGCCTGCAAATGTTGTTTCTTCAATTTTGAACGACGATCGCAAAGGCAGAAAAAATGGCCGGGGTTTCTATCTTTATGGTCAGAAAGGGCGTAAAAGCAAAAAACAGGTCGATCCCGCCATTTACCCGCTCATTGGCGCGCAAGGGCAGGGGCGACTCTCCGCACCGCAGGTTGCTGAACGGTGTGTGATGTTGATGCTGAATGAAGCAGTACGTTGTCTGGACGAGCAGGTTATCCGTAGCGTGCGTGACGGAGATATTGGCGCGGTATTTGGCATTGGTTTTCCGCCATTTCTCGGTGGTCCGTTCCGCTACATCGATTCTCTCGGTGCGGGTGAAGTGGTTGCAATAATGCAACGACTGGCCACGCAGTATGGTTCCCGTTTTACCCCTTGCGAGCGTTTAGTCGAGATGAGCAAGCGTGGGGAAAGTTTTTGGAAAACAACTGCAACTGACCTGCAATAAGAAGGTCAAAGCTATATGAATCCGCGCTGAATGGCGGAGTGTTGCTCAAAATGTAAACGCATATTGACTATACTTACGCCATTGAGGTAAAAAACAGCGTTTCATTCGGTGAATGGATAAGGCACAATGCCGGCCACCGTTTTCTTTCTCTGGTTTCAGATGAAAGAAAACGGGCGAATCTGGTTAACAAAAGCGGTGCAATATGCAAGTTTTTATCATGCGTCACGGCGACGCAGCCCTCGATGCCGCCAGTGATTCGGTTCGTCCTCTGACCACTAATGGTTGTGACGAATCTCGCCTGATGGCGAACTGGCTGAAAGGTCAAAAAGTGGAAATCGAACGTGTTCTGGTGAGCCCGTTCCTGCGAGCCGAGCAAACACTGGAAGAAGTGGCGGATTGTATGGACCTGCCTTCCAGCGTAGAAGTTCTGCCTGAGCTAACGCCCTGTGGCGATGTTGGTCTGGTCAGTGCGTATCTCCAGGCACTGACCAACGAAGGTGTCGAATCGGTACTGGTGATCTCCCACTTACCATTAGTCGGGTATCTGGTTGCCGAGTTATGTCCGGGCGAAACGCCGCCTATGTTTACCACGTCAGCGATTGCCAGCGTAACGCTTGATGAAAGCGGAAAAGGCCAATTCAACTGGCAAATGAGCCCTTGTAATTTGAAGATGGCAAAAGCAATTTAAGCAATCAATGCCCGGTTACGTGCGCGTACACCGGGCAGTTTCTCCGTCATACAATCATTCTTTTTCTTGTCTAAATGTTGTTAATATTTAACAACTCTCGATAGTTATTATATTTTCCCATTATTGAATCCCGTAATAAAATAAAGAAGATAATGGTTTTGTGTCTTGAATATATATTTATTGATTTAATTAATATTAAATTTTAGCAATAAATGATGGTAAGGTTATTATAATTTTTTTTAGTGTGCTTTATAAGCAATTCATTTTTGTTGATTATAATAGTTTGTTTTTTTGTTGATAATTCGCATGTTTTTTTGTTGGAAAGTGGTGAAAGTATTTTGTAGATGTATTAATTAATAAAATCTACATAAAGTGTTTAAGTATTACTAAATTGAGTTTTTTTATAGATAAGACCAACATACAGACACACCAGAGAATACTTGTTTACATTCTATGATTATATTGGAGTGTATATGTTCAATGGCTAACTATAAATATCGGGCATAATATATATTAATTTTATGTCAGGTGTTTATATTATAACTCTTAATGATTTAAGGACAAATAATGAGTAAGTTTGCCAAAACAGCCATTGCTGCGGCGATGGTCATGGGCGCAGTTGTTTCCAGTTCTGCATTTGCAGCAGGCAACAACGGTACCGCGCGCTTCTACGGCACCATTGAAGACTCCCCGTGCTCTATCGTTCCAGACGATCACAAACTGGAAGTCGATATGGGTGACATCGGTGCGGCTAAACTGACCGGCGGTGGCACCACCACACCGAAAGATTTCCAGATCCGTTTACAGGACTGCGTGTTTTCCACTGAAACAAACATGGAGACCACGTTCACCGGCACTAACTACGCGGGGCCAGCCAACACAGATAACTATGCGTTATTCAACGTTGACAGCGGTGTTGCCATGAAGAATGTGAGCCTGGTGATCGGCGATACCCATGGCAAAGGTTATAAAGTGGGCGAAAAGATTGTTCAGCCAATCGTGATGGATGCTTCAACCAGCAAAGGTAAAGACAAGCAAACGCTGAACTTTAAAGCCTGGCTGGTGGGTGAAACCGAAGCGCCGGATCTCGGCCAGTTCGAAACCCTGACCACATTCCAGATTACCTATCTCTGATGTGACAACCCCACAGCGTTCTGCTGTGGGGTTTTTCAACGCGCAACGGATTTACGACTGTTTCACAAACGGATATGTGTATGCCTAATCACTCAAATTTTCGGCTGCGGGGAATCGCCTGCTATATTGCGCTGGCAATCTCTGGTGGATCAGTCAATGCATGGGCTGATGATTCCATTCAATTTGACCCCCGTTTCCTTGAGTTAAAGGGTGACACGAAAATTGATCTCGGTAAGTTTTCAAAAAAAGGCTATGTCGACGCGGGTAAATATAATTTACGTGTATTTATAAATAAACAACCCCTTTCTGATGAATACGACATTAACTGGTACGTCTCTGAAAATGATCCAACAAAAACGTATGCCTGCCTGACACCTGAGTTAGTGGCGGCGCTGGGGCTGAAAGAAGGGATAGCAAAAAGCCTGCAGTGGACGCACAACGATGAATGCCTTAAACCGGGGCAATTAGATGGGATGGAAGTCGAGAATGATTTAAGCCAGTCGGCGTTGCTGCTGACAGTGCCACAGGCTTATCTCGAATATACCAGCAGCGACTGGGACCCACCCTCACGCTGGGACGACGGTATTCCTGGCCTGATTGCCGACTACAGCCTCAATGCGCAAACCCGTCATCAGGAGCAGGGTGGCGAGGACTCACATGATATCAGCGGCAACGGTACCGTTGGGGCGAACCTGGGGGCATGGCGTTTCCGCGCAGACTGGCAAAGTGATTATCAGCACACCCGCAGCAACGATGACGACGATGACAGCAGTAACAGTACAACGAGCAAAAACTGGGACTGGAGCCGTTATTACGCCTGGCGGGCCTTACCCTCTTTAAAAGCGAAGCTGTCGCTGGGTGAAGATTATCTCAACTCCGATATTTTCGACGGCTTTAACTATATTGGCAGCAGCGTCAGCACCGATGACCAGATGCTGCCGCCCAACCTGCGCGGCTATGCGCCGGATGTCTCCGGCGTGGCGCACAGCAGTGCAAAAGTCACCATCAGCCAGATGGGGCGGGTACTTTACGAAACCCAGGTTCCCGCCGGGCCATTCCGCATTCAGGATATCGGCGACTCCGTCTCCGGCACACTGTACGTCCGCGTTGAAGAACAGAATGGTCAGGTGCAGGAATATGACGTTACGACCGCATCTATGCCATTCCTCACGCGCCAGGGGCAGGTGCGTTACAAAGTGATGATGGGGCGTCCGGAAGACTGGAACCACAAGACCGAAGGCGGCTTTTTCTCCGGCGGAGAAGCGTCATGGGGGGTGGCAGATGGCTGGTCGCTCTACGGTGGCGTGCTGGCAGATGAACACTACCAGTCGGCGGCGATGGGGGTGGGGCGCGACCTCGCACAGTTTGGCGCGCTGGCGTTCGATGTGACTCACTCGCACGTCAACCTGGAGCATGACAGCGCATACGGCAAAGGAAAACTGGACGGCAACTCCTTTCGCGTGAGCTATGCCAAAGACTTTGACGAACTCAACAGCCGCGTCACCTTTGCAGGCTACCGTTTTTCTGAAAAGAACTTCATGAGCATGAGCGAGTATCTGGACGCGAACCAGTCGGACATGGCGCGGACCGGTAACGACAAAGAGATGTATACGATCACCTATAACCAGAACTTTGCCGCTGCGGGTGTCTCGATCTATCTCAACTACTCCCATCGTACTTACTGGGATCGCCCGGAACAGACAAACTATAACCTGATGTTTTCCCACTATTTTAATATGGGGAGCATTCGCAACATGAGCATCTCGGTGACCGGCTATCGCTACGAATATGACGATAACGCGGATAAGGGGATGTACCTCAGCATGAGCATTCCGTGGAGCGACAGCAGCACCGTGACCTACAACGGCTCTTACGGCAGTGGGTCGGACAGCAGCCAGGTCGGTTACTTTAAGCGCGTTGATGACGCAACGCACTACCAGGTTAACGTCGGTACCAGCGAACAGCACGGCAGCGTGGATGGTTATCTGAGTCACGACGGCTCGCTGGCGAAGGTTGATCTCAGCGCCAACTACCATGAGGGGGAATACCGCTCGGCGGGGATCGCCTTACAGGGCGGGGCAACGCTGACCGCGCATGGCGGCGCGCTGCATCGCACTCAAAGCATGGGCGGCACGCGCCTGCTGATTGACGCCGACGGGATTGCCAATGTGCCGGTCGAAAGCAACGGCGCGCCGGTGTACACCAATATGTTTGGCAAGGCGGTGGTCGCCGATATTAACAACTACTATCGCAATCAGGCGTATATCGATTTAAACAACCTGCCAGAAGATGCGGAAGCCACCCAGTCGGTGGTACAGGCAACCCTGACGGAAGGTGCAATTGGCTATCGCAAATTCAAAGTGATCAGCGGGCAAAAAGCGATGGCGGTACTGCGGTTGCGTGATGGCAGCTACCCGCCGTTTGGCGCGGAAGTGAAAAACGACGAGCAGCAGCAGGTTGGCATTGTGGATGATGAAGGCAATGTCTATCTGGCGGGGGTCAATGCGGGTGAGCATATGACGGTGTTCTGGGAAGGCAGCGCACAATGCGAGATCGTACTGCCGAAGCCGCTACCTGCCGATCTGTTCAGCGGCCTGTTGTTGCCGTGTGAACAAAAGGGAACGGCAGCCCCTGATTCTTCAGCGCCAGACATTAAGCCTGTTATTCAGGACCAGACGCGGCAAGTCACACCAACGGAAGCGCCGACGTCAATTTCAGCTACTCAATAATCTGATTAAGGAACGATCAATGTCTTATAAATTATCCAGTTCAATGGTCGTCAGCACGGCGCTGGCGGCACTGCTTTCCACCGTCAGCCTGGCGGCGCACGCTTCGGTCACCCCGGACCGCACCCGTCTGGTGTTTAACGAAAGCGATAAATCGATCAGCGTGACGTTGCGTAACAACAACGAAAAGCTGCCTTACCTGGCGCAAAGCTGGCTGGAAGACGAGAAGGGCAACAAAATCACCTCGCCGCTGGCGGTGCTGCCGCCGGTGCAGCGTATTGACGCCATGATGAACGGCCAGGTGAAGATTCAGGCGCTGCCGGACATTCACACGCTGCCGTCCGATCGCGAAAGCCTGTTCTATTACAACGTGCGTGAGATCCCGCCAAAGACCGGGAAAGCCAACACTCTGCAAATTGCCCTGCAAACGCGCATCAAGCTGTTCTGGCGACCAAAGGCGCTGGAGAAGATCGACATGAGAAAACCGTGGCAGTTTAAGGTGACGCTCACGCGCAGCGGCCAGGACTATACCGTCAATAACCCGACGCCATACCACGTCATCATCAGCGATGCCAGCACACAGAAGAAAGGGCCGACCGCCGCCGGGTTTAAACCGCTGGTGATGTCGCCGAAAACGTCACAGCCGTTAAAGGCAAAAATGGACAGCGCCCCGGTGCTGACCTACATCAACGACTACGGCGCGCGCCTGCCGCTGATCTTCCGCTGTGAAGGGGACACCTGCAAGGTGGATGAAGATCAAAGCAGCAAAGGCTGATAACGGGAGAGCCAGGATGAAAGGATCGTGGGCGTGGTTGCTGGTGGGCTGCATCGGTAGTTGCTCCGTGACGGCAGGGAGCAAATCGGTGGATATGATTTTACGGGTGCTTGTTGATGCTCCGCCTCCTTGTACGGTAACGGGCGCGGAGGTGGAGTTCGGTAATGTTGTCATTACCAGAATTGGTGGCGTGAATTATAAGCGCCCCATTGATTACAAGCTTGTCTGTAACAACCTGGCCATGGATGACCTGCGTCTACAGATGCAGGCGGCAACGGTCGTGATTAACGGTGAAACGGTGATCAGCACGGGGATTCCTGGGTTTGGTATTCGGATTCAGAAGGCCAGCGATAGTTCGATACTCGACTTAACGTCTGGCGCATGGCTGCCGTTTAATTTCTCCTCGGGCGCACCAGCGCTGGAAGCGGTTCCGGTGAAACAGAGCGGCACGTCGTTAACGGCGGCGGAATTTAGCGCCAGCGCCACCATTGTGGTGGATTACCAATGAAACGGATCTCACTTCTTATGCTGTGGGGCTTTTGCTCCATGGCGCTCTCAAATGTCACTTTTCACGGTTATTTAGTGCAGCCGCCTAACTGCACCATTAGCGACGGTGAAACCATTGAATTAACCTTTCAGGACGTGAATATCGACGACATTAACGGCAGTAATTATGAGCAAATCGTGCCGTATCGCATTACTTGCGATACACCGGTTCGTGACCCTTTACTGGAAATGACCTTGAGCTGGAGCGGCACGCAGAGCGACTTTGACGATGCGGCGGTAAGCACGGACATCGCAGGCCTGGGGATTCGGCTTAAACAGGCAGGGCAGAGCTTTAAGCTGAATACGCCACTGGTGGTGGATGAAACGGCTTTGCCGGCGTTAACGGCGGTACCGGTCAAAAAGAGCGGCGTCGATTTGCCTGAGGCCAACTTTGAAGCCTGGGCTACGTTACAGGTGGATTACCAATGACGAAAAAACATGCGTTGGTTTTTATCAGCAGTCTGCTGTTACTGTGCAGCAGTACTGCTCCGGCGGTCGACAACCTGCACTTCACCGGCAATCTGCTCGGTAAATCCTGTACACCGGTGATCAACGGTAGTCTGCTGGCGGAGGTGCAATTTCCTACCATTGCCGCCAGCGATTTAATGCATCTTGGGCAGTCAGATCGAGTGCCGCTGGTCTTTCAGTTGAAGGATTGCAAAAGCTCTACGCTGTTTAGCGTCAGAGTGACGCTGGCGGGAACGGAAGACAGCGAACTGCCCGGATTTCTGGCTATCGACGCCTCATCGTCAGCGTCCGGGGTCGGGATTGGTATTGAAACGGCGGCGGGCGCAGCGGTGCCTATCAACGACACGACGGGCGTGACGTTCCCGCTGAATCAGGGCAGTAACACTCTCAACTTCAATGCCTGGTTACAGACAAAAAGTGGGCGGGATGTGACGCCCGGTGATTTCAGCGCCACGGCGACGGCAACCTTTGAGTATTTTTAAGATGAAAAAATGGATGATGTTTTTCGCGAGCCTGATATTGCTCGTAATGAGTGTAGGTACGCCAAAGAGTTATGCCAGGGATAAACTCACCAGCGCAACTTTTGATAGTGTGAAAATTTACTATGGGATGGGGAGAGCAGGTTTCACCACAGGAGCCTTACATGTCACTGTGTTAACCCCAGGCGAGGTTGCCTATGGGGTATACAATACTACCGGGTATATAGGCACTGACGCGAGGGTCGTTTCATGGACGGGGTCTGGCCCTGCGCCAACGTTGACTCTTGTTGACTATAGTAGCACTGATAACTCGTTTTGCCCTGGGATAAATACGACGCTGTTTCGATGCGCATATGAGACATTTAAAGTTACCGTTCAATCTGACAATTATGGCTGTCCGTGGATCGCCTCTTTTTATGAGGTATCAGATCAACATGCATATGGAATATATACTGGCCCAACGGATCATGCTACGGCATGCCCAACGATTCCGGTGACTTCATTTGATATTTCGTGGAATGAGAA
Organism: Escherichia sp. WS1451; assembly: GCF_046487365.1. Classification (NCBI taxonomy): domain Bacteria; kingdom Pseudomonadati; phylum Pseudomonadota; class Gammaproteobacteria; order Enterobacterales; family Enterobacteriaceae; genus Escherichia; species Escherichia sp. WS1451. The sequence continues at coordinate 63,915 of NZ_JBJQJP010000004.1, forward strand.
TTATGTCAGCCATAGTAAAGCGTTGCAGTTACAGTCCAATGGCTCGACCATCACCACCACGCTTTCGACCTACCTGATGCAAGACGGCAAACTCTGTGATGGCAGCGTTTTTGATAACAGAGGAGCATACTGCCGCGTGGTCTCGGAACTGTTAACCTTTACCTCTTACGGTTGCGATAAATCGACAGTAACGGTTTCCCCTACACGTCATCCAGTAACGGATAAACAACTGCACGATATTGTGGTGAAGGTGAATACCAGTAGCCGACAACCGATTGATTCTACGTGTCGTTTTCAGTATGTATTGAATGAATTGTAGTGACTCTGGTACGGATGGTCGGGTATCGGCCATCCGTTATGTCATGCGGTCATCCAGTTTTTTAGAATATTCGCCACCACGGGAGCGAAAGGTGCCAGATAACCGTCGACGGGGGTGAGTAATTCGTCGATAACCGCTTGCAGCAGGTCGTCATCCTCAAGCCCCTCTGAAGGGGCAATGCCATTAGCCCACAGAAGGCTGTCGGAAAGCTGCTTACGTTTTTCAATCAATGCCCGATTATTACGTTCACTATCGCCAAGGTTGAGTACCTTAATTGCATCGATAGCTCTCGGCGTCGTCCCTTCAATTCGACCACTGATCTTGAAGATAAACTCGGTTTCACATTCCGGCATAAGCGGCGTTAACAGCAATGGCTGGTTCTTATGCGAGTCGTCACACTGGCCTTTTGTTTTGCAGCTTGCAACGATATTCGTGAATTCCAGACTGCGAGCAGGAGCTAAATCCCTGGCTTCGACATGTTCATTAACGGTATCGCGGTTTGTACCTGTCACGCGATCGCAGCAATAAGCACAGAGATAAAATTGCTCCTGAGCGCACTGCTGGCTGAGATCGCCAACGATATCCCATTTTTTTTGCGCATAAAGTTCCTGAAACCACTGATTGGCATTTTTATCCCGTGGTTTTGCTCTCACCCACTGTTGCAAACTGGCCGGTGGTTGCCCTTTAGTTATTTCGCGCATGTTTAATTTCCTGTTTGCGCAGAAGCATTCTGGCTTTCACCAGTTCAAGATGGTTTTCAGGAAGTTCCAGGCTTAGCGTATTCAGAAGAGCGTTAGCGTTGATAAAGTCGTTTTTCTGAATCAGATCCAAAAGATCGTTAAGTTTTTCTGCCACTGTCGCATTGCGAATATCCGTATCCATCACATTCAAAAGCACAGTATTCGCATCTTGCCCATACAGAGACGGGAGCTGCGTTAATTCGCCATCATCCAGAGAATAAACCAGCACATCTTTGTAATCACTGATCACTAAAGGAGAGTGGGTTGTTAAGACAAACTGGCAATGTGGGAATGTTGTCGTCAGACGCTGGATGATTGTACGCTGCCATGTTGGATGCAGGTGCATGTCCACTTCATCAATTAATACAATTCCCTCGCCGTTTAGCGGGTTTTCTAACATCGGGTTCATCATTGCCAGGCGGCGAGCAATATCGCCGACTAACGCCATCAGTGATTTTTCACCCTGCGATAATTGCAGCACATTCAGTGTCTGGCCATTTTTATCTATCGACATATGCAGGCGAGGTTTACGCCTGACGCGTAAGTTGCTGAACCCTGGCATAAAGCGACTAATGGCCGTTCTGACGGCGGTCAACTGGCGATCCCGGGACGAGGCCATGATTGCCGTTAATGCATTTAAGACGGCGTTATCGAGATCTATCCTGGTACTGAGCTTATCCAGAACGTCTTGCGGTAAGCCCGATTCATTTTCTGCATCTTCGCGATTGCGAAACCACTCAAAGAAACGGCGGAAATCAATACCCTGATTCAGGGCGTTATCGTAGCCATCCAGTTGCAAAAAATTATGACGTTCTTTTATTTTCAACGGCACATCCAGCACGACACGTTCTACGGGATAGAAGGCGATAAGCGGGAAGGATGCCCCGCTATTCTGGGTGTATTGATCTCGATAAAATGCAGCCAATTGGCTGGCCTCTTGCAGGCTGGAGGCGGTGGTCGATTTTTTCCCACTGGCCGTTCTGGCAAGCAACCAACGGTAGGGCGTAGCGGCCTCCGTCGCTGGATGCGTATTCAGTACCTGAAGTTCAATTGTCGCCGAACTCCGACCGTTCAGAATAGCGTCTTCAGGAATAGGGCTACCGTTACCTTTTTCAGTACGAACTCGGGCAACGAACCAACTCAGGCTGGTTGCCAACGATTTTAATATTGATGTTTTACCTGCACCATTATTACCAATAAAAACGGTCACATTGCTCTTGAACTCCTCCACTGGAGCCAGATGAACTTCAAGTTCTTCAAACCGCCCCAGATTAGTGAGCTTAAGCGTGCGGATATTCATCATTGAGTGCCCTGCGTTGAGTTCTGTTTGGATAATCTTACACTTAACCGTCGGCGTCTGTCAGTGAAAGCGTATGCCCGTCATGATGTCAGGGCAATTCCGGCGGCAGCCATTCATCCACTTCAATCAACACCAGCAATGCCGCATCACCACCGTACTCTTTCGGTGCCTGATGAAATGCCATTACATGGGGATGTTGCGCCAGCCACAGCGGCGTTTGCTGCTTCAAAATATGCTTACCATGACCATGCATCACGCAGGCGCAAAACACATGTTCACGGCGGCAGGCGGCAATCAACGCCCCCAGTTCCTGTTTGGCTTGTAGCTGCGTCAAACCGTGCAAATCCAAAAACAGCTCCGGTGAATAATCGCCACGGCGTAACTTCTTCGCCTCAAAATGGCTGACATCCGGGCGAACATATTTCACCGGACCTTCGGTATTTAATAATGGTTGAAACTCATCGGAGAAATAATGGCTGGCATCGGCCTGCTCCTGAACCAACCGCTTGACCGGCACTTCGCTGATTTTTTTACGCTGCGGTCGGTGGACAATCGTGTCCTGCTTAATCTTGCGAGTCCCCGCCATCAACTGGCGAAACAGCGCCTGGTCCTCCTCGCTAAGTGTTGTTTTCTTTTTCATTTAACTGTCTCTATTTCTAATTTTCCTACAGTTTACCCGACTCGTAGCGCAATCGATCGTTTTAAACGTATTTTTCCTCACTCACCGCGCGTGAATGCTGATTTATCGTCATCTTCATGGCAAACTAGCCGCCGAAATTATTGCGATCATGCCCTGGAGGAATACGTGGATAAAATTTTCGTTGATGAAGCAGTAAATGAGCTGCAAACCATTCAGGACATGTTGCGCTGGTCGGTCAGCCGCTTCAGCGCGGCGAATATCTGGTACGGCCACGGCACCGATAACCCGTGGGATGAGGCCGTACAGCTGGTGCTGCCATCGCTCTACCTGCCGCTGGATATCCCAGAAGACATGCGCACCGCGCGTCTGACCTCCAGCGAAAAACACCGTATTGTTGAACGCGTGATCCGCCGCGTCAACGAACGCATTCCGGTGGCTTACCTGACCAACAAAGCCTGGTTCTGCGGCCATGAATTTTACGTCGATGAACGCGTGCTGGTGCCGCGCTCGCCGATTGGTGAACTGATCAACAATAAATTTGCCGGACTCATCAGCAAGCAACCGCAGCACATTTTAGATATGTGTACCGGTAGCGGCTGCATTGCGATTGCCTGTGCTTATGCCTTCCCGGATGCAGAAGTCGACGCGGTAGATATCTCTCCCGACGCGCTGGCGGTTGCCGAACAGAATATCGAAGAACACGGTCTGATCCACAACGTCATTCCTATTCGGTCCGATCTGTTCCGCGACTTGCCGAAAGTGCAGTACGACCTGATTGTCACTAACCCGCCGTATGTCGATGCGGAAGATATGTCCGACCTGCCAAACGAATACCGCCACGAGCCGGAACTGGGCCTGGCATCTGGCACCGACGGCCTGAAACTGACGCGTCGCATTCTCGGAAACGCGGCAGATTACCTCGCTGATGATGGCGTGCTGATTTGTGAAGTCGGCAACAGCATGGTACATCTTATGGAACAATATCCGGATGTTCCGTTCACCTGGCTGGAGTTTGATAACGGCGGCGATGGTGTGTTTATGCTCACCAAAGAGCAGCTGCTGGCGGCCCGTGAACATTTCGCGATTTATAAAGATTAAGTAAACACGCAAACACAACAATAACGGAGCCGTGATGGCTGGAAACACAATTGGACAACTCTTTCGCGTAACCACCTTCGGCGAATCGCACGGGCTGGCGCTCGGCTGCATCGTCGATGGTGTTCCGCCAGGCATTCCGCTGACGGAAGCGGACCTGCAACATGACCTCGACCGTCGTCGCCCTGGGACATCGCGCTATACCACCCAGCGTCGTGAGCCGGATCAGGTCAAAATTCTCTCCGGTGTTTTTGAAGGTGTTACTACCGGCACCAGCATCGGTTTGTTGATCGAAAATACCGACCAGCGTTCTCAGGATTACAGCGCCATTAAAGACGTTTTCCGTCCAGGTCATGCCGATTACACTTACGAACAAAAATACGGCCTGCGCGATTATCGCGGCGGCGGGCGCTCTTCCGCCCGTGAAACCGCCATGCGCGTGGCGGCAGGGGCGATTGCCAAAAAATATCTCGCCGAGAAATTTGGTATTGAAATCCGCGGCTGCCTGACCCAGATGGGTGACATTCCGCTGGAAATCAAAGACTGGTCGCAGGTCGAGCAAAATCCGTTTTTCTGCCCGGACCCGGACAAAATCGACGCGTTAGATGAACTGATGCGCGCGCTGAAAAAAGAGGGCGACTCCATCGGCGCGAAAGTCACCGTTGTTGCCAGTGGCGTCCCCGCCGGACTTGGTGAGCCGGTCTTTGATCGCCTGGATGCCGACATCGCCCATGCGCTGATGAGCATCAACGCGGTGAAAGGCGTAGAAATTGGTGATGGTTTTGACGTGGTAGCGCTGCGCGGCAGCCAGAATCGCGACGAAATCACCAAAGACGGTTTCCAGAGCAACCATGCGGGCGGCATTCTTGGTGGTATCAGCAGCGGGCAGCAAATCATTGCCCATATGGCGCTGAAACCGACCTCCAGCATTACCGTGCCGGGGCGCACTATTAACCGCTTTGGCGAAGAAGTTGAGATGATCACCAAAGGCCGTCACGATCCTTGTGTTGGGATCCGCGCGGTGCCGATCGCGGAAGCGATGCTGGCGATCGTTTTAATGGATCACCTGTTACGGCAACGGGCGCAAAATGCCGATGTGAAGACTGATATTCCACGCTGGTAAAAAATGAACAAAACCGCGATTGCGCTGCTGGCCCTGCTTGCCAGTAGCGCCAGCCTGGCAGCGACGCCGTGGCAAAAAATAACCCAACCTGTGCCGGGTAGCGCACAATCGATAGGCAGTTTTTCTAATGGCTGTATCGTCGGTGCTGACACGTTGCCGATACAGTCCGAACATTATCAGGTCATGCGTACCGATCAGCGTCGCTATTTCGGACATCCGGATCTGGTGATGTTTATCCAGCGTCTGAGTCGCCAGGTGAGCAATCTGGGCATGGGTACGGTGCTGATTGGCGATATGGGGATGCCTGCTGGTGGTCGTTTCAACGGCGGTCACGCCAGCCACCAGACCGGACTGGATGTCGATATCTTCCTGCAACTGCCAAAAACACGCTGGACCTCCGCGCAGCTCTTGCGCCCGCAAGCACTGGACTTAGTATCCCGCGACGGTAAACACGTTGTCCCCGCGCTGTGGAAGCCAGAAATTTTCAGCTTGATCAAACTCGCCGCCCAGGACAAAGACGTCACGCGCATTTTTGTTAATCCGGCGATTAAACAACAACTTTGCCTTGATGCGGGCACCGATCGCGACTGGTTACGTAAAGTGCGACCCTGGTTCCAGCATCGCGCGCATATGCATGTACGATTACGTTGTCCTGCCGATAGTCTGGAGTGTGAAGATCAACCTTTACCGCCACCAGGCGATGGTTGCGGGGCAGAACTGCAAAGCTGGTTTGAACCACCAAAACCGGGAACAACAAAGCCTGAGAAGAAGACACCGCCTCCGTTGCCGCCTTCCTGCCAGGCGCTACTGGATGAGCACGTGATCTAATGGAAACGTTTAATAGCCTGTTTATGGTTTCCCCGCTGTTGCTGGGAGTTCTCTTTTTTGTCGCCATGTTGGCGGGATTTATCGACTCGATTGCCGGTGGCGGTGGGTTACTCACCATTCCGGCATTGATGGCGGCGGGGATGTCTCCGGCTAACGCGCTGGCAACTAATAAACTGCAAGCCTGCGGCGGCTCTATTTCCGCCACTATCTACTTTATTCGGCGCAAAGTGGTTAGCTTAAGCGATCAGAAACTCAATATCGCCATGACCTTTGTCGGCTCAATGAGCGGCGCGCTGTTGGTGCAGTATGTTCAGGCCGATGTCTTACGGCAGATTTTACCGATCCTGGTGATTTGTATCGGCCTCTATTTTTTGCTGATGCCAAAACTGGGAGAAGAAGATCGCCAGCGCCGGATGTATGGACTGCCATTTGCGCTGGTGGCGGGGGGCTGCGTCGGTTTTTACGATGGATTCTTTGGCCCGGCTGCTGGGTCGTTTTACGCGTTAGCCTTCGTTACGCTGTGCGGCTTTAACCTCGCCAAAGCCACGGCCCACGCCAAATTACTCAACGCAACGTCAAACATCGGTGGTTTGCTGCTGTTTATTCTCGGCGGCAAAGTGATTTGGGCGACGGGCTTTGTGATGCTGGTGGGGCAGTTCCTCGGCGCGCGCATGGGTTCAAGACTGGTGTTGAGCAAAGGACAAAAGCTGATCCGCCCGATGATCGTTATCGTCTCGGCGGTGATGAGTGCCAAATTACTTTACGATAGCCATGGACAGGAGATCCTCCACTGGTTGGGGATGAACTAATGAACAGTACACACCACTATGAGCAGTTGATTGAGATTTTTAATAGCTGCTTTGCCGATGAATTTAATACCCGTCTGATTAAAGGCGACGACGAACCGATCTATCTTCCTGCTGATGCGGAAGTACCGTATAACCGAATCGTCTTTGCTCATGGCTTTTATGCCAGCGCAATTCATGAGATTTCGCACTGGTGTATTGCCGGGAAAGCGCGCCGTGAGCTGGTTGATTTCGGCTACTGGTATTGTCCCGACGGACGCGATGCCCAAACGCAAAGCCAGTTTGAAGATGTTGAAGTGAAGCCGCAGGCGCTGGACTGGTTGTTCTGCGTGGCGGCGGGATATCCGTTTAATGTTAGCTGCGACAATCTGGAAGGGGATTTCGAACCGGACCGCGTGGTGTTTCAACGGCGGGTACATGCGCAGGTGATGGATTATCTGGCAAACGGCATTCCCGAACGTCCGGCACGCTTCATTAAAGCACTACAAAATTATTATCACACGCCGGAACTTACGGCGGAACAGTTCCCGTGGCCGGAAGCGCTCAACTGAAGCCAGCGCCACGTTTTACAATGAGGAAAGAAGATGATCGCGGAGTTTGAATCACGCATTCTGGCATTAATCGACGGTATGGTTGACCATGCCAGTGATGATGAGTTGTTTGCCAGTGGGTATTTGCGTGGCCACCTGACATTAGCCATCGCAGAACTGGAAAGTGGTGACGACCACTCCGCTCAGGCGGTACATACAACCGTTAGCCAGAGTCTGGAAAAAGCCATTGGTGCCGGTGAATTGTCGCCGCGTGACCAGGCGCTGGTGACCGATATGTGGGAACACCTGTTTCAGCAGGCGTCACAGCAGTAAGTAATGTGCCGGATGCGGCGTTCACGCCATATCCGGCAAGCAATGCCAGAGCAGATTACCCTGCCTTAACCGCTTTACCCTTCAACAACTTCCGCACCCATAACCGATTCGGGTTTAACGCCGCCAGCGTACTGGCATCCATCGGAATCGGTTCTTCACTCATCTGTGCCGCCAGAATCTCGGCACACAGCGGAGCAGAACACAAACCGCGCGAACCTAAAGCAGCAAACATAAAGAGATCGTCATAAACCGGCGCGCTTACCGCTTCATCTTTCTTCTCCGCCAGCGACGCATATTCCACGAGTGTAGCGTCATAATCAGGCACGTTGCCTACCATTGGCAGATGATCGCGGGTGGCACAACGTACACCGCAACGCGCCTCTTTATCACTGACATCAACCGCTTTCGCCCATTGTGCCTGCGGGAAACAATCAATCAACCGCTGGCGATTCTGCTGCTGATCGTCCTCACTGTACGCCGTATCTTCGCTGCCGCGATGATAACTGGCACCAATACAATGATGTTGATTCGCCGGATTTTGTGGCGTGAGATAACCGTCATAGCACAGCACCTGTTTCAGTTTTGCCAGTTCCGGCGTTGTCGGAATATGGCTGACCTGACCGGCCACCGAATATACTGGCAGAGACGACGTTTGGCTGAAACGGCTGATTTGATGCCCGTTCGCCAGTACCACTACACTGTGTGTTGCTTGCTGATCACCTGCAAAATTCAACAACCAACCGTCATCCTTACGGGATAAATCCTGTAACTGATGTTGATAACGAATTTGCAAACCTTGCTGTTGTGCCAGTTCCAGCACATTACGGGTTAGTTCTGCCGGACACAGCCAGCCACCTTCCGGATAAGTAATACCGCTGCAATTTGTCGCAACGCCCGTAATTTGTTCAACCGCATTTGCCTCAACGGCTACAGCCAGTTCTGCGGGTAAATCCATCGACAACATCTGTGCGATTTTATGCTGGCTTTTCTCATCCCAGCCTAACTGCGTGACGCCGCACCAGTCATGATCAAATTTAACGGGTAATTGGTCGTAAAACCGACGAGCAAAAGTAAACGCATTAGAGAAAAAACGGTTTAGCGCTTCATCGTGTTTACTTAAAAGCGGATACAGCGCCCCCTGGCGATTGCCGGAAGCACCCAGTGCGGGAGCCTCATCCGCGCAATAAAGCGTTACTTGCCAGCCGCGACGCAATAGCGCCAGTGACAACAACGCGCTGGCAATACCGCCTCCAATAATTGCCGCTTCCTGTTTGTTGCTGCCCGTACGGTTAAACCACGGCGTGGAGCAGGGGAGGGGTAATGTCTGTTCCATCACCCCACAAAGCATTTCCCGTTTGCGCCCAAACCCTTTGCGCTTTTGCATGCTAAATCCGGCTTCCTGCAAACCGCGGCGGACAAAACCGGCAGACGTAAAGGTCGCCAGCGTGCCGCCCGGACGCGCTAACCTTGCCATGGCCTTAAACAGATTTTGCGTCCACATATCCGGGTTTTTCGCTGGCGCAAAGCCGTCCAGAAACCAGGCATCTACTTTTTGATTTAGCGAATCATCCAGTTGGCTGGTCAGTTCATTTATATCGCCAAACCATAAATCCAGTGTCACGTGGCCTTCATCGAGCAATAAACGATGGCAACCGGGCAAGGGCATTGGCCACTGCGCCTGAAGTTGTTCCGCCCACGGAGCCAGTTCCGGCCAGTGTTGATGCGCTAAGGCTAAATCCGCACGGGCGAGGGGAAATTTCTCAAAACTAATGAAATGTAAGCGTTGTAATTGCGCCTGTGGATGCGCTTCGCGAAACTGATCAAATGCCTGCCATAGCGTCAGGAAGTTTAATCCGGTGCCGAAGCCGCTCTCTGCTACCACAAACAGAGGATGTGGATGCTCAGGAAAACGTGCCTCTAATTGGTTACCCCCAAGAAAAACATAACGCGTCTCTTCCAGTCCGTTATCGTTGGAAAAATAGACATCGTCAAAATCTCGGGAAACAGGTGTACCCTCAGCATTAAATTCAAGGTTGGCAGGTTGTATGGCGTAGTGTTTCACGTAAGTTACTCGTCTTACAGGCGGTGGCTCGATCTTAGCGATGTGTGCCAGGCTGCGCAAATTTCTCTATTAATTGGCTGATCGGACTTGTTCGGCGTACAAGTGTACGCTATTGTGCATGCGAAACTTACTCTATGTGCGACTTACAGAGGTATTGAATGAAACGTGCAGTGATTACTGGCCTGGGCATTGTTTCCAGCATCGGTAATAACCAGCAGGAAGTCCTGGCATCTCTGCGTGAAGGACGTTCAGGGATCACTTTCTCTCAGGAGCTGAAGGATTCCGGCATGCGTAGCCACGTCTGGGGCAACGTAAAACTGGATACCACTGGCCTCATTGACCGCAAAGTTGTGCGCTTTATGAGCGACGCATCCATTTATGCATTCCTTTCTATGGAGCAGGCAATTGCAGATGCTGGCCTCTCCCCGGAAGCTTACCAGAATAACCCGCGCGTTGGCCTGATTGCAGGTTCCGGCGGCGGCTCCCCGCGTTTCCAGGTTTTCGGCGCTGACGCAATGCGCGGCCCGCGCGGCCTGAAAGCGGTTGGCCCGTATGTGGTCACCAAAGCGATGGCATCCGGCGTTTCTGCCTGCCTCGCCACGCCGTTTAAAATTCACGGCGTTAACTACTCCATCAGCTCCGCGTGTGCGACTTCCGCACACTGTATCGGTAACGCAGTAGAGCAGATCCAACTGGGCAAACAGGACATCGTGTTTGCTGGCGGCGGCGAAGAGCTGTGCTGGGAAATGGCTTGCGAATTCGACGCGATGGGTGCGCTGTCTACTAAATACAACGACACCCCGGAAAAAGCCTCCCGTACTTACGACGCTCACCGTGACGGTTTCGTTATCGCTGGCGGTGGCGGTATGGTAGTGGTTGAAGAGCTGGAACACGCGCTGGCGCGTGGTGCTCACATCTATGCTGAAATCGTTGGCTACGGCGCAACCTCTGATGGCGCAGACATGGTTGCTCCGTCTGGCGAAGGTGCAGTGCGCTGCATGAAGATGGCGATGCACGGTGTTGATACCCCAATCGACTACCTGAACTCTCATGGTACTTCGACTCCGGTTGGCGACGTGAAAGAACTGGCAGCTATCCGTGAAGTGTTCGGCGATAAGAGCCCGGCGATTTCTGCAACCAAAGCAATGACCGGTCACTCACTGGGCGCTGCTGGCGTACAGGAAGCTATCTACTCTCTGCTGATGCTGGAACACGGTTTTATCGCCCCGAGCATCAACATTGAAGAGCTGGACGAGCAGGCTGCGGGTCTGAACATCGTGACCGAAACGACCGATCGCGAACTGACCACAGTTATGTCTAACAGCTTCGGCTTCGGCGGCACCAACGCCACGCTGGTAATGCGTAAGCTGAAAGATTAATTCGCAGTAGGTCGGAGTAGCTCGGAGTAGGTCGGATAAGACGCGCCAGCGTCGCATCCGACGATATGCACCAATACCGCCTCCGGCACTAACGCAAAAGGGAACCCGATGGTTCCCTTTTTCACATCATTGACAATCGCCGCCAGTTCCAGGCAAACTTCCCGCTTTGTCGATATCCTGCTAAAAAGACGTATGCGTTAAATCCTGCCAACGCACCGTAACCCTGAAACCAGAGAGATGAGACGGGGATACTCCTCGCCTTGCGCTGCATTCTGGAGTAATGCATGACTGCTGTAAGCCAAACCGAAACACGATCTTCTGCCAATTTTTCGCTCTTCCGCATCGCTTTTGCGGTTTTTCTCACCTACATGACCGTAGGTTTACCGTTGCCGGTTATCCCGCTGTTTGTTCATCATGAGCTGGGCTATGGCAACACCATGGTCGGGATTGCCGTCGGCATTCAGTTTTTGGCTACGGTGCTGACGCGTGGTTACGCCGGGCGACTGGCCGATCAATATGGCGCAAAACGTTCGGCGCTTCAGGGGATGTTAGCTTGTGGTCTGGCGGGGGGCGCACTGCTGTTGGCGGCGATTTTGCCCGTCTCCGCACCGTTCAAATTTGCTCTGTTGGTCGTTGGACGTTTGATTCTTGGCTTTGGTGAAAGCCAGTTACTGACGGGGGCTCTGACCTGGGGATTGGGCATCGTTGGGCCAAAACATTCCGGCAAAGTGATGTCATGGAACGGAATGGCGATTTACGGTGCCCTCGCTGTTGGTGCGCCGCTTGGCCTGTTGATTCATAGCCATTACGGTTTTGCCGCACTGGCGCTCACCACAATGGCATTACCCTTACTGGCGTGGGCCTGTAACGGCACAGTGCGCAAAGTACCGGCCCTGGCGGGAGAACGTCCATCGCTGTGGAGCGTTGTCGGGCTTATCTGGAAACCAGGGTTAGGTCTGGCACTACAAGGCGTTGGTTTTGCGGTTATCGGGACTTTCGTTTCGCTCTACTTTGCCAGCAAAGGATGGGCGATGGCGGGCTTTACTCTTACCGCGTTTGGCGGCGCATTTGTCGTGATGCGCGTCATGTTTGGCTGGATGCCGGACCGTTTTGGCGGCGTGAAAGTGGCGATCGTCTCTCTGCTTGTAGAAACCGTGGGCTTGTTGCTGCTCTGGCAAGCACCAGGGGCGTGGGTCGCATTAGCGGGCGCGGCGTTAACTGGAGCCGGATGTTCGCTTATCTTTCCTGCGCTGGGCGTGGAGGTGGTTAAACGCGTCCCCTCACAAGTTCGCGGCACCGCACTGGGCAGTTACGCCGCGTTTCAGGATATCGCCCTCGGCGTCTCCGGGCCGCTTGCGGGAATGCTGGCGACCACGTTTGGTTACTCTTCGGTATTTCTTGCCGGGGCGATCTCTGCGGTGCTGGGAATTATTGTCACGATACTGTCGTTTCGTCGGGGTTAACGAACCAGCCAGACCAGCATCAGGATAATCGCGACTAACAGTATCCACAGCGCGGGACGCGTTGCCATATTTTGCAACGTGTCCATCATCGGTGGAAAAGGATTAAGCAGCGGTTGCATATCACGCGGTTCAATCCCTTTAACCCGCCGTTGATAAAGCTGGTTAAGAATATCCTCGGCCTGGGAAGAAGAAAGCGATGATTGCGCAGAAAGGCCATATTTTTGTTGGATATATGTCGATAACGCCGCCAGTTCACTGGCATCTAAAGGTTGTTTTAGCGCCATCTGTAGTGATTCCAGTGTCGGCGTATTTTGCTGGCTTAGCGTCTGACGCGCCTGTAGCCAGGTCACCAGATGGTTAAACAGTTTCGCTGGAATTAACTCGCCATCTTTCACCCCGGAAAGTTCCAGCATCGATTGCCAGATCTGCTTGCTGGGTTCCCCCGTTGCCGCCGCAAGTTTGGTCACCAGCTGTTTAAGCGCATTGTGCTCCGCCGGTAATAAAGGACGGTCGGTCGCCTCGCGCTGCTGCGGTTGCGGAATAACCATTTTCCCTTCCTGCAACAGGGTTAGAATGGTTTTTAATTGCTCCGGTGAGAGCTGATTCAGCGGCGTCTGACCAAAGTTATGACGGATATAATCCGTGACCGCCTGACGATTATTCCCCAGACGTAAATACTCCCCTAATTGCGCTAAAAGCTGGCGGGCAGAATGGCTTTTTTGCGCGGCCAGCAGACGTTGCGCCAGATTGTGCTCAGCGGCAGGGAAGTGACGCGAAAGCAGCGGTGAATCTCCCGACAGACCAATATCGTGCCTGATACCCGCCCACAGTTCTGCTCTTTGCTGTTGCGTCAGTGAGGTCACTTTCGTCATTAAGCTTTCCAGCGAAGTACGTTGCTGACTGGATAAAGGCTGATTGCCCGCGCCAGACGGCAGGTTATCTCCCTGACCTGGTGGTTGCCCAGGAGGAGGGCCGGAAATAGGTTGTATCATTACGTATCCTTATACCTGAAATCTTCGCAAGTATGCCTGGCCGCGAGATTATGGCACACTTGTCCGGTTAACTCTCGTCTCATACAGGTAACACAAACGTGAAAATCCTTGTTGATGAAAATATGCCTTATGCCCGCGACTTATTTAGCCGTTTGGGTGAGGTGACCGCGGTTCCCGGGCGTCCCATCCCCGTGGCTCAACTGGCAGACGCGGATGCGCTGATGGTGCGTTCGGTCACGAAAGTGAATGAATCTTTGCTGGCAGGAAAACCCATTAAATTTGTTGGCACTGCCACCGCGGGGACCGACCATGTCGATGAAGCGTGGTTAAAGCAGGCGGGAATTGGTTTTTCCGCGGCACCTGGCTGTAATGCGATTGCGGTGGTGGAATATGTTTTCTCCTCCCTGCTGATGCTTGCCGAACGCGATGGATTTTCACTGCACGAGCGTACCGTGGGGATCGTGGGCGTTGGTAACGTTGGTCGCCGTTTACAGGCACGACTGGAAGCGTTAGGGATTAAAACCTTACTTTGCGATCCGCCTCGCGCCGACCGTGGAGATGAGGGTGATTTCCGCTCGCTGGATGAATTAGTTCAGCATGCGGATATTCTGACTTTCCATACGCCACTCTTTAAAGACGGGCCGTACAAAACGCTGCATCTGGCGGATGAAAAACTGATCCGCAGCCTGAAACCAGGAGCGATTCTGATTAACGCCTGCCGTGGCGCAGTTGTCGATAATACCGCCCTGCTGACCTGCCTGAACGAAGGCCAGAAGTTAAGCGTAGTGCTGGATGTCTGGGAAGGCGAACCGGAACTTAACGTGGAATTGCTGAAAAAAGTGGATATCGGCACGCCGCATATCGCAGGCTATACCCTGGAAGGTAAAGCACGCGGTACTACGCAAGTGTTTGAAGCTTATAGCAAGTTTATTGGGCATGAACAGCACGTTGCGCTGGATACATTACTGCCCGCGCCAGAGTTTGGTCGCATTACGCTGCATGGCCCGCTCGATCAGCCAACGCTGAAAAGGCTGGTGCATTTGGTGTATGATGTGCGCCGCGATGACGCACCGCTGCGTAAAGTCGCCGGGATACCGGGTGAGTTCGATAAACTGCGCAAAAACTATCTTGAGCGCCGTGAATGGTCATCTCTGTATGTGATTTGTGATGACGCCAGCGCGGCATCATTGCTGTGTAAACTGGGTTTTAACGCCGTTCATCATCCGGCACGTTAATCTCTTCTTCATGCTCTCTGCTGTAATATTGGCAGGGAGCTTTGCTATTTCTGGAGTAAACCACCATGTCTGAAGGCTGGAACATTGCCGTCCTGGGCGCAACTGGCGCTGTGGGCGAAGCCCTGCTTGAAACGCTGGCTGAACGTCAGTTCCCGGTTGGGGAAATTTATGCACTGGCACGTAACGAAAGCGCAGGTGAACAACTGCGCTTTGGTGGTAAGACAATCACCGTGCAGGATGCTGCTGAATTCGACTGGACGCAGGCGCAGCTGGCGTTTTTTGTCGCAGGCAAAGAAGCTACCGCTGCCTGGGTTGAAGAAGCGACCAACTCAGGTTGTCTGGTGATCGACAGCAGCGGATTGTTTGCTCTCGAACCTGACGTACCGCTGGTGGTGCCGGAAGTAAACCCGTTTGTACTGACCGATTACCGCAACCGGAATGTCATCGCCGTA
The DNA here is from genome assembly GCF_046487365.1 of Escherichia sp. WS1451. Classification (NCBI taxonomy): domain Bacteria; kingdom Pseudomonadati; phylum Pseudomonadota; class Gammaproteobacteria; order Enterobacterales; family Enterobacteriaceae; genus Escherichia; species Escherichia sp. WS1451. Next base: position 79,212 of record NZ_JBJQJP010000004.1, read on the forward strand.
CCGGACAGTCTGACCAGCCAACTGCTGGCGGCACTGAAACCGTTAATCGATCAGGGCGGTTTGTCGCGTATCAGCGTTACCAGCCTGATTTCAGCCTCCGCCCAGGGCAAAAAAGCGGTCGATGCGTTAGCGGGGCAGAGTGCTAAATTACTCAATGGCATTCCGATTGACGAAGAAGATTTCTTCGGGCGTCAACTGGCATTCAACATGCTGCCGTTACTGCCGGATAGCGAAGGTAGCGTGCATGAAGAACGTCGTATCGTTGACGAAGTACGCAAAATCCTGCAGGACGAAGGGCTGATGATTTCGGCAAGCGTCGTCCAGGCACCGGTATTCTATGGTCATGCCCAGATGGTCAACTTTGAAGCACTGCGTCCGCTGGCGGCAGAAGAAGCGCGTGATGCGTTTGCTCAGGGCGAAGATATTGTGCTCTCTGAAGAGAACGAATTCCCGACTCAGGTGGGGGATGCTTCTGGTACGCCGCATCTTTCCGTTGGCTGCGTACGTAATGATTACGGTATGCCGGAGCAAGTTCAGTTCTGGTCGGTGGCCGATAACGTTCGCTTTGGCGGCGCGCTGATGGCAGTAAAAATCGCCGAGAAACTGGTGCAGGAGTATCTGTACTAATGTCCGACCAGCAACAACCTCCAGTTTATAAAATTGCGCTGGGCATTGAGTACGACGGCAGTAAGTATTACGGCTGGCAACGGCAGAATGAAGTACGCAGTGTGCAGGAGAAGCTGGAAAAGGCGCTCTCCCAGGTGGCGAACGAACCCATCACCGTCTTCTGCGCCGGGCGTACTGACGCAGGTGTACACGGCACCGGGCAGGTAGTGCATTTCGAAACGACCGCGCAGCGCAAAGACGCTGCGTGGACGTTGGGCGTAAATGCGAATTTACCTGGTGACATCGCCGTGCGTTGGGTTAAAGCTGTACCTGATGATTTTCATGCCCGATTTAGCGCCACGGCTCGCCGTTATCGCTACATCATCTACAATCATCGGCTGCGCCCGGCGGTACTGAGTAAAGGGGTAACCCATTTTTACGAACCGCTGGACGCTGAACGGATGCATCGGGCTGCGCAATGCTTGCTGGGCGAGAATGATTTCACCTCGTTCCGTGCGGTGCAGTGTCAGTCCCGGACCCCGTGGCGCAACGTTATGCATATTAATGTCACGCGTCACGGTCCTTATGTGGTGGTAGATATCAAAGCGAATGCCTTTGTACATCATATGGTCAGGAATATTGTCGGCAGCCTGATGGAAGTCGGTGCCCACAACCAGCCGGAGAGCTGGATAGCAGAGTTGCTGGCGGCAAAGGACAGAACGCTGGCGGCAGCAACGGCAAAAGCGGAAGGGCTGTATCTGGTCGCGGTGGATTACCCTGACCGGTATGATCTTCCAAAACCGCCAATGGGCCCGCTATTTCTGGCGGACTAACGAGAATAATGCTCGGAACATTTCAGGCTGTAGCCAACGTAGTTACAGCCTGATAGATGACGAGTACAAGGCATAGGCAAATATGGACCTGATTTATTTCCTCATCGATTTTATCCTGCACATTGACGTGCATCTGGCAGAACTGGTCGCGGAGTATGGCGTCTGGGTTTATGCCATTTTGTTCTTAATTTTGTTCTGTGAAACCGGTCTGGTGGTAACGCCGTTTTTACCGGGTGATTCATTGCTGTTTGTTGCCGGTGCGTTGGCATCACTGGAAACCAACGATCTCAACGTCCATATGATGGTGGTGCTGATGCTGATCGCCGCGATTGTGGGTGACGCGGTGAACTACACCATTGGACGGTTATTTGGTGACAAACTGTTCAGTAATCCGGATTCGAAAATCTTTCGTCGCAGTTATCTTGATAAGACTCATCAGTTTTATGAGAAACATGGCGGCAAAACGATTATTCTCGCCCGTTTTGTGCCGATCGTCAGAACGTTCGCGCCGTTCGTTGCGGGAATGGGCCACATGTCGTATCGTCATTTCGCCGCTTTTAACGTCATCGGCGCGTTGCTATGGGTACTGATTTTTACCTACGCGGGTTATTTCTTCGGAACGCTCCCCTTCATTCAGAGCAACCTTAAACTGATGATTGTTGGCATTATTTTTGTTTCAATATTGCCAGGTGTTTTCGAATTTATTCGCCACAAACGCGCTGCGGCACGCGCCGCAAAATAAAAAGTAACTCCGCGGTTCGACCACTTTTTTATCCAAAGTTTCGGGCTGTTATGTTTTAATGTGCAACATTCATGGTCTGTTGGGGGCAAAAATGGCATTATGCGTCCCCAAAGATAAAACTGGCATCGAACCAGGTTCAGACAGAAAGGTCCCTAATGAGCTGGATTGAACGAATTAAAAGCAACATTACTCCCACCCGCAAGGCGAGCATTCCTGAAGGGGTGTGGACTAAGTGTGATAGCTGCGGTCAGGTTTTATACCGCGCTGAGCTGGAACGTAATCTTGAGGTCTGTCCGAAGTGTGACCATCACATGCGTATGACAGCGCGTAATCGCCTGCATAGCCTGTTAGATGAAGGAAGCCTTGTGGAGCTGGGTAGCGAGCTTGAGCCGAAAGATGTGCTGAAGTTTCGTGACTCCAAGAAGTATAAAGACCGTCTGGCATCTGCGCAGAAAGAAACCGGCGAAAAAGATGCGCTGGTGGTGATGAAAGGCACCCTGTATGGAATGCCGGTTGTCGCTGCGGCATTCGAGTTCGCCTTTATGGGCGGTTCCATGGGGTCTGTGGTAGGTGCACGTTTCGTGCGTGCCGTTGAGCAGGCGCTGGAAGATAACTGCCCACTGATCTGCTTCTCCGCCTCTGGTGGCGCACGTATGCAGGAAGCACTGATGTCGCTGATGCAGATGGCGAAAACCTCTGCGGCGCTGGCAAAAATGCAGGAGCGCGGCTTGCCGTACATCTCCGTGCTGACCGACCCGACCATGGGTGGTGTTTCTGCAAGTTTCGCCATGCTGGGCGATCTCAACATCGCTGAACCGAAAGCGTTAATCGGCTTTGCCGGTCCGCGTGTTATCGAACAGACCGTTCGCGAAAAACTGCCGCCGGGATTCCAGCGCAGTGAATTCCTGATCGAGAAGGGCGCGATCGACATGATCGTCCGTCGTCCGGAAATGCGCCTGAAACTGGCGAGCATTCTGGCGAAGTTGATGAATCTGCCAGCGCCGAATCCTGAAGCGCCGCGTGAAGGCGTAGTGGTGCCACCGGTACCAGATCAGGAACCTGAGGCCTGATAACTGATAAGGGCAGGGCCACTGGCTCTGCCCTTTTGCTATTCTCACCGTAACGAATCAGCGGATACCATGATTATCAAACGCACTCCTCAAGCCGCGTCGCCTCTGGCTTCGTGGCTTTCTTATCTGGAAAACCTGCACAGTAAAACTATCGATCTCGGCCTTGAGCGCGTGAGCCAGGTCGCGGCGCGTCTTGGCGTTCTGAAACCAGCGCCATTTGTGTTTACCGTTGCGGGCACGAATGGCAAAGGCACCACCTGCCGTACGCTGGAGTCGATTCTGATGGCGGCAGGGTACAAAGTGGGCGTCTACAGTTCGCCGCATCTGGTGCGTTATACCGAGCGCGTACGTGTGCAGGGCCAGGAATTGCCGGAATCGGCCCACACCGCCTCTTTTGCGGAGATTGAATCGGCACGCGGTGATATTTCCCTGACCTATTTCGAATACGGTACGCTGTCGGCGTTGTGGCTGTTCAAGCAGGCACAACTTGACGTAGTGATTCTGGAAGTAGGGCTGGGCGGTCGTCTGGACGCAACCAATATTGTCGATGCCGATGTCGCGGTAGTAACCAGCATTGCGCTGGATCATACCGACTGGCTGGGGCCAGATCGCGAAAGTATTGGTCGCGAGAAAGCAGGCATCTTCCGCAGCGAAAAACCGGCAATTGTCGGTGAGCCGGAAATGCCTTCTACCATTGCTGATGTGGCGCAGGAAAAAGGTGCACTGTTACAACGTCGGGGCGTTGAGTGGAACTATTCCGTCACCGATCATGACTGGACGTTTAGCGATGCTCACGGCACGCTGGAAAATCTGCCGTTGCCGCTTGTCCCGCAACCGAATGCCGCAACGGCGCTGGCGGCACTGCGTGCCAGCGGGCTGGAGGTCAGTGAAAATGCCGTTCGCGACGGGATTGCCAGCGCAATTTTGCCGGGACGTTTCCAGATTGTGAGCGAGTCGCCACGCGTTATTTTTGATGTCGCGCATAATCCACATGCGGCGGAATATCTCACCGGGCGTATGAAAGCGCTACCGAAAAACGGGCGCGTGCTGGCGGTTATCGGTATGCTACATGATAAAGATATTGCCGGAACTCTGGCCTGGTTGAAAAGCGTGGTTGATGACTGGTATTGTGCGCCACTGGAAGGGCCGCGCGGTGCCACGGCAGAACAACTGCTTGAGCATTTGGGTAACGGCAAATCATTTGATAGCGTGGCGCAGGCATGGGATGCCGCAATGGCGGACGCTAAAGCGGAAGATACCGTGCTGGTGTGTGGTTCGTTCCACACGGTCGCACATGTCATGGAAGTGATTGACGCGAGGAGAAGCGGTGGCAAGTAAGTTTCAGAATCGGTTAGTGGGCACGATCGTGCTGGTGGCGCTGGGGGTGATTGTACTTCCAGGGCTGCTGGACGGGCAGAAAAAACATTATCAGGATGAGTTCGCGGCTATCCCGCTGGTGCCGAAAGCGGGCGATCGCGATGAGCCTGATATGATGCCAGCCGCCACCCAGGCGTTGCCGACGCAGCCGCCGGAAGGCGCAGCGGAAGAGGTGCGGGCAGGTGATGCCGCAGCACCGTCGCTCGATCCGGCCACTATTGCAGCCAATAACACCGAGTTTGAACCGGAACCTGCACCGGTCGCCCCACCGAAGCCGAAACCGGTGGAGCCGCCGAAACCGAAGGTTGAAGCACCACCTGCGCCGAAGCCAGAACCGAAGCCGGTCGTGGAAGAAAAAGCAGCGCCAACGGGTAAAGCCTATGTTGTACAACTGGGGGCGCTGAAAAATGCCGATAAAGTGAATGAGATTGTCGGTAAGCTGCGCGGTGCCGGTTATCGGGTTTATACGTCGCCATCCACGCCAGTGCAGGGTAAAATTACCCGTATTCTGGTTGGGCCGGATGCCTCGAAAGATAAGCTGAAAGGTTCGCTGGGTGAGTTGAAGCAACTTTCTGGCTTAAGCGGCGTGGTAATGGGTTATACACCGAATTAATATGGTCTTGCCTGATGCGATACTAACGCGTCTTATCTGGTACAGATAAGGCGTTCACGCCGCATCCGACACGCATTGCACGATGCCGCAAAGGCATAAAAAGTCGATGGCGTTGAATATTTTTTCAGCGCCATTTTTATTGATGCGTGGGAAGGAAATCCCTACGCAAACGTTTTCTTTTTCTGTTAGAATGCGCCCCGAACAGGATGACAGGGCGTAAAATCGTGGGACACATATGGTCTGGATTGATTACGCCATAATCGCGGTGATTGCTTTTTCCTCTCTGGTTAGCCTGATCCGCGGCTTTGTTCGTGAAGCGTTATCGCTGGTGACATGGGGTTGTGCTTTCTTTGTTGCCAGTCATTACTACACTTACCTGTCAGTCTGGTTTACGGGCTTTGAAGACGAACTGGTTCGAAATGGGATTGCCATCGCGGTACTGTTTATCGCTACCTTGATCGTTGGTGCTATCGTGAACTTCGTGATAGGCCAGTTGGTGGAGAAAACGGGGTTGTCAGGCACCGATCGGGTGCTGGGCGTCTGTTTCGGTGCGTTGCGCGGTGTGTTGATTGTTGCCGCCATTCTCTTCTTTCTCGACTCCTTTACCGGGGTGTCGAAAAGCGAAGACTGGAGCAAATCACAGCTGATCCCGCAGTTCAGTTTTATCATCAGATGGTTTTTTGATTATCTGCAAAGCTCGTCAAGTTTCTTGCCCAGAGCGTAAGTGCTCTGAGATGTGGCTTAACGAGGAAAAAGACGTATGTGCGGTATTGTCGGTATCGCCGGTGTTATGCCGGTTAACCAGTCGATTTATGATGCCTTAACGGTGCTTCAGCATCGCGGTCAGGATGCCGCCGGCATCATCACCATAGATGCCAATAACTGCTTCCGTTTGCGTAAAGCGAACGGGCTGGTGAGCGATGTATTTGAAGCTCGCCATATGCAGCGTTTGCAGGGCAATATGGGCATTGGTCATGTGCGTTACCCTACGGCTGGCAGCTCCAGCGCCTCTGAAGCGCAGCCGTTTTACGTTAACTCCCCGTATGGCATTACGCTTGCCCACAACGGCAATCTGACCAACGCTCACGAGTTGCGTAAAAAACTGTTTGAAGAAAAACGCCGCCACATCAACACCACTTCCGACTCGGAAATTCTGCTTAATATCTTTGCCAGCGAACTGGACAACTTCCGCCACTACCCGCTGGAAGCCGACAATATTTTCGCTGCCATCGCTGCTACAAACCGCTTAATCCGCGGCGCGTATGCCTGTGTGGCGATGATCATCGGCCACGGTATGGTTGCTTTCCGCGATCCTAACGGGATTCGTCCGCTGGTACTGGGAAAACGTGATATTGACGAGAACCGTACAGAATATATGGTCGCTTCCGAAAGCGTAGCGCTCGATACGCTGGGCTTTGATTTCCTGCGTGACGTCGCGCCGGGCGAAGCGATTTACATCACTGAAGAAGGGCAGTTGTTTACCCGTCAATGTGCTGACAATCCGGTCAGCAATCCGTGCCTGTTTGAGTATGTATACTTTGCTCGCCCGGACTCGTTCATCGACAAAATTTCCGTTTACAGCGCGCGTGTGAATATGGGTACGAAACTGGGCGAGAAAATTGCCCGCGAATGGGAAGATCTGGAAATCGACGTGGTGATCCCGATCCCGGAAACCTCGTGTGATATCGCGCTGGAAATTGCGCGTATTCTGGGCAAGCCGTACCGCCAGGGCTTCGTTAAAAACCGCTATGTTGGCCGCACCTTTATCATGCCGGGCCAGCAGCTGCGTCGTAAGTCCGTGCGCCGTAAACTGAACGCCAACCGCGCCGAGTTCCGCGATAAAAACGTCCTGCTGGTCGACGACTCCATTGTCCGTGGCACCACTTCTGAGCAGATTATCGAGATGGCACGCGAAGCCGGAGCGAAGAAAGTGTACCTCGCTTCTGCGGCCCCGGAAATTCGCTTCCCGAACGTTTATGGTATTGATATGCCGAGCGCCACGGAACTGATCGCTCACGGTCGCGAAGTAGATGAAATTCGCCAGATCATCGGTGCTGACGGGTTGATTTTCCAGGATCTGAACGATCTGATCGAAGCCGTTCGCGCTGAAAACCCGGATATCCAGCAGTTTGAATGCTCGGTGTTCAACGGCGTCTACGTCACCAAAGATGTTGATCAGGGCTACCTCGATTTCCTCGATACGTTACGTAATGACGACGCCAAAGCAGTGCAACGTCAGAACGAAGTGGAAAATCTCGAAATGCATAACGAAGGATGATGCCTTCGCTCAGGGTGCCGGTCTGGCACCCTGACTTGCAACTCCCGCCGAAATCCTGCAAAGTCTGCCTGCAAGTCTGACAGGGCAACTATTTATGAAACGACTCATTGTAGGCATCAGCGGTGCCAGCGGCGCGATTTATGGCGTGCGCTTATTACAGGTTCTGCGCGATGTCACAGATATCGAAACGCATCTGGTAATGAGCCAGGCAGCGCGCCAGACCTTATCCCTCGAAACGGATTTTTCCCTGCGCGAAGTGCAGGCATTAGCCGATGTGACGCACGATGCGCGCGATATTGCTGCCAGCATTTCTTCCGGTTCTTTCCAGACGTTGGGGATGGTGATTTTACCCTGTTCAATCAAAACCCTGTCCGGCATTGTCCATAGCTATACTGATGGCTTACTGACCCGTGCGGCAGATGTGGTGCTGAAAGAGCGTCGCCCGTTGGTGCTCTGCGTGCGTGAAACGCCACTGCACTTAGGCCATCTGCGTTTAATGACTCAGGCGGCAGAAATCGGTGCGGTGATTATGCCTCCCGTTCCGGCGTTTTATCATCGCCCACAATCCCTTGATGATGTGATAAATCAGACGGTTAATCGTGTTCTTGACCAGTTTGCAATAACCCTTCCTGAAGATCTCTTTGCCCGCTGGCAGGGCGCATAACTCCGCTGTTGCCCTGTTTCAGGGCAATTTTGCAACCGCGATCAAATCCTCGACATTTTGTTTCTGCCATTCAATCGAAACGCTGCGATTCAACCGCTATACCTGCTATCTTCAACTTCAGGACAATAATGCAACGTCTTATTAACATATTTAACGTTGAATGTTACTGCTGTCGTCAAGATGGCATAAGACCTGCATGAAAGAGCCTGCAAACACACAACACAATACACAACATAAAAAAGCCATTTTCACTTGAGGGTTATGTATGAAGAAGTCGATTCTCGCTCTGTCTTTGTTAGTCGGTCTCTCCGCAGCGGCTTCCAGCTATGCGGCGCTACCGGAGACGGTACGTATCGGAACCGATACCACCTATGCGCCGTTCTCGTCGAAAGATGCTAAAGGTGATTTTGTTGGCTTTGATATCGATCTCGGTAACGAGATGTGCAAACGGATGCAGGTGAAATGTACCTGGGTTGCCAGCGACTTTGACGCGCTGATCCCCTCACTGAAAGCGAAAAAAATCGACGCCATTATTTCGTCGCTCTCCATTACCGATAAACGTCAGCAGGAGATTGCTTTCTCCGACAAGCTGTACGCCGCAGACTCTCGTCTGATTGCTGCCAAAGGTTCACCGATTCAGCCAACGCTGGATTCACTGAAAGGTAAACATGTTGGTGTGCTGCAGGGATCAACCCAGGAAGCGTATGCCAATGATAACTGGCGCAGTAAGGGGGTCGATGTGGTGGCCTATGCTAACCAGGATTTGGTCTATTCCGATCTGGCTGCAGGACGCCTGGATGCTGCGTTACAAGATGAGGTTGCTGCCAGCGAAGGTTTCCTTAAGCAACCCGCCGGTAAAGATTTCGCCTTTGCAGGCCCATCAGTGAAAGACAAAAAATACTTCGGTGACGGCACCGGTGTAGGGCTGCGTAAAGATGATGCTGAACTGACGGCGGCCTTCAATAAGGCGCTTAACGAGCTGCGTCAGGACGGCACCTACGACAAGATGGCGAAAAAGTATTTCGACTTTAATGTCTACGGTGACTGATACGTCGCAGGGAAGCTGTACCTGATGGAATGATCATCATGGTGCACGCCAGGTTTGTTGCACTATCGTGGTGCATTGAAATGCATACTTAAGCATTTTTAATGAAAAATAATACGTCTAACGGGGCGGGATATTTTGCCTTGATGGTCAATTTTATGGCACGATAAGTGTAACAAACCTGTAAATATTCCCTATAAAAAGACTGTCAGTTGAGGACATTATGAAAAAACTGGTGCTATCGCTCTCTCTGGTTCTGGCCTTCTCCAGCGCAACTGCGGCGTTTGCTGCGATTCCGCAAAACATCCGCATCGGTACCGATCCGACCTATGCGCCATTTGAATCAAAAAATTCACAAGGTGAACTGGTTGGCTTCGATATCGATCTGGCGAAGGAGTTGTGCAAACGCATCAATACGCAATGTACGTTTGTCGAAAACCCACTGGATGCGTTAATCCCGTCCTTAAAAGCGAAGAAGATTGACGCCATCATGTCATCGCTTTCCATTACGGAAAAACGTCAGCAAGAAATAGCCTTCACCGACAAACTGTACGCTGCCGATTCTCGTCTGGTGGTGGCGAAAAATTCCGACATTCAGCCGACAGTCGAATCGCTGAAAGGCAAACGGGTAGGCGTATTGCAGGGCACCACCCAGGAGACGTTCGGTAACGAACACTGGGCACCAAAAGGCATTGAAATCGTCTCGTATCAGGGGCAGGACAACATTTATTCTGACCTGACTGCCGGACGTATTGATGCCGCGTTCCAGGATGAGGTCGCTGCCAGCGAAGGTTTCCTCAAGCAGCCAGTCGGCAAAGATTACAAATTCGGTGGCCCGTCTGTTAAAGATGAAAAACTGTTTGGCGTAGGGACAGGCATGGGCCTGCGTAAAGAAGATAACGAACTGCGCGAGGCACTGAACAAAGCCTTTGCCGAAATGCGCGCTGACGGTACTTACGAGAAATTAGCGAAAAAGTACTTCGATTTTGATGTTTATGGTGGTTAATCGCCATCGGTGAAAGAAAGTCCGCTCCCTTCGGGTAACCGGAGGGAGACAAGAGGCGGTAATTCACCACACACGACAGGACAGGCAGCATGTTGTATGGGTTTTCAGGTGTTATTTTACAGGGGGCGCTCGTCACGCTGGAGCTGGCTATCAGCTCTGTAGTGCTCGCTGTAATCATCGGTTTAATTGGCGCTGGCGGTAAGCTCTCGCAAAATCGGCTTTCGGGGCTGATTTTCGAAGGGTACACCACGCTGATTCGAGGCGTGCCGGACTTGGTGTTGATGCTGCTAATTTTCTACGGTTTGCAGATTGCACTAAACACGGTGACGGAGGCGATGGGCGTCGGGCAGATTGATATTGATCCGATGGTCGCAGGTATTATCACTCTCGGTTTTATCTACGGAGCTTACTTTACCGAAACGTTTCGTGGCGCGTTTATGGCAGTGCCGAAAGGACATATAGAGGCGGCGACGGCGTTCGGTTTTACTCGTGGGCAAGTGTTTCGGCGGATCATGTTTCCGGCGATGATGCGTTACGCCCTGCCAGGCATTGGCAACAACTGGCAGGTGATCCTCAAATCTACCGCACTGGTTTCGTTACTCGGCCTGGAAGATGTGGTCAAAGCCACGCAGCTGGCAGGCAAAAGTACCTGGGAACCGTTCTATTTCGCTATCGTCTGTGGCGTGATTTATCTTGTTTTCACCACCGTTTCCAATGGTGTGCTGCTGTTCCTTGAGCGCCGCTACTCCGTGGGTGTGAAGAGGGCTGACCTGTGATCGAAATCTTACATGAATACTGGAAACCACTGCTGTGGACTGACGGTTATCGCTTTACTGGCGTGGCGATCACCCTGTGGCTGCTGATTTTGTCGGTAGTGATAGGCGGAGTTCTGGCGCTGTTTCTGGCGATTGGTCGCGTCTCAAGTAATAAATACATCCAGTTTCCAATCTGGTTATTTACCTATATTTTTCGCGGTACGCCGCTGTATGTTCAGTTGCTGGTGTTCTATTCCGGCATGTACACGCTGGAGATTGTTAAGGGAACCGAGTTCCTTAACGCCTTTTTTCGCAGTGGCCTGAACTGTACCGTGCTGGCGCTGACGCTTAACACCTGTGCTTACACCACCGAGATTTTTGCCGGAGCGATCCGTTCAGTGCCGCATGGGGAAATCGAAGCCGCCAGAGCCTATGGCTTCTCGACCTTTAAAATGTATCGCTGCATTATTTTGCCTTCTGCGCTGCGTATTGCGTTACCGGCATACAGCAACGAAGTGATCCTGATGCTGCACTCTACTGCGCTGGCGTTTACGGCCACTGTGCCGGATCTGCTGAAAATAGCCCGCGATATTAACGCCGCCACGTATCAACCTTTTACCGCCTTCGGCATTGCCGCGGTGCTCTATTTAATCATCTCTTATGTCCTGATCAGCCTCTTTCGCAGAGCGGAAAAACGCTGGTTGCAGCATGTGAAACCTTCTTCAACGCACTGAGAATACGATGTCCGAGAATAAATTAAACGTTATCGATTTGCACAAACGCTACGGCGAACACGAAGTGCTGAAAGGGGTTTCACTGCAAGCGAATGCCGGAGATGTAATTAGCATCATCGGATCGTCGGGATCGGGGAAAAGTACCTTTCTGCGCTGCATTAACTTCCTCGAAAAACCGAGCGAAGGATCGATCGTGGTCAATGGCCAGACGATCAATCTGGTGCGCGACAAAGATGGTCAACTCAAAGTCGCCGATAAAAATCAGCTGCGCTTACTGCGCACACGCCTGACGATGGTATTCCAGCACTTCAATCTCTGGAGCCATATGACGGTGCTGGAAAACGTCATGGAAGCGCCGATTCAGGTGTTGGGCCTGAGCAAGCAGGAAGCGCGCGAGCGGGCGGTGAAGTATCTGGCGAAAGTCGGGATAGACGAACGTGCGCAGGGGAAATATCCGGTGCATCTTTCCGGCGGTCAGCAACAGCGTGTTTCCATCGCAAGGGCGCTGGCAATGGAACCGGAAGTTTTACTGTTTGATGAACCTACCTCGGCGCTCGATCCTGAACTGGTAGGCGAAGTGTTGCGTATTATGCAGCAACTGGCAGAAGAGGGGAAAACCATGGTGGTGGTGACCCACGAAATGGGCTTTGCTCGCCATGTTTCTACTCACGTCATTTTTCTCCATCAGGGGAAAATAGAGGAAGAAGGCGCGCCGGAGCAGTTATTTGGCAACCCGCAAAGCCCTCGTCTGCAACAGTTCCTTAAGGGATCGCTGAAATAATTCCCCCTCCGGTAGCTAACGCTGCCGGAGTATTTTCAAGGGAAATTTGCGAGTCCGCTTCCGCTGAAATGTAAAAGTTGCAGCCCGCTAAAAATACTTCTGAATTCGCTGTCCAAAGATAAAAACTGCCTGCTGCATTGGGTGTAAATCGTGGTTATTGTCGCGTCATCTTAAATTTGAGGGGTGACAGAACGCCATGACAATATCGACAACTTCCACGCCGCATGATGCGGTATTTAAATCTTTTTTACGCCATCCAGACACCGCGCGGGATTTTATTGATATTCATCTTCCCGCGCCGCTGCGCAAACTGTGTGATTTAACGACGCTTAAACTGGAACCAAACAGTTTTATTGATGAAGACCTGCGGCAATATTATTCCGACCTCTTGTGGTCTGTGAAAACGCAGGAGGGAGCGGGTTATATTTATGTGGTGATAGAGCACCAAAGTAAGCCGGAAGAATTAATGGCTTTTCGCATGATGCGCTATTCCATTGCGGCGATGCAAAACCATCTTGATGCAGGCTATAAAGAGCTTCCATTGGTGATCCCGATGCTGTTTTATCATGGTTGCAGAAGTCCTTATCCTTATTCACTCTGCTGGCTTGATGAATTTGCCGAGCCTGCTATAGCCCGCAAAATATATTCATCAGCTTTTCCGCTGGTGGATATTACCGTGGTGCCAGATGACGAGATTATGCAACATCGCAAAATGGCGCTGTTGGAGTTAATTCAGAAACATATTCGTCAGCGCGATCTGTTGGGATTAGTCGACCAAATTGTTTCGCTGCTAGTTACAGGGAACACTAATGACAGACAGCTAAAAGCCCTGTTTAATTATGTATTACAAACGGGGGATGCCCAGCGTTTCCGTGCATTTATTGGTGAGATAGCGGAACGCGCACCACAAGAAAAGGAGAAACTGATGACCATTGCTGACAGATTACGTGAAGAAGGCGCAATGCAGGGCAAACGCGAAGAAGCCCTGCGCATTGCTCAGGAAATGCTGGAGAGAGGTTTAGACAGAGAATTAGTTCTGATGGTGACCCGACTTTCGCCAGAGGAGCTTCTGAACCAGAAGCAGTGACGTCTGTGGAACTTTATTCTAATTAAATCTGTCTCTTGCAGTCATGACCGCAAGAGACAGTCATGTAGTAAACGTAACTATATTCCTCACATTTATTTATCCCTTTCTTCAATGTATTTTAACTTGTCGCTTATATATGTTTTTCTTTATAAATAAATTATTCATAATCCATATGATTTAAATGTGAGTTCCTACAATCTGTTCTTTAATTGTCTGCCACGGCAAGTCCGTTACTGGCAAAAGTGCAAAGGTTTTTCCAGATGATAATATTACTATTTCTCTGTACAAAAACATAAGGGAAATAAAATGAACAGTTATCAGAACATGTTACTCAATGATGGAAATATTGCCGAATCCGATTACCTTGCCTGTTCCGGTATAAATGAAAATCATGATGAGTATTTCGGTGCCGTTGCGCCGCCGATTATTCAAACCAGTCTTTTTGTGCAGAAGAATTACCAGCAGTATTGTGATGATATGCGTCACGAAGCCCAGCGTTACATATACAGTCGCGGCTTAAATCCAACCGTAAGTATGGTTGAAACCAAACTTGCTTTGCTGGAGGGGGGTGAAGAGGCGCGGTGCTTTGCATCAGGCATGGGGGCAATCAGCGCAGTGATGGTCGGTTTGTTAAACAGCGGTGACCATATTTTATTAGTTAATCAAATCTATGGTCCGGCTATCGAATTAGTTAAAAACCTGGCAAAAAAATACCATATTGAATATGACATTATCTCCAACGGCGATATCAATATTATTGAACAAAAAATCAAACTGAATACCCGAATGATATACGCTGAGTCACCCGGCACCATGACAATGCAGATTGTTGATTTACAGGCGATAGCTCAACTGGCGACCCGTTATGGGATTATCACCGCAATTGATAACACCTGGCCGACACCGCTATTTCAAAAACCGTTAAGTCTGGGATTTGATATTGTCATTCATTCCTGCACAAAATATCTCGCCGGGCACAGTGATGTGTTAGCTGGTGTGGTAATCACCCGCCGTGAATTGATGAGCATCATTCGTGATTTCTCGCATCAGCTATTAGGTGCCGTGCTTTCGCCGTTTAGCGCCTGGTTACTGTTACGTGGTATACGAACACTCCCGATCAGAATGGCAACGCATCAGCATAACGCGATTAACGTTATTGAATGGTTAGCTACTCGTGATGAGGTGGAAAATATACGTCATCCTCTCTGCGCTACAGATAAGGAAAAAGAGATAATTCGTCGCCAGATGTGTGGCTTTTCAGGACTGTTTAGTTTCGAATTAAAAGGAGCCGGCTTTGAGGAAGTGAAATGCTTTATCGATGCCTGCCGTATTTTCAAACCGGGCTGTAGCTGGGGCGGCTATGAAAGCCTGATTATCTCACCTAACCGTGGTTATAATCAGTCTGCACTGGATGATGCGGAGATCCCGCGCGGATTAATTCGTCTCTCGCTTGGGCAGGAAAATGCCGCTCTTTTAATTGCCGATCTGGAGCGTGCTTTTGACTCGCTAAGGACGAAACCATGACAATAAATCAGCCATCCTTTAGCTCGGCGATGATCATTCTGGCTATTATTTTTATATTGTTCCTGGCTGGCGTCGGGATACTTAATGCCCCCGTGGAGTTTGTGTTGATTGTAGTGACGTTGGTTACTGCTTTTTATGCCAGGTATTATGGTGCGCGCTGGAGAGATATTGTTAATATATTTATGAGTAAAATTAAAGAAGCAGTTCCGGCAATGCTTATTTTACTCTCTATCGGGATGTTGATTGGCTGCTGGATAGTTTCCGGAACAATTCCTTTAATGGTTTTATATGGTCTGGAAATGGTAAGCCCTCATTATCTCTATTTGACAGCCTTCCTGGTGACAGTTTGTATCTCTCTTTTTACCGGAACATCATGGGGTACGGCGGGTACTATCGGCGTAGCATTGATGGCCGTGGCTGCGGCGATGGACGTTTCATTACCGATTACCGCCGGGGCGGTGATTTCGGGTTCCTATTTTGGTGATAAATTATCGCCTCTTTCCGATACCACCAATATGGCAGCGATGGCTGCGGGCGTCGAGTTATGGCAAAGTATTCGCAATATGATGTATACCTCTATTCCTGCTTTTTTCGTCTCATGTTTTGGCTTCTGGTGGGCCGGAAGCGGCCTGAATGAAATGAATCAGCAAATTGAGAATATTGCCATTATGAGAGATGTATTACAGCGACTTTTTTGGTTAAATCCGCTGTGTTTGCTTCCCGCACTACTGGTGTTCTTCGGTGCGCTAAAAAAATGGGATACTACAGTAGTATTAATTGCCTCTTCGTTCCTCGCTTTATTTATTGGTGCAATATTTCAGCCGATTGCATGGATGGATATGGTTCAATCCGCTGTAAATGGTTTTAAAGATACCATGTTACTACAATTTGATGGTATTGCCAGCGATCCGCTGGTGGCTAAAAATCTTATGGTGCTTCTCAATCGCGGCGGAATCTATTCTATGGTCAGTCCGATTGTGGTGATGCTTTGTGCATTTTTATTTGCATCAGCACTTGAGGCATCTGGCGGATTAAATATTGTCCTGCAACGTCTGGTTAAGAAATTACGCTCTGTAACCAGCGTCGTTCTGGCTACGATGTTTTCCAGTACATTATTAGTGGCCTGTACTGGAAATGCCGTCATTAGCTTTTTTCTGGTCAAAAGCATGTATGATCCGTGCTATGACGAACATCAATTGCATAAAGTGAATATGTCGCGGGCCATGGAGTCTGGAGCCACTTTGCTGGAAGGACTTTTTCCCTGGACTATTTCCGGGATGTTTATGGCGAAAACGCTTGGTGTTGCAACACTTGATTACCTGCCGTGGACGTTTTTTAATTTGAGTTGCTTTGCGATCGCTCTTTTATTTGCTTTTCTGGCAAAATGGAGCCGTTTTGGCACTCGCTATGCCGCGCCCGAAGTAGCTCGTAGATAAAGGTAAATAACGCGCTTTCATGCCTGGCAATAATTGCCAGGCATGAAAGAACGTAAAAAATTACTGGACTACGTTTTCCAGCGCCTCTTCTAAATCGTACCAGCGAAACGCAAAACCCGCTTCTTCCAGCCGTTTAGGCAGCGCGCGTTGTCCACCTAATACCAGTACTGAAGATTCGCCCATTAACAGTCGAATGGCGGTCGCCGGGACGCGCAAAATGGCCGGGCGATGCAGCGCATGACCGAGCGCATGGGCAAATTGTTCATTGCGTACCGGGTAGGGCGAAACCATATTAAATGGCCCGCGCAGCTCGTTCTCCAGCAGCCAGAGAATGCCATTGACCATATCATCAATATGAATCCAGGCCAGATACTGCCGACCGGAACCAATCGGCCCGCCCAGGCCAAGACGAAACGGCGGCAGCATTTTACCGAGAATACCGCCATCAGGTGCCAGCACTACGCCGGTACGCAGCAGGCACACTCGCGTTTTGTCACTTTGTGCCCGACAGGCAATTTCTTCCCAGCGGGCGCAGAGTTTATGGATAAATTCGTTATGCGGCGGTTCCTCTTCGGTAACCACCACTTCACCTAAGTCGCCATAATAGCCCGTTGCCGAGCCGGAAATGAGTACCGACGGCGGCGTGTCGCTGGCATTAATCAAATCGACCAGTTTTTGCGTGATATTCCAGCGGCTTTGGCAGAGACGCTCTTTTTGCTCGTGAGTCCAGCGTTTATCAGCAATCGGTTCTCCGGCCAGGTTGATTACCGCATCAACGCCGTTGAGGTTACTCTGATCGGCAAGCCCTTGCCATAGTGTCACCCGGGGGCCGAGAACGGAACTGGCTTTCTGCGGGTTACGCGTCACTACCGTGATTTGATGGCCCAGATCCAGCAAACGCGGAATCAAATGGCGACCAATTAATCCCGTCCCTCCGGTGATCACTATCTTCATGCAGCCTCCCGATATGGCGGTTAACGCTGCCAGCTTAAGGTCATGGATACCGAATCGGCGTAGCGCAGCGCGTGCAGTTTATCGATCTCCACTTCAGCATACGTCACCCAGTGATGTTCACGTGCGATATCGAGCACATCCTGAGTTAATTTTTCCAGCAAAGAGAAACGGTTATTCTCTACATGCTGAATAATGTTTTTCGTTACGGTGCGATAATTCAGCGCATCGTTGATATCTTCGCTAGTGCGCGCTTTATCGGCGGGGTAGTGGATCGTCACATTGATAACAATATCCTGACGGTTGTTAATTTCTTCTTCCTTAATTCCGATAAACGTACGTAAACGAAGGTTCTTTATACGAATAATAGCGGCAGGTTGTGCCATTGCAGGTTCTCCGTTGTTTTACTTAGGATGAAATAATACACGAGAACCTGTTTCTGTTAACTATCCGAACGCTCATCACCGAGTTGTGCTTTTAGCAGTGCCTGCCCGGTGGCAGGGCGCGAACGGATCCGCTCATGCCAGTTCTTGACTGCCGGATACATTGCGAGGTCAATTCGCTGGCGAGTCCAGGCATTAACCCACGGCCAGCAGGCAATATCCGCAATGCTGTAGTTCTCGCCACCCAGCCAGGGCGAGTTTTCCAGCCGCTTGTTCAGTACATGGTACAGACGCTGAGTTTCAACCTGATAACGTTCAATAGCGTAAGGAATGGTTTGGGGGGCTGCGTGATTAAAATGATGATTTTGCCCAAGCATCGGCCCCAGTCCGCCTACCTGCCAGAATAACCACTGTAATGTGGCGGCGCGTTCACGCGTTTCATGACTCAAAAAGAGCCCCGTTTTCTCAGCCAGATACAACAAAATGGCACCAGATTCAAAGAGGCTTAGCGGTTCGCCGCCATCGGCTGGAGAATGATCAACAATTGCCGGAATTTTGTTGTTAGGCGAAATGCGCAAAAATTCCGGGCGAAACTGACCGCCTTTCCCCAGGTCTACCTTTATCAAGCGATAATCCAGCCCTGCTTCTTCGAGAAACAGCGTAATTTTGTGACCATTTGGTGTCGGGGCGAAATAGAGATCGATCATTGCAGCTCCGGTTGTCTAATCATCTGAACACCACAAGTATAGAAAGCGCGGCGACTTACGTGAGTATTCGTCACGTGACAGTGACAAAAAGGCTCTATAGTTTGATAGCCAGCCCCCTTTATTGCCGAGGACATAATGAGTAAACCCGCTATCACGCTTTGGTCAGATGCCCACTGTTTCTCCCCTTATGTGTTATCCGCCTGGGTGGCGTTGCAGGAAAAAGGCCTGTCGTTTCATATCAAGACCATCGACCTCGACAGCGGTGAACATTTGCAGCCGACGTGGCAAGGTTACGGTCAGACACGCCGTGTGCCGTTATTACAAATCGATGATTTTGAGTTGAGTGAATCTTCTGCCATTGCGGAGTATCTGGAAGATCGATTTGCGCCACCGACCTGGGAACGTATTTATCCGCTTGATTTAGAAAATCGTGCGCGTGCACGACAGATTCAGGCCTGGTTGCGCAGCGATCTGATGCCCATCCGCGAAGAGCGTCCGACGGATGTTGTCTTTGCGGGGGCGAAAAAAGCGCCACTAACGGCCGAGGGAAAAGCCAGTGCAGAGAAACTGTTCGCGATGGCAGAACATTTGTTAGTACTGGGTCAGCCGAATTTATTTGGTGAATGGTGCATTGCTGATACTGATCTGGCGCTAATGATTAACCGCCTGGTACTACATGGCGATGAGGTGCCGGAACGCCTGGTGGATTATGCGACATTCCAGTGGCAGCGAGCGTCTGTCCAGCGTTTTATTGCTCTTTCGGCGAAGCAATCTGGCTGATAGCAACGAAAGAATCCAGTATCATAGCTTACGTTTTTTCGACGAGGAGTGAGTGATGAAACTGATGTTTGCATCGGACATTCATGGGTCGTTACCGGCGACGGAACGTGTTCTGGAGTTGTTTGCCCAAAGCGGTGCCCAGTGGCTGGTGATCCTTGGCGACGTGTTGAATCACGGCCCGCGTAATGCTTTACCGGAGGGTTACGCGCCAGCCAAAGTCGCTGAACAGCTTAATGAAGTGGCACATAAGGTTATCGCTGTGCGCGGCAACTGCGACAGCGAAGTGGATCAAATGCTGCTGCATTTCCCGATAACCGCGCCGTGGCAACAGGTATTACTGGAAAAACAACGTCTGTTTTTGACGCATGGTCATCTTTTTGGCCCGGAAAACCTACCTGCTTTAAACCAGAACGATGTGCTGGTGTACGGTCATACCCATCTGCCAGTGGCAGAACAGCGGGGGGAGATTTTCCACTTCAACCCCGGCTCGGTGAGTATTCCTAAAGGCGGTAATCCGGCGAGTTATGGCATGCTGGATAATGACGTACTTAGTGTAATCGCACTCAATGATCAAAGTATCATTGCGCAGGTCGCGATTAATCCGTAATTTACCCACAACTCAAAATGCGCCGTAAGAGCGCCAGAAAAAGAAGGTTTCCTGATAATGGAACAGCGTCGTTTGGCAAGTACTGAATGGGTGGATATTGTCAATGAAGAGAACGAAGTCATTGCACAAGCCAGCCGGGAACAAATGCGGGCACAGTGTCTGCGTCATCGTGCAACTTACATCGTCGTGCATGATGGCATGGGCAAAATTCTGGTCCAGCGTCGTACCGAGACAAAAGACTTTTTACCCGGCATGTTAGATGCGACCGCAGGCGGTGTGGTCCAGGCCGATGAGCAACTGCTGGAATCCGCGCGTCGCGAAGCGGAAGAAGAGTTGGGCATTGCCGGTGTCCCCTTTGCCGAGCACGGGCAGTTCTATTTCGAAGATAAAAATTGCCGTGTCTGGGGCGCGTTGTTCAGTTGCGTCTCTCACGGTCCCTTCGCCCTACAGGAAGATGAAGTCAGTGAAGTTTGCTGGCTGACGCCGGAAGAAATCACCGCACGCTGCGATGAGTTCACTCCAGACTCGCTGAAAGCGCTGGCGTTGTGGATGAAGCGCAATGCCAAAAATGAAGCCGTAGAGACTGAAACGGCAGAATGAAAAAAGAGCCGCAATTGCGGCTCTTAACATTTTTAGTGGTAGCCCATCAACTGAGCGCCGATCACCACGACGCTGGACATAATAAACAGCAGTCCAAGCAGTGTCGCGCCCACCTTCAGCCAGTTACGGAAGTCCACCCGGCAAACACCGAGCGTTGCCATTAACGAAGCTGAGGTCGGGTAAATGATGTGGCTGAAGCCATCACCAAACTGGAACGCCAGCACGGTAACCTGACGGTTAACACCGACCAGATCGCCAAGCGGTGCCAGTAACGGCATGGTTAACGCCGCCTGACCAGAACCGGACGTCACGAAGAAATTAAATACTGCCTGGAAGAGCAACATAAACCAGGCCGCGACCGCATTGTCCAGACCGCTAATGGCATTGGCAATGCTGTTGAGGATGGTATTTAACACGCTGGCATCACCCGCTTCACCATTACCAACCAGCAGCAAAATCCCTTTGGCGAAACCCACCAGCAGGGCAGGGGCGATCATCATTCGCGCCCCTTCGGTAAAGGATGAAGCCATGGTATTAACCGTCATGCCGTTAAGGCGGAAAACGACGCCGATGATGCCAATCACCAGACCCATGGTGAAGAACTGGCTGGCAATTTCTGGAATAAACCAGGCATTAACGATCACGCCCCAAATCACCCAGACCATTACGGCGGTCAGGACAATCAATACCAGCCAGTCACCAAAGGTAAACGGACGTTGTTCAACATCCGCCTGCTTTTCACGAAAGAAGCGGTCGGACTCATGCACGCGTGACAGAAGAGGATTCTTTTTCACTCGTGAGGCGTACACCATGGTAAAGATCAGGCCAATCAGAGTGGCGATAACCCACACCACGATGCGCAACCCGGAGCCAGAAAGCACCGGAACGCCAGCAATCCCCTGAGCAACAACCACACAAAACGGGTTCATCCACGAACTGGCAAAACCGATTTGCGTGGCAATATAAGTCACCAGGACGGTGGTAATACTGTCATAGCCCAGCCGGACCATTAGCGGTGCGATGATAATGGCAAAGGCGACGGCCTCTTCTCCCATACCAAATACCGCGCCGCCAAGTGAAAACAGAATAAACAGCGCAGGAATAAAGAGAATTTCATTCCCGCGGGTATGGCGAATAAGCGCCAGGATACCGTTATCAATGGTTCCTGTACGCATCACAATGCCAAACGCGCCGCCAATCACCAGCATAAACATGATGATGCCAACGGCTGTCCCGTATTTCGATCCTGAGGTTAACCCTTCAAACGGGAAGTTCATCAGACCCGGGCGTTCATCGCCCGTCGTGAACAGCTGTACGCGGTGATACTCAGGTTCGCCTGCTTCGTTAGTCAGAATGCGAAATGAGTGTGGATCTACGACTTTGCGTGTTTTTGTTTGACCATCAACCTGATACTGCACTTCCTGACTGTCAAACATGCCCACCGGAACTACCCAGGTGGCAAGGCTGGTTAAAATGGCAACAAAAAAGATAATCACCAACGTATCGGGCATTGCCCATCTTCTTGTTGGTTTAGATTCAGTGATTGCGGACATAGCGCAAATATTCCCTTGCACAAAACAAAGTGGTAAGTATGCAAAGTGAGATGGCGCAATTCATTGATGCAGCGCAGTTAAGCAAGATAATCAGAAAGGATTAATGCAAATTAAGAGAATAAAAAACCGGAAATAGAGACTATTTCCGGTTCCGATATCCGCAGCGTAAAGCTGCGGATGATGACAAGATTACTGCTGCTGTGCAGACTGAATCGCAGTCAGCGCGATGGTGTAGACGATATCATCAACCAGTGCGCCACGGGACAGGTCGTTAACCGGCTTGCGCATACCCTGCAGCATCGGTCCGATAGAGATCAGGTCAGCAGAACGCTGTACCGCTTTGTAGGTGGTGTTACCGGTGTTCAGATCCGGGAAGATGAACACGGTAGCGCGACCTGCAACCGGAGAGTTCGGTGCTTTGGATTTCGCAACGTCAGCCATTACCGCAGCGTCGTACTGCAGCGGACCGTCGATCATCAGATCAGGACGTTTTTCCTGCGCCAGACGAGTTGCTTCGCGAACTTTTTCTACGTCGCTACCAGCACCAGAAGTACCGGTGGAGTAGGAGAGCATAGCAACGCGCGGTTCGATACCGAAGGCCGCAGCGGAATCAGCGGACTGAATCGCGATTTCTGCCAGCTGTTCTGCAGTCGGATCCGGGTTGATCGCACAGTCACCGTAAACGTAAACCTGTTCCGGCAACAGCATGAAGAACACGGAAGATACCAGGGAGCTGCCCGGTGCAGTTTTGATCAGCTGCAGCGGCGGACGGATGGTGTTTGCGGTGGTGTGAACAGCACCGGAAACCAGACCATCAACTTCATCTTGTTCCAGCATCAGCGTACCGAGAACCACGTTGTCTTCCAGCTGTTCGCGGGCAACGGTTTCGGTCATGCCTTTGTTCTTACGCAGTTCGACCAGACGACCAACATAGTTTTCGCGAACCACTTCTGGATCAACGATTTCAATGCCTGCACCCAGTTCTACACCCTGAGAGGCTGCAACACGGTTGATCTCTGCCGGATTACCCAGCAGTACGCAAGTTGCGATACCACGTTCAGCACAGATAGCGGCTGCTTTAACGGTACGCGGTTCGTCACCTTCCGGCAGAACGATACGTTTGCCCGCTTTGCGCGCAAGTTCAGTCAGCTGATAACGGAACGCTGGCGGAGACAGACGACGGCTGCGCTCAGAAGTGGCAGTCAGAGAATCGATCCAGTCAGCGTTGATGTAGTTAGCCACGTATTCCTGAACTTTCTCGATACGCTCATGATCGTCAACCGGAACTTCCAGGTTGAAGCTCTGCAGGCTCAGAGAGGTCTGCCAGGTGTTGGTGTTCACCATAAATACCGGCAGGCCAGTAGCGAAAGCACGTTCGCACAGTTTAGAAATGCGCGCGTCCATTTCGTAGCCGCCAGTCAGCAGCAGGGCACCGATTTCTACGCCGTTCATGGCAGCCAGGCAAGCGGCAACCAGCACGTCAGGGCGGTCTGCGGAAGTCACCAGCAGAGAACCGGCACGGAAGTGCTCCAGCATGTGCGGAATGCTGCGTGCGCAGAAAGTGACGGATTTAACGCGGCGAGTATTGATGTCGCCTTCGTTGATGATGGTCGCATTCAGGTGGCGAGCCATATCGATCGCACGAGTCGCGATCAGGTCAAAGCTCCACGGCACAGCGCCGAGAACCGGCAGCGGGCTGGATTCTTGCAGCTTCGCCGGATCAACGTTGTTCACTTTTGCTTTGGTGGAGTCGTCAAAAATCTCGGACAGATCCGGACGGGTACGACCCTGCTCATCAACCGGAGCGTTCAGTTTGTTAACGATAACGCCGGTAATATTGGTGTTTTTTGCACCGCCGAAGCTGTTGCGAGTCAGTTCGATACGCTCTTTCAACTGTTCCGGAGTATCAGTGCCCTGAGACATAACGAAGACGATTTCCGCATTCAGCGTTTTAGCGATTTCGTAGTTCAGAGACTGGGCAAACTGGTGTTTACGTGTCGGGACCAGACCTTCAACCAGAACGACTTCAGCGTCTTTGGTGTTAGCGTGGTAGTTCGCGACGATCTCTTCCATCAGCACATCTTTCTGATTGCTGGAAAGCAGACCTTCAACGTAGCTCATTTTCAGCGGTTCAGCGGCCGTCGTGGTGGAAGAGTTCGCACGCACGATAGTCGTAGTCTGATCGGGCGCATCGCCACCGGTACGCGGCTGAGCGATAGGTTTGAAAACGCTCAGACGAACGCCTTTGCGTTCCATTGCACGGATCACGCCAAGGCTGACGCTGGTCAGACCGACGCTGGTTCCGGTAGGGATCAGCATAATAATACGGGACACGGTTTATCCTCTTTCGTTACCGCCGATTTGGCGGGTTACAAAACAGCACCGCCAGCTGAGCTGGCGGTGTGAAATCAGGCAGTCAGGCGGCTCGCGTCTTGCGCGATAACCAGTTCTTCGTTGGTTGGGATAACCACCGCAGGACGGGTACCTTCTTTGTTGATGAAACCAGATTTGCCGAAACGTGCAGCCAGGTTGCGTTCATGATCAACTTCAAAGCCCAGCACGCCCAGTTTGCCCAGAGACAGTTCACGAACCATCGCGGCATTTTCACCGATACCACCGGTGAATACAACAGCGTCCAGACGACCATCCATCAGCGCAGTGTAGGCACCGATGTATTTCGCCAGGCGGTGGCAGTAAACGTCCATTGCGCGCTTCGCGTCTTCTTTCGTCGCGTAGTTGTCTTCAACATAGCGGCAGTCGCTGGTCACTTCGGTCAGACCCAGCAGGCCAGACTCTTTGGTCAGCAGTTTGTTGATTGCGTCAACGCTCATGCCCAGGGTGTCGTGCAGGTGGAAGATGATCGCCGGATCGATATCACCAGAACGGGTACCCATGA
This sequence comes from Escherichia sp. WS1451, assembly GCF_046487365.1. Taxonomy (NCBI): domain Bacteria; kingdom Pseudomonadati; phylum Pseudomonadota; class Gammaproteobacteria; order Enterobacterales; family Enterobacteriaceae; genus Escherichia; species Escherichia sp. WS1451. Next base: position 104,240 of record NZ_JBJQJP010000004.1, read on the forward strand.
CCAGACCTTCCAGCGGGGTCAGGCCCATAGAGGTGTCAACGCATTTACCGTTGCGGATAGCAGAAACGGAACCACCGTTGCCCAGGTGGCAGGTGATGATGTTCAGTTCTTCTACCGGTTTGTTCAGCATTTTTGCCGCTTCCTGGGTTACATAGAAGTGGCTGGTGCCGTGCGCGCCGTAACGACGGATGCCGTGCTCTTTGTACAGGTTGTACGGCAGGGCGTAGAGGTAAGACTCTTCCGGCATAGTCTGGTGGAACGCGGTGTCAAATACAGCAACGTTTTTGTCTTTCAGCTGTGGGAAAGATTTCAGAGCTTCTTCGATACCGATCAGGTGAGCCGGGTTGTGCAGCGGTGCAAAAGAAGCTGCATCTTTGATACCCTGAATAACAGACTCATCGATCACTACGGAGCTGGTATACTTTTCGCCGCCGTGTACGATACGGTGACCGATAGCAGTCAGCTGCGCAGACAGTTCTGGTTTTTGTGCCAGAATAGTATTAACGATAAAGTTGAGCGCTTCGCTGTGAGCGGCGCCTGCACCTAAAGCCGCTTCCTGTTTATTGCCGTCCATTTTCCATTTGATACGTGCTTCGGGCAGGTGGAAACATTCGGCTAAACCAGAAAGGTACTCTTCACCATTTACTGCATCGATGATGGCAAATTTCAGTGAAGAACTACCGCAGTTCAGAACCAGTACTAACTTACTCGACATGGAAGTACCTATAATTGATACGTGGCTAAAAAAACGTCAGGGAGCCATAGAGCGTAGCGCATGATGACACTGACATTTATGATTAACATCATGCACTGCAAATTTTTTTTGCATGATGGAAGAAATATCTTGAGTCTATGCCATTTTGCGTAATTTTCAGCCAATGGCATAATGTATATGAATTTGACGACTCAATGAATATGTACTACTTAGGCCTTCAGGCTGCTAAAGGATACCTGATAGTGGGTATGGAAGACAAAATGTTTTGAACGTTGTCCCGCTGAGTTGTGAATTTACACAAATTTTTGAATCTTTATATGTGAAGTTGAGGTGAAGCATGTCAACGCCGGATAATCGTTCTGTTAATTTTTTTAGCTTGTTTCGCCGGGGACAGCATTACTCAAAGACGTGGCCGCTGGAAAAACGCCTTGCCCCAGTCTTTGTCGAAAATCGCGTTATCAAGATGACGCGTTATGCGATCCGTTTTATGCCGCCGATCGCCGTATTTACTCTCTGCTGGCAGATTGCCCTGGGCGGTCAGCTTGGGCCGGCAGTTGCCACTGCGCTGTTCGCTTTAAGTTTACCCATGCAGGGATTGTGGTGGCTGGGCAAGCGTTCTGTAACGCCATTACCCCCTGCTATCCTCAACTGGTTTTATGAAGTTCGCGGTAAATTGCAGGAGTCTGGACAGGTGTTGGCACCCGTTGAAGGCAAGCCTGATTACCAGGCATTAGCTGACACGCTTAAGCGCGCCTTCAAACAACTGGATAAAACTTTCCTTGATGATTTGTAATTGACCCCTGATTACGCATATAAAAGAAGGCATACTCAGCCTTCTTTTTTTTCACCGTAGTAGAGTGATACAGGAGTCAACAATGGAAATGACCAACGCGCAACGTCTTATTTTGTCTAACCAGTACAAGATGATGACTATGCTCGATCCGGCAAATGCTGAACGTTACCGTCGCCTGCAAACAATCATTGAGCGTGGTTATGGATTACAGATGCGTGAACTGGATCGCGAGTTTGGCGAGCTGAAAGAAGAAACCTGCCGCACTATCATCGACATTATGGAGATGTATCATGCGTTGCATGTTTCCTGGTCTAATTTGCAGGACCAGCAATCCATCGATGAACGTCGTGTCACCTTCCTCGGCTTTGACGCCGCCACTGAAGCACGTTACCTCGGTTATGTCCGCTTTATGGTTAATGTGGAAGGGCGCTATACCCATTTTGACGCCGGAACTCACGGTTTTAACGCCCAGACGCCAATGTGGGAAAAATATCAGCGCATGCTTAATGTGTGGCATGCCTGCCCGCGTCAGTACCATTTGAGCGCCAACGAAATTAATCAAATTATCAACGCCTGAGGAGGCCCGCGTGCGGTGCAAAGGTTTTCTGTTTGATCTTGATGGAACGCTGGTGGATTCCCTGCCTGCGGTAGAGCGGGCGTGGAGCAACTGGGCCAGACGTCATGGGTTAGCGCCGGAAGAGGTGCTGGCTTTCATTCACGGTAAACAGGCGATCACCTCTCTGCGCCATTTTATGGCGGGCAAATCCGAGGCTGATATTGCCGCCGAGTTTACGCGTCTGGAGCAAATCGAGGCCACGGAAACCGAGGGTATTACCGCGCTTCCGGGGGCAATCGCCTTACTCAATCATTTGAATAAAGCAGGTATTCCGTGGGCCATTGTGACTTCTGGCTCCATGCCGGTAGCGCGAGCGCGCCATAAAATAGCTGGGCTTCCCGCGCCAGAGGTGTTTGTGACCGCTGAGCGAGTGAAGCGCGGAAAACCAGAACCTGATGCGTATCTGTTAGGCGCGCAGCTGCTGGGGCTTGCGCCGCAGGAGTGTGTAGTGGTGGAAGATGCTCCCGCTGGCGTGCTTTCTGGCCTGGCGGCGGGTTGCCATGTCATTGCGGTTAACGCTCCGGCAGATACCCCGCGCCTGAATGAGGTCGATTTGGTCCTCCACAGTCTGGAGCAAATTACTGTGACCAAACAGCCAAATGGCGATGTTATTATTCAGTGAAACACCTGATCATGATTTAGCCCCGTCTCGTCGGGGCTTTTTTATGGCAGAATCAAGTCATCCCCCTCAATTAACAAGGATAAGTTGTGAACGGTGAATTGATTTGGGTTCTTTCATTACTGGCCGTTGCCATCGTCTTGTTTGCGACGGGCAGAGTGCGTATGGATGCGGTCGCTTTGTTTGTTATTGTCGCGTTTGCATTAAGCGGAACGCTGACGGTCCCCGAAGTATTTTCCGGCTTTTCCGATCCTAACGTTGTCCTGATTGCCGCCTTGTTCATTATTGGCGATGGTTTGGTCCGTACCGGTGTTGCCACTGTAATGGGGACATGGCTGGTCAAAGTGGCGGGCAACAGTGAAATCAAAATGTTGGTTTTGTTGATGCTGACCGTCGCGGGGCTTGGCGCGTTTATGAGTTCAACCGGCGTTGTCGCTATCTTTATTCCCGTGGTGTTAAGCGTTGCCATGCGTATGCAAACTTCGCCGTCGCGCCTGATGATGCCGTTGAGTTTTGCCGGGCTGATTAGCGGCATGATGACGCTGGTGGCGACGCCGCCGAACCTGGTAGTCAACAGTGAATTGCTGCGTGAAGGCTATCACGGCTTCAGTTTCTTTAGCGTAACACCTATTGGCCTGGTCGTGCTGGTGCTGGGTATTTTGTATATGTTAGTGATGCGTTTCATGCTGAAAGGGGATACCCAGACCCCGCAGCGCGAAGGCTGGACGCGTCGAACCTTTCGCGATCTTATCCGTGAATATCGACTGACCGGGCGTGCGCGTCGTCTGGCTATTCGCCCCGGTTCGCCAATGATTGGTCAACGGCTGGACGATCTCAAATTACGTGAGCGTTATGGCGCTAACGTCATCGGTGTTGAACGCTGGCGGCGTTTTCGTCGCGTTATCGTGAACGTTAATGGGGTTTCTGAATTTCGCGCGCGTGACGTTTTGCTTATTGATATGTCTGCGGCTGATGTCGATCTCCGGCAATTTTGTAGTGAGCAGTTGCTGGAGCCGATGGTACTGCGCGGCGAGTATTTTTCTGACCAGGCCCTTGATGTGGGCATGGCAGAGATTTCATTAATTCCTGAGTCTGAACTTATTGGTAAATCGGTGCGCGAAATTGGTTTTCGTACCCGCTACGGACTGAATGTGGTGGGGCTAAAGCGCAATGGCGAGGCGATGGAAGGTTCGCTGGCGGATGAGCCTCTGCTGCTGGGCGATATCATCCTGGTTGTGGGTAACTGGAAACTGATCGGTATGCTGGCAAAACAGGGGCGTGACTTTGTGGCGCTGAACTTACCAGAAGAAGTGAGTGAAGCATCGCCAGCACACAGTCAGGCACCTCATGCCATTTTTTGCCTGGTGTTGATGGTAGCGTTAATGCTGACCGATGAAATCCCTAATCCTGTTGCCGCTATCATCGCCTGCCTGCTGATGGGGAAATTCCGTTGTATCGATGCTGAAAGCGCCTATAAATCCATTCACTGGCCGAGCATTATTTTGATCGTTGGGATGATGCCGTTTGCTGTGGCATTACAGAAAACGGGAGGTGTCGCGCTGGCGGTGAAAGGGCTGATGGACATTGGCGGCGGTTATGGGCCACATATGATGCTGGGGTGTTTGTTTGTCTTGTCGGCGGTTATTGGGCTATTTATTTCTAATACCGCGACGGCGGTGTTGATGGCTCCGATTGCGCTGGCTGCTGCCAAAACGATGGGTGTGTCGCCTTATCCATTTGCGATGGTCGTGGCGATGGCAGCATCCGCCGCCTTTATGACACCGGTTTCTTCACCTGTTAACACACTGGTTTTAGGCCCGGGAAATTACAGCTTCAGTGACTTTGTGAAGTTGGGGGTACCGTTCACCATTATCGTGATGGCGGTTTGTGTGGTGATGATCCCGATGCTGTTTCCGTTTTGACAAGAGGCTGATGTCGCATCCGGCGCTTATTGCCCGATGCGACGCAGACTCCGGCTGCTTACAGCGGTGAATCCTGGCTAATCTCATCGAGCGAAAGATGGAAGCTGGGAACAAAGACTTCCATGAAGTAGTCCATCTCCTGGCTGCGGCGCGCTTCAAGCGTCGCTTCCAGTCGCGTTTTTGCCAGCAAGAATTCATTATTTCCCGCCGCGAGTTCTTCCAGACATTTCAGATATGCACAGAGTGCATCTGCCTGTTTCACCAGCGATTTTTCTTCATCGCTATATGCATGCTCGTCAATTAACGGCGCAAAGATATCCCGCAGCTCTTCCGGAACCATATCGACCAGTTTTTGCTGAGCGATTTTTTCAATCGCCTTGTACTCCTGAGCGATTTGCGAATTGAAGTATTTCACCGGGGTAGGGAGATCGCCGGTAAGCACTTCTGAGGCATCGTGGTACATCGCCAGTAAAGCGATACGTTCGGCGTTGACATTACCGCCAAATTTCCGATTTTTGATAGCAGCCAGCGCATGGGCGACCATCGCTACCTGCAAACTGTGTTCGGACACATTTTCCGTCCGCACGTTGCGCATTAGCGGCCAGCGGTTAATGAGTTTCAGGCGGGAGAGATGGGCAAAAAAATGGCTCTGTTTCATAGTGACCTTACGTATGATGACATCATCAGGTCATTGTGGCGGGATAACACTGCCGGATGCAATCTCCGGCAGTGAAATTAAGATTACAGCTGATGATAACCAGAAAGGAAACGCGCGAACTTACTCAAAGACAGCTCGATATCATCGACACGCGGTAGCGTGACAATGCGGAAGTGATCCGGCCACGGCCAGTTGAATGCCGTCCCTTGCACCAACAGAACTTTTTCCTGCAACAGGAAATCCAGCACCATTTTCTGATCGTCGTGAATATTAAAGCGTTTGGCGTCGATTTTCGGGAACATGTACAGCGCACCACGAGGTTTCACGCAGGAAACGCCCGGAATATCGTTGATCAATTCCCATGCGCGGTTACGCTGCTCATAAAGACGACCGCCAGGGGTAATAAATTCACTGATGCTCTGATAACCGCCCAGCGCGGTCTGAATGGCGTGTTGCGCAGGAACGTTAGCACACAGGCGCATTGAAGCCAGCATTTCCAGACCTTCGATGTAACCTTTGGCGTGTTTTTTCGGCCCGTTCAACACCATCCACCCCTGACGGAAGCCAGCAACGCGGTACGTTTTCGACAGTCCGTTAAAGGTAATGGTCAGCAGATCAGGTGCCAGCGGCGCAATTGAGTGATGCTCAGCGTCGTCGTAGAGAATTTTGTCATAAATTTCATCGGCGAAGATAATGAGATTATGCTGACGTGCAATCTCCACTATCTCCATTAAAAGCTCTTTGGAATATACCGCGCCGGTTGGGTTATTTGGGTTGATAATAACGATCCCACGCGTACGAGGCGTAATTTTAGCGCGAATATCATCAAGGTCCGGGAACCAGTCAGAGGATTCATCGCAAAGATAATGCACCGCTTTACCGCTGGAGAGCGAAACCGCCGCGGTCCATAGTGGGTAATCAGGTGCAGGAACCAACATTTCGTCCCCGCTGTTCAGCAATGCCTGCATTGCCTGAACGATAAGCTCCGATACACCATTGCCGATGTAAATATCTTCCACGGTAACATCACGCATGCCACGAGCCTGGTAGTGCTGCATGATGGCTTTACGCGCGGAGTAAAGCCCTTTGGAATCGCAATACCCTTGAGCGGTAGGCAGGTTGCGAATCACGTCAACGAGGATTTCATCTGGCGCGTCAAAACCGAACGGGGCAGGATTGCCGATGTTCAGTTTCAGTACCTTGTTACCTTCTTCTTCCAGGCGTTTTGCTTCTTTCAGCACCGGACCACGGATGTCGTAACAGACATTCTCTAATTTGCTGGATTTTTCAATGGGGGACATGAATCTTGACCTTTTTTGCTGTTATCGCCACTCCCTGCCGTGGAAGTCAGCTTAGAACAATGTACTCCCCCAGGACGGCGTTTTGAAGGTCTGCAGAATAAGATTTTGCCAGAGTGGAAGGCTTGATTGTGCTGTTAATAACTTAATAATGGCAAAATAATGAGGTGTATATGCTTAATAATTAATGTTATGTAGTGAATTATTCTGATTCTTAATTGTGAGTGTGGTTTTTTTATCTGTAAGATAATTGTTTGAAAATGCCTCGTTTAAGAATTCACTAATGAATCGTGATGATGATATTTCCGCATTACGGAGAGTTTAACAGCGTGATGATTTCCGAGGTGTCGTAATGGGTGCAAGGTGTGAAACTATTGTTAAGCGGGATTAATGAATGAGGATGATGCTAATTAATTATTATTTAATATTCAAAAAGGTTTTGTTGTGCTTATTAATAATAGAAGATTACTTTGCCTAACATAACATAACTTTGCATCAGATAATTCGCAATGACCCTTATAAATAAAAGGTTTTTGGGGTAAAATGCTCGCATAAATGACGGATCCCTGCTCTTGATGCCGCCTCACCATTGCTGTTTGTACGTGTTCGCGTATGACCAGCGATGCTGCACGAGAGTGGAACAAGGGCTCACATTTACATTTATACAAACACGCGCATGTCATAAATACAAAAGAGTGAGTAACTTAATAGATATGCGATTCCTGAAGATATATTCTGTGATCTACTTCAGGCATTATAACGGAACAATGTGAGTCGCTTTTTTAGTGCAACTCATATGCATTTTTACTTTCGTCCGGGTTCCGGATGAAACTGCCAGGGAGGCACATTACAAATGGAATTGCTTGTTTGTGTGTGCACAGCATTAACCAGCTCAGTATGAGCCGCCAGTAAGTGATAATATATGATAAGTGCAAATCGTCCGATAATTAACCTCGACCTCGATCTGCTGAGAACATTTGTTGCTGTTGCCGATCTGAACACTTTTGCTGCCGCAGCTGCCGCTGTGTGTCGTACTCAGTCCGCCGTAAGTCAGCAAATGCAGCGTCTGGAACAACTCGTTGGGAAAGAGCTGTTCGCTCGTCACGGTCGCAACAAACTGTTAACTGAACATGGCATTCAACTTCTTGGTTACGCCAGAAAAATTCTGCGTTTTAATGATGAGGCCTGCTCATCATTAATGTTCAGTAATCTTCAGGGCGTGTTAACTATCGGTGCTTCAGATGAATCTGCCGATACGATCTTACCTTTCCTGTTAAATCGCGTGAGTTCGGTTTATCCGAAACTAGCGCTGGATGTCCGCGTTAAACGTAATGCCTATATGGCAGAAATGCTGGAATCCCAGGAAGTGGATTTGATGGTAACCACCCATCGTCCTTCAACGTTTAAGGCATTGAACCTGCGTACCTCGCCAACACACTGGTACTGCGCAGCGGAATACGTATTGCAAAAAGGCGAGCCGATCCCTCTTGTATTGCTGGATGATCCTAGCCCGTTTCGCGATATGGTGCTGGCGACGCTTAATAAAGCAGATATTCCCTGGCGACTGGCTTATGTCGCCTCGACGCTTCCGGCAGTTCGTGCGGCAGTGAAAGCCGGTCTTGGCGTGACGGCAAGGCCGGTCGAGATGATGAGTCCGGACCTGCGTGTGCTGAGTGGAGTAGATGGCTTACCGCCGCTACCCGATACCGAATATTTGCTGTGCTATGACCCGTCCAGTAATAATGAGCTGGCCCAGGTGATCTATCAGGCGATGGAGAGCTACCATAATCCGTGGCAATACAGCCCAATGTCTGCTCCGGAAGGAGATGACTCATTGTTAATTGAAAGGGATATCGAGTAATCGACGGACGATAGATAATTCCTGGAACAATAGTGTAAAAACGAGCCGCTGGAGGGATTTTAAACCCCAGCGGCTTTTTTTTAGTAAAAAGCCTTCCTCGTATCGTGCAGAACGCACAAAACTGTTCATTTTTCAGTCACCAGAGATTCACGTCCTGAACGCACAAATAATCGCCTGAAAAAAATCACCTGCTACAATGATGTTAAAAAATACGTAAATTTGTTGCTGCGTTTTTGTTATGGAATGACAAAAGCGTGTCACAGATCAAGAAAATACTCTCTTTTGGGGGGAGGAATCGACACAAATTCCTGTCAAAATAGACCCGTATTTTTTCCATTGCTTCACAACGGACACGATTCAACAACATCTAATTATCCTGGAGTCGTCAAGGATCTGGGGTGAAAGGGCATTAAATGCTAATGGTGTTGATATTATGTAAACTAATGTGAAGAAACTTTTGTTAAAGTTGACAAAAGGTTATAGAAAGGAGTAAAAGACCACATCAATTAGCTGTATAAAAGAATTTCTACAGTGATTGTAAGGTTTTTTTTATTCCTCCCCATGAATCGATGTGGCGTCCATCTGCCGTGAAGAGCAGTGAATCTGGCGCTACTTTTGATGAGTAAGCAATGAGTATGTCAACATCCACTGAAGTCATCGCTCATCACTGGGCATTCGCTATCTTTCTTATCGTTGCCATTGGCCTGTGTTGCCTGATGCTGGTAGGCGGTTGGTTTTTAGGCGGTCGCGCACGCGCGAGGTCGAAAAACGTGCCGTTTGAATCCGGTATCGACTCGGTCGGCTCCGCCCGCTTACGCCTGTCCGCCAAGTTTTATCTGGTGGCCATGTTCTTCGTTATCTTCGACGTTGAAGCGCTGTATCTGTTCGCATGGTCAACCTCTATCCGCGAAAGCGGCTGGGTAGGCTTTGTGGAAGCTGCAATTTTTATTTTTGTGTTACTGGCAGGTCTGGTTTATCTGGTGCGTATTGGCGCGCTGGACTGGACGCCCGCGCGTTCACGCCGCGAGCGTATGAACCCGGAAACGAACAGTATCGCTAATCGTCAACGCTAACCGCGAGGCATTAAGATGGATTATACGCTCACCCGCATAGATCCCAACGGTGAGAACGACCGTTACCCCCTGCAAAAGCAGGAGATCGTAACCGACCCTCTGGAGCAAGAAGTTAACAAAAACGTGTTTATGGGCAAGCTCAATGACATGGTTAACTGGGGTCGTAAAAACTCAATTTGGCCGTATAACTTCGGTCTTTCCTGCTGTTACGTTGAGATGGTGACTTCGTTTACCGCGGTGCATGACGTGGCGCGTTTTGGCGCAGAAGTATTGCGTGCTTCGCCGCGTCAGGCTGACCTGATGGTGGTGGCAGGAACCTGCTTTACCAAAATGGCACCGGTTATTCAGCGTCTGTATGACCAGATGCTGGAACCCAAATGGGTTATCTCAATGGGTGCCTGTGCCAACTCCGGCGGTATGTACGATATTTATTCCGTTGTGCAGGGCGTTGATAAATTCATCCCGGTTGATGTGTATATCCCGGGCTGCCCGCCGCGTCCTGAAGCGTACATGCAGGCACTGATGCTGTTGCAGGAATCTATCGGTAAAGAACGTCGTCCGCTCTCCTGGGTGGTTGGCGATCAGGGCGTTTATCGCGCCAATATGCAATCAGAGCGCGAACGCAAGCGCGGTGAACGCATTGCCGTAACCAACCTGCGTACACCTGACGAGATTTAATTTGCGCCTGTCGGCAAAGGGATTTTTCTTCGCTTATTCCTAAATCTATTTCGCGAAGCTTACTGCGCCGACAGTCACCACGGACCATTTGCAATGGTGAACAATATGACCGACTTAACCGCGCAAGAACCCGCCTGGCAGACCCGCGATCATCTTGATGATCCGGTGATTGGCGAACTGCGCAACCGTTTTGGGCCGGATGCCTTTACTGTTCAGGCGACTCGCACCGGGGTTCCCGTTGTGTGGATCAAGCGTGAACAATTACTGGAAGTTGGCGATTTCTTAAAGAAACTGCCGAAACCTTACGTCATGCTGTTTGACTTACACGGCATGGACGAACGTCTGCGCACACACCGCGAAGGGTTACCTGCCGCGGATTTTTCCGTTTTCTACCATCTGATTTCTATCGATCGTAACCGCGACATCATGCTGAAGGTGGCGCTGGCAGAAAACGACCTGCACGTACCGACCTTCACCAAACTGTTCCCGAACGCTAACTGGTATGAGCGTGAGACCTGGGATCTGTTTGGCATTACTTTCGACGGTCATCCTAATTTGCGCCGCATCATGATGCCGCAAACCTGGAAAGGTCATCCGCTGCGTAAAGATTACCCGGCACGCGCTACCGAATTCTCGCCGTTTGAGCTGACCAAAGCCAAACAGGATCTGGAAATGGAAGCCCTGACCTTCAAACCGGAAGAGTGGGGGATGAAGCGCGGCACCGAAAACGAGGACTTCATGTTCCTCAACCTCGGTCCGAACCACCCGTCGGCGCACGGTGCTTTCCGTATCGTTTTGCAGCTCGATGGCGAAGAGATTGTCGACTGCGTACCAGACATCGGCTACCACCACCGTGGTGCGGAGAAAATGGGGGAGCGCCAGTCCTGGCACAGCTACATTCCGTATACTGACCGTATCGAATACCTCGGCGGCTGCGTTAACGAAATGCCTTACGTGCTGGCTGTAGAGAAACTGGCCGGGATCACCGTGCCGGATCGCGTTAACGTCATTCGCGTAATGCTTTCTGAGCTGTTCCGCATCAACAGCCATCTGCTGTATATCTCCACCTTTATTCAGGACGTCGGCGCGATGACGCCAGTGTTCTTCGCCTTTACCGATCGTCAGAAAATTTACGATCTGGTGGAAGCAATCACGGGTTTTCGTATGCACCCGGCGTGGTTCCGTATTGGCGGCGTAGCGCACGACCTGCCGCGCGGCTGGGATCGCCTGCTGCGTGAGTTCCTCGACTGGATGCCGAAACGTCTGGCGTCTTACGAGAAAGCGGCGCTGCAAAATACCATTCTGAAAGGTCGTTCCCAGGGCGTTGCCGCCTATGGCGCGAAAGAGGCACTGGAGTGGGGCACCACTGGCGCGGGCCTGCGTGCTACCGGGATCGACTTCGACGTGCGTAAGGCGCGTCCGTATTCTGGCTATGAAAACTTCGACTTTGAAATCCCGGTGGGTGGTGGTGTTTCTGACTGCTACACCCGCGTAATGCTGAAAGTGGAAGAGCTGCGCCAGAGTCTGCGCATTCTTGAGCAGTGCCTCAACAACATGCCGGAAGGCCCGTTCAAAGCGGATCACCCGCTGACCACGCCGCCGCCGAAAGAGCGCACGTTGCAACATATCGAAACCCTGATCACCCACTTCCTGCAAGTGTCGTGGGGGCCGGTGATGCCAGCCAATGAATCTTTCCAGATGATTGAGGCGACCAAGGGGATCAACAGTTACTACCTGACCAGCGACGGTAGCACCATGAGTTATCGCACCCGTATCCGTACGCCGAGTTATGCGCATTTGCAGCAAATTCCGGCGGCGATCCGCGGCAGCCTGGTGTCTGACCTGATTGTTTATCTGGGCAGTATCGATTTTGTTATGTCAGATGTGGACCGCTAATTATGCACGAGAATCAACAACCACAAACCGAGGCTTTTGAGCTGAGTGCGGCAGAGCGTGAAGCGATTGAGCACGAGATGCACCACTACGAAGACCCGCGTGCGGCGTCCATTGAAGCGCTGAAAATCGTTCAGAAGCAGCGTGGCTGGGTGCCGGATGGCGCGATCCACGCGATCGCCGATGTGCTGGGTATTCCGGCGAGCGACGTCGAAGGCGTGGCAACGTTCTACAGCCAGATCTTCCGCCAGCCAGTAGGCCGCCATGTGATCCGTTATTGCGACAGCGTGGTCTGTCATATCAACGGTTACCAGGGCATCCAGGCGGCGCTCGAGAAAAAGCTGAACATCAAACCAGGACAAACGACATTTGACGGTCGCTTTACGCTGCTGCCAACTTGCTGCCTGGGGAACTGTGATAAAGGGCCAAACATGATGATCGACGAGGACACTCACGCGCATCTGACCCCGGAAGCGATCCCTGAACTGCTGGAGCGGTATAAATGAAAAACATTATCCGTACTCCCGAAACGCATCCGCTGACCTGGCGTCTGCGCGATGACAAACAGCCAGTGTGGCTGGACGAATATCGCAGCAAAAACGGTTACGAAGGCGCGCGTAAGGCGCTGACCGGGCTGTCTCCGGACGAAATCGTTAATCAGGTAAAAGACGCTGGTCTGAAAGGGCGCGGCGGCGCGGGCTTTTCGACGGGTCTGAAGTGGAGCCTGATGCCGAAAGACGAATCCATGAACATCCGTTACCTGCTGTGTAACGCGGATGAAATGGAGCCGGGCACCTATAAAGACCGCCTGTTGATGGAGCAACTGCCGCACCTGCTGGTGGAAGGTATGCTCATCTCCGCGTTTGCCCTGAAAGCGTACCGTGGCTACATCTTCCTGCGTGGCGAGTATATCGAAGCGGCAGTGAATCTGCGCCGTGCCATTGCCGAAGCCACCGAAGCGGGTCTGCTTGGCAAAAACATTATGGGAACAGGTTTCGACTTCGAATTGTTCGTCCATACCGGGGCAGGGCGCTACATCTGCGGTGAAGAAACAGCGTTAATCAACTCCCTGGAAGGGCGTCGCGCTAACCCACGCTCGAAGCCTCCATTCCCGGCAACCTCCGGTGCATGGGGCAAACCGACCTGTGTCAACAACGTCGAAACCCTGTGTAACGTTCCGGCGATCCTTGCTAACGGCGTGGAGTGGTATCAGAACATCTCGAAAAGTAAAGATGCTGGCACCAAGCTGATGGGCTTCTCCGGTCGGGTGAAAAATCCGGGTCTGTGGGAACTGCCGTTCGGCACCACCGCACGCGAGATCCTCGAAGACTACGCCGGTGGTATGCGTGACGGTCTGAAATTCAAAGCCTGGCAGCCAGGCGGCGCGGGCACCGACTTCCTGACCGAAGCGCACCTTGATCTGCCGATGGAATTCGAAAGTATCGGTAAAGCGGGAAGCCGTCTGGGTACGGCGCTGGCGATGGCTGTTGACCACGAGATCAACATGGTGTCGCTGGTGCGTAACCTGGAAGAGTTTTTCGCCCGTGAGTCCTGCGGCTGGTGTACGCCGTGCCGCGACGGTCTGCCGTGGAGCGTGAAAATTCTGCGCGCGCTGGAGCGTGGCGAAGGTCAGCCGGGCGATATCGAAACACTTGAGCAACTGTGTCGATTCTTAGGTCCGGGTAAAACTTTCTGTGCCCACGCACCTGGTGCAGTGGAGCCGTTACAGAGCGCCATCAAATATTTCCGCGAAGAATTTGAGGCGGGAATTAAACAGCCGTTCAGCAATACCCATTTGATTAATGGGATTCAGCCGAACCTGCTGAAAGAGCGCTGGTAACCGAATTTCGATTAACGCTCAGTCTCTGACTGAGAAAACTGGAAGCATGCTAATGGCTACAATTCATGTAGACGGCAAAGAATACGAGGTTAACGGAGCGGACAACCTGCTGGAAGCTTGTCTGTCTCTGGGCCTTGATATTCCTTACTTTTGCTGGCATCCGGCGCTGGGAAGCGTCGGTGCTTGCCGCCAGTGTGCGGTGAAGCAATACCAAAACGCGGAAGACACGCGTGGTCGCCTGGTGATGTCCTGTATGACACCGGCTTCCGATGGCACCTTTATTTCCATTGACGACGAAGAAGCGAAACAGTTCCGTGAAAGTGTGGTCGAGTGGTTAATGACCAACCACCCGCACGATTGTCCGGTATGTGAAGAAGGCGGTAACTGTCATCTTCAGGATATGACCGTGATGACCGGACACAGCTTCCGTCGCTACCGTTTCACCAAACGTACCCACCGTAATCAGGATTTGGGGCCGTTCATCTCTCACGAAATGAACCGCTGCATCGCCTGCTACCGCTGCGTGCGTTACTACAAAGATTACGCTGACGGCACGGACCTGGGCGTTTACGGTGCGCACGACAACGTCTACTTCGGTCGCCCGGAAGATGGCACGCTGGAAAGCGAATTTTCCGGTAACCTGGTCGAAATTTGCCCGACCGGCGTATTCACCGACAAAACGCACTCCGAGCGTTACAACCGTAAATGGGATATGCAGTTTGCGCCGAGCATCTGCCAGCAATGTTCCATCGGCTGTAACATCAGCCCCGGCGAGCGTTATGGCGAACTGCGTCGAATCGAAAACCGTTACAACGGTACAGTAAACCACTACTTCCTCTGCGACCGTGGTCGTTTCGGTTACGGTTACGTCAACCTGAAAGATCGTCCGCGTCAGCCAGTACAGCGTCGTGGCGATGATTTCATTACCCTCAACGCCGAACAGGCAATGCAGGGCGCAGCAGATATTCTGCGTCAGTCGAAGAAAGTGATCGGTATTGGTTCTCCGCGTGCCAGCGTGGAAAGCAACTTTGCGCTGCGTGAGCTGGTGGGCGAAGAAAACTTCTACACCGGTATCGCTCACGGTGAGCAGGAACGTCTGCAACTGGCGCTGAAAGTGCTGCGTGAAGGCGGCATTTATACGCCGGCACTGCGCGAAATCGAATCTTACGATGCGGTACTGGTGCTGGGCGAAGACGTTACCCAGACCGGCGCGCGCGTCGCGCTGGCAGTGCGTCAGGCGGTGAAAGGTAAAGCGCGCGAAATGGCGGCAGCACAGAAAGTGGCTGACTGGCAGATTGCGGCAATCCTCAACATCGGTCAACGTGCTAAGCATCCGCTGTTTGTTACCAACGTTGATGACACCCGTCTGGATGATATCGCGGCGTGGACTTACCGCGCACCGGTTGAAGATCAGGCGCGTTTAGGTTTTGCCATCGCCCATGCGCTGGATAACTCCGCGCCAGCGGTTGACGGTATCGAACCTGAGCTGCAAAGCAAAATCGACGTCATCGTGCAGGCACTGGCTGGTGCGAAGAAACCGTTGATTATCTCCGGGACGAACGCTGGTAGCGCTGAAGTGATTCAGGCGGCGGCTAACGTCGCGAAAGCCCTGAAAGGTCGCGGCGCTGACGTTGGTATCACCATGATTGCCCGTTCCGTCAACAGCATGGGGCTGGGCATTATGGGTGGCGGTTCGCTTGAAGAAGCGTTAACCGAACTGGAAACCGGACGCGCCGACGCGGTGGTGGTGTTGGAAAACGATCTGCATCGTCACGCTTCTGCTACCCGCGTGAATGCTGCGCTGGCTAAAGCGCCGCTGGTGATGGTGGTTGACCATCAACGCACAGCGATTATGGAAAACGCCCATCTGGTACTTTCTGCTGCCAGCTTTGCTGAAAGCGACGGTACGGTGATTAACAACGAAGGCCGTGCCCAACGTTTCTTCCAGGTTTACGATCCGGCTTATTACGACAGCAAAACTGTCATGCTGGAAAGCTGGCGCTGGCTGCACTCGCTGCATAGCACCCTGCTGAGCCGTGAAGTGGACTGGACGCAGCTCGACCATGTGATTGACGCTGTTGTGGCGAAAATCCCGGAACTGGCGGGTATCAAAGATGCTGCGCCGGATGCGACATTCCGTATTCGTGGGCAGAAACTGGCCCGTGAGCCGCACCGTTACAGCGGTCGTACCGCCATGCGCGCCAATATCAGCGTTCATGAGCCGCGTCAGCCGCAGGATATTGACACCATGTTCACCTTCTCGATGGAAGGTAACAACCAGCCGACCGCGCACCGTTCGCAAGTGCCGTTTGCCTGGGCACCGGGCTGGAACTCCCCGCAGGCGTGGAACAAATTCCAGGACGAAGTGGGCGGCAAACTGCGCTTTGGCGATCCGGGCGTGCGTCTGTTTGAAACCAGCGAAAACGGTCTGGATTACTTCACCAGCGTACCGGCACGCTTCCAGCCGCAGGAAGGGAAATGGCGTATCGCGCCGTACTACCACCTGTTTGGCAGCGATGAATTGTCACAGCGTGCTCCGGTCTTCCAGAGCCGTATGCCGCAGCCGTACATCAAACTCAACCCAGCGGATGCCGCGAAGTTGGGTGTGAACGCAGGTACACGCGTCTCCTTTAGTTACGATGGCAACACGGTCACGCTGCCGGTTGAAATCGCCGAAGGGCTGACGGCAGGGCAGGTGGGCTTGCCGATGGGTATGTCCGGCATTGCTCCGGTGCTGGCGGGCGCGCATCTTGAGGATCTCAAGGAGGCACAACAATGAGTTGGATATCACCGGAACTGATTGAGATCCTGCTGACCATCCTCAAAGCGGTGGTGATCCTGCTGGTGGTAGTCACCTGTGGGGCATTCATGAGCTTTGGCGAACGTCGCCTGCTGGGGCTGTTCCAGAACCGTTACGGACCTAACCGTGTTGGCTGGGGCGGTTCGCTCCAGCTGGTTGCGGACATGATCAAAATGTTCTTTAAAGAAGACTGGATCCCGAAATTCTCGGATCGCGTCATCTTTACCCTGGCACCGATGATTGCCTTTACCTCGCTGCTGCTGGCCTTTGCGATTGTGCCAGTCAGTCCGGGTTGGGTGGTTGCCGACCTGAACATCGGGATTTTGTTCTTCCTGATGATGGCCGGTCTGGCGGTTTACGCGGTGCTGTTTGCGGGCTGGTCAAGTAACAACAAATACTCGCTGCTGGGTGCGATGCGTGCTTCTGCGCAGACCCTGAGCTACGAAGTGTTCCTCGGGCTTTCCCTGATGGGCGTGGTGGCGCAGGCCGGTTCATTCAACATGACCGACATCGTCAACAGCCAGGCGCATGTGTGGAACGTCATCCCGCAATTCTTTGGTTTTATTACCTTTGCCATCGCGGGCGTGGCGGTGTGTCACCGTCACCCGTTTGACCAGCCGGAAGCCGAGCAGGAACTGGCGGATGGTTACCACATTGAATATTCCGGTATGAAGTTCGGTCTGTTCTTCGTGGGTGAGTACATCGGGATTGTGACCATCTCTGCACTGATGGTGACGCTGTTCTTCGGTGGCTGGCAAGGCCCGTTGTTACCGCCATTCATCTGGTTCGCGCTGAAAACCGCGTTCTTTATGATGATGTTCATTTTGATTCGTGCGTCGTTACCGCGTCCGCGTTATGACCAGGTAATGTCCTTCGGCTGGAAAATCTGCCTGCCGCTGACGCTGATCAACTTGCTGGTAACGGCGGCTGTCATTCTCTGGCAGGCGCAATAAGGGGCAATAAGACCATGACCTTAAAAGAATTGTTAGTAGGTTTCGGCACCCAGGTTCGTAGTATCTGGATGATCGGCCTGCACGCGTTCGCCAAACGCGAAACGCGAATGTACCCGGAAGAGCCGGTCTATCTGCCGCCCCGTTATCGTGGTCGTATCGTTCTGACCCGCGACCCGGACGGCGAAGAGCGTTGCGTAGCCTGTAACCTCTGTGCGGTAGCCTGCCCGGTCGGCTGTATCTCGCTGCAAAAGGCAGAAACCAAAGACGGTCGCTGGTATCCGGAATTTTTCCGCATCAACTTCTCACGCTGCATTTTCTGTGGTCTGTGCGAAGAAGCCTGTCCGACCACGGCGATTCAGTTAACCCCGGATTTCGAAATGGGGGAATACAAGCGCCAGGATCTGGTTTACGAAAAAGAGGATCTGCTGATCTCCGGTCCGGGCAAATACCCGGAATATAACTTCTACCGGATGGCAGGTATGGCAATCGACGGCAAAGATAAGGGTGAAGCAGAGAACGAAGCCAAGCCTATCGACGTCAAGAGCCTGTTACCGTAAGGAGAGGGGCAATGGAGTTCGCTTTTTATATCTGTGGCCTGATAGCCATACTTGCGACCTTGCGAGTGATCACCCATACCAATCCGGTACACGCACTGCTGTACCTGATTATTTCGCTGCTGGCGATTTCTGGGGTGTTCTTCTCACTGGGCGCTTACTTCGCCGGTGCGCTGGAAATTATCGTCTACGCGGGTGCCATTATGGTGCTGTTCGTGTTCGTGGTGATGATGCTCAACCTGGGCGGTTCAGAAATCGAACAGGAACGCCAGTGGCTGAAACCGCAGGTGTGGATTGGTCCGGCAATTTTGTCGGCCATCATGCTGGTGGTGATTGTTTACGCCATCCTTGGTGTTAATGATCAGGGTATCGACGGTACGCCAATCAGTGCTAAAGCAGTGGGTATTACGCTGTTCGGGCCTTACGTACTGGCGGTGGAACTGGCTTCTATGCTGCTGCTCGCGGGTCTGGTTGTGGCCTTCCACGTTGGTCGTGAAGAGCGTGCGGGTGAAGTGCTGAGCAATCGTAAAGACGACAGCGCGAAAAGAAAAACGGAGGAGCACGCATGATCCCCTTACAACATGGACTGATCCTCGCGGCAATCTTATTCGTTCTTGGCTTAACCGGTCTGGTTATCCGTCGCAATCTGCTGTTTATGCTGATTGGTCTGGAAATCATGATTAACGCCTCCGCGCTGGCCTTTGTGGTCGCCGGAAGCTACTGGGGCCAGACCGACGGTCAGGTGATGTACATTCTCGCTATCAGCCTCGCGGCGGCAGAAGCGAGTATCGGCCTTGCGCTGCTGCTGCAACTTCACCGTCGTCGCCAGAACCTGAACATCGATTCAGTAAGTGAGATGCGCGGATGAACATGCTTGCCTTAACCATTATTTTGCCATTGATTGGCTTTGTCCTGCTGGCGTTCTCCCGTGGGCGCTGGTCTGAAAACGTCTCGGCGATCGTTGGCGTTGGCTCTGTAGGCCTGGCGGCGCTGGTAACTGCCTTTATTGGCGTCGACTTCTTCGCTAACGGCGAGCAGGCATACAGCCAGCCGCTGTGGACATGGATGTCGGTAGGCGACTTTAACATCGGTTTTAACCTGGTGCTGGACGGCCTGTCGCTGACTATGCTCTCGGTGGTCACAGGTGTGGGTTTCCTGATCCACATGTACGCCTCCTGGTACATGCGCGGTGAAGAGGGCTACTCTCGCTTCTTCGCCTACACTAACCTGTTCATCGCCAGCATGGTGGTTCTGGTGCTTGCCGACAACCTGCTGCTGATGTACCTCGGCTGGGAAGGCGTGGGCCTGTGCTCCTATCTGCTGATCGGTTTCTATTACACCGATCCGAAGAATGGCGCAGCGGCAATGAAAGCGTTCGTCGTGACCCGTGTGGGTGACGTGTTCCTCGCTTTCGCGCTGTTCATTCTCTACAACGAACTGGGCACCCTGAACTTCCGCGAAATGGTGGAACTGGCACCAGCGCACTTTGCTGATGGCAATAACATGCTGATGTGGGCGACGCTGATGCTGCTGGGCGGTGCGGTCGGTAAATCTGCGCAGTTGCCGTTGCAGACATGGCTTGCCGACGCGATGGCGGGCCCGACGCCTGTCTCCGCGCTGATCCACGCCGCAACGATGGTAACCGCGGGTGTCTACCTGATCGCCCGTACCCACGGCCTGTTCCTGATGACGCCGGAAGTTCTGCATCTGGTGGGCATTGTTGGGGCGGTTACGCTGCTGCTGGCCGGTTTTGCCGCGCTGGTACAGACCGATATCAAACGTGTTCTCGCTTACTCTACCATGAGCCAGATTGGCTACATGTTCCTCGCGCTTGGCGTGCAGGCATGGGATGCGGCGATTTTCCACTTGATGACTCACGCGTTCTTTAAAGCGCTGCTGTTCCTGGCATCCGGTTCCGTCATTCTGGCCTGCCATCACGAACAGAACATCTTCAAGATGGGCGGTCTGCGTAAATCTATTCCGCTGGTTTATCTCTGCTTCCTGGTGGGCGGCGCAGCACTGTCGGCACTGCCGCTGGTCACTGCGGGCTTCTTCAGTAAGGATGAGATCCTCGCGGGTGCGATGGCGAATGGTCATATCAATCTGATGGTGGCTGGTCTGGTCGGTGCGTTTATGACCTCGCTCTACACCTTCCGTATGATTTTCATCGTCTTCCACGGAAAAGAACAAATTCACGCTCACGCCGTGAAAGGGGTAACTCACAGCCTGCCGCTGATTGTGCTGCTGATCCTTTCCACCTTCGTTGGCGCACTGATTGTACCGCCGCTGCAGGGCGTGCTTCCGCAAACGACGGAGCTGGCGCACGGCAGCATGTTGACCCTGGAAATTACCTCTGGCGTGGTCGCGGTGGTCGGCATTCTGCTGGCAGCCTGGCTGTGGCTGGGTAAACGTACTCTGGTGACCTCCATCGCCAACAGTGCGCCGGGCCGTCTGCTGGGCACCTGGTGGTACAACGCCTGGGGCTTTGACTGGCTGTACGACAAAGTGTTCGTCAAGCCGTTCCTGGGTATTGCCTGGTTGCTGAAACGCGATCCGCTGAACTCAATGATGAACATCCCGGCTGTCCTTTCCCGCTTTGCAGGTAAAGGTCTGCTGTTAAGCGAGAACGGTTATCTGCGCTGGTATGTGGCATCCATGAGCATCGGTGCGGTCGTGGTGCTGGCACTGTTGATGGTACTGCGTTGAGTTAAGGATTGTGGGCTTGCCCCTGGGCATATAAGAACGTAGGTCGGATAAGCCGCCTTCGCGGCGCATCCGACACTACAACCACAATCCGAAGAGAATTTTCTGTCGTGAGAATTCGTTGAAAATCCGGTCCTGACGGGACTTTTACAAGGAATAAAGATCGCCATGTTACTACCCTGGCTAATATTAATTCCCTTTATCGGCGGCTTCCTGTGCTGGCAGACCGAACGCTTTGGCGTCAAGGTGCCGCGCTGGATCGCGCTGATCACCATGGGATTGACGCTGGCGCTGTCGCTGCAACTGTGGTTGCAGGGCGGTTATTCACTGACGCAATCCGCCGGAATTCCGCAGTGGCAGTCTGAATTCGACATGCCGTGGATCCCGCGTTTTGGTATCTCTATCCATCTCGCCATTGACGGGCTATCGCTGCTGATGGTCGTGCTGACTGGTCTGCTCGGTGTGCTGGCGGTACTCTGTTCGTGGAAAGAGATCGAAAAATATCAGGGCTTCTTCCACCTCAACCTGATGTGGATCCTGGGCGGCGTTATCGGCGTGTTCCTTGCCATCGACATGTTCCTGTTCTTCTTCTTCTGGGAAATGATGCTGGTGCCGATGTACTTCCTGATCGCACTGTGGGGGCATAAAGCCTCTGACGGTAAAACGCGTATCACGGCGGCAACCAAGTTCTTCATTTACACCCAGGCGAGTGGTCTGGTGATGTTGATCGCCATCCTGGCGCTGGTTTTTGTTCACTATAATGCGACCGGCGTCTGGACCTTCAACTATGAAGAGCTGCTGAATACGCCAATGTCCAGTGGTGTGGAATATCTGTTGATGCTGGGCTTCTTCATCGCGTTTGCGGTGAAAATGCCGGTGGTACCGCTGCATGGCTGGCTACCGGATGCGCACTCCCAGGCTCCGACCGCTGGTTCCGTCGACCTCGCGGGGATCTTGCTGAAAACTGCCGCTTACGGTTTGCTGCGTTTCTCCCTGCCGCTGTTCCCGAACGCGTCGGCAGAGTTCGCGCCAATCGCCATGTGGCTGGGGGTTATCGGCATCTTCTACGGTGCGTGGATGGCCTTCGCCCAGACCGATATCAAACGTCTGATCGCCTACACCTCGGTTTCCCACATGGGCTTCGTGCTGATTGCTATCTACACCGGCAGCCAGTTGGCCTACCAGGGCGCGGTAATCCAGATGATTGCGCACGGCTTGTCGGCGGCGGGTCTGTTTATTCTCTGCGGTCAGCTTTATGAACGTATCCACACCCGCGATATGCGCATGATGGGGGGTCTGTGGAGCAAGATGAAATGGCTGCCAGCACTGTCGCTGTTCTTTGCGGTGGCAACGCTTGGGATGCCAGGCACCGGTAACTTCGTTGGCGAATTTATGATTCTGTTCGGCAGCTTCCAGGTTGTCCCGGTGATTACCGTTATCTCTACCTTTGGGCTGGTCTTTGCATCTGTTTATTCGCTGGCGATGCTTCATCGCGCTTACTTCGGTAAAGCGAAAAGCCAGATTGCCAGCCAGGAACTGCCAGGGATGTCGCTGCGCGAGCTGTTTATGATCCTGTTGCTGGTGGTGCTGCTGGTACTGCTGGGCTTCTATCCGCAGCCGATTCTGGATACCTCGCACTCCGCGATTGGCAATATCCAGCAGTGGTTTGTTAATTCCGTTACTACTACAAGGCCGTAAATCGCCATGACAATAACTCCACAAAACCTGATCGCACTGCTACCGTTGCTGATCGTCGGCTTGACGGTGGTGGTGGTGATGCTCTCCATTGCGTGGCGACGCAATCATTTCCTCAACGCTACGCTCTCGGTTATTGGGCTTAACGCGGCGCTGGTTTCGCTCTGGTTTGTCGGCCAGGCGGGCGCTATGGACGTTACGCCGCTGATGCGCGTTGATGGTTTCGCCATGCTTTACACCGGGCTGGTATTGTTGGCGAGCCTCGCCACCTGTACTTTCGCCTACCCGTGGCTTGAAGGCTATAACGACAACAAGGACGAGTTCTACCTGTTGGTGTTAATTGCCGCCCTGGGCGGGATCCTGCTGGCGAATGCCAACCATCTGGCGTCTCTGTTCCTCGGTATTGAACTGATCTCTTTGCCGCTGTTTGGCCTGGTCGGTTACGCTTTCCGCCAGAAACGTTCGCTGGAAGCCAGTATCAAATACACCATTCTCTCTGCCGCAGCGTCTTCTTTCCTGCTGTTTGGTATGGCACTGGTGTACGCGCAGTCTGGCGACCTGTCGTTTGTCGCGCTGGGTAAAAACCTCGGCGACGGTATGCTCAACGAGCCGCTGTTGCTGGCAGGTTTCGGCCTGATGATTGTTGGCCTCGGCTTCAAACTCTCTCTGGTGCCGTTCCACCTGTGGACGCCAGACGTATACCAGGGCGCGCCTGCGCCGGTTTCCACTTTCCTGGCGACGGCGAGCAAAATCGCTATCTTCGGTGTGGTGATGCGTCTGTTCCTCTACGCACCGGTGGGTGACAGTGAAGCGATTCGCGTGGTGCTGGCGATTATCGCCTTTGCCTCTATCATCTTCGGTAACCTGATGGCGCTGAGCCAGACCAACATCAAACGTCTGCTCGGTTACTCATCTATCTCTCACCTCGGCTATCTGCTGGTGGCGCTGATTGCGCTGCAAACCGGCGAGATGTCGATGGAAGCGGTAGGGGTTTACCTGGCCGGTTATCTGTTCAGCAGCCTCGGCGCATTTGGCGTAGTCAGCCTGATGTCCAGCCCGTACCGTGGCCCGGATGCTGATTCCCTGTTCTCTTACCGCGGTCTGTTCTGGCATCGTCCGATCCTCGCGGCAGTGATGACGGTGATGATGCTGTCTCTGGCGGGTATCCCAATGACGCTGGGCTTTATCGGTAAGTTCTACGTGCTGGCGGTCGGTGTCCAGGCACACTTGTGGTGGCTGGTGGGCGCGGTGGTTGTCGGTTCGGCAATCGGCCTCTACTACTACCTGCGCGTGGCGGTGAGCCTGTATCTTCACGCCCCGGAACAACCGGGTCGCGATGCACCATCAAACTGGCAGTACAGCGCGGGCGGTATCGTGGTGCTGATCTCTGCACTGTTGGTACTGGTGCTGGGTGTATGGCCGCAACCGCTGATTAGCATTGTGCGGTTAGCCATGCCGCTGATGTAAGCTGTCAGTTCGTAAGTCAGAAAGCCGCCGACATGTTCGGCGGTTTTTTTTGGTGCCCTGACCCCATCACCCAACAATAACCGTCAGCGCATGATTCCCTTGTCGCAGCATACGTCGATATGCACTAATCAGTTTTTCCATATCAAGCATGATCGAGGCAAAGAGTTGCCCCTCTAACTCTTCTGAAAAAGTCACACCAGGGTAAATCTCCATTTCATTGAGTCGTTTAATGGAAAACTGTTTACGCAGTTCACTTCGATCCAGTGATTCCAGGCGATCGATTGTCGCGGCTAACTCCTGATTCCAGGTCAATCCAAGGAAGCCATCTATGCCATCTTCGAGGCTGTGTTCACCAAGCACTGCGCGACTTAGCGGGTCATTCTTCGCGGGGTCAAATGCAGATGTACCCGTCAGGCCAAAGTGTAAAAAATCCCAGCGTTTATCAATATCCAGTCGGCGTAATCCTGAAAGCGTGTCATGTATATTATCCATCAAAGGTTTTTGAGTAGACTCAATAAGTTGGTTAATCTTTTCTGAGTCAATTTCTGCAAAATAGCCAATCATTCCCATTTTATTTTCCTCCGTTGAATTTCATGTTTCGCATCTTAAAACAGACGAGGGAAAATAAAATGTACATGTCGCTTTTTCTGGACCCGCCTCGAGAAATTTTTATTATTTACTGTTGTATAACAAAGTTATAACCCCATCCACTACCTGAGCCATTTTCTGATAATTCAATCTGTCTGCGGCATCACCGGGCAAGTGGTATTGTTTATTACGATAAAAAGCGGTGTCGGTAATCATTACGGCGGGAATATCGTGTTGCCAATAATTAAGGTGATCAGAGAAATCAATACCGGGAATAAACCCTGGGGCATTCATAGAATAAACAGATAAATCCCGGGATGACAACAATGCCGCTTTTACCTGACGAACGGCGTTGATATCCTGCATTCTGCCGACCACGGCAATAAAGTCTCCCCGATCGGGATAAAGCCAGGACATTGCCGGGTAAGGGTAATCCTGACTACCAGGCGCAGAGTCGTAATAGCCAATCATCTCCAGCGTTATCATTAATCTCACTGGACGCTCAAGCGAAGCTGCATGTACCGCGCTCCCCATTTCATCGCTACGAAAGAAGGGCGGTTCTTCCGACGCATAGGCGACCAGCTGCACGCCAGTTTTCGGTGCTTGCTGCTGTAACAAACGTGCCAGTTCGAGTAATCCTGCCACGCCACTGGCGTTATCATCCGCGCCCGGCGTATAGGTCAATTGATCGTTTTCATAACTGCTGGCAGAGTCATAGTGCGCACCAATAATAATCAGCGGTCCATCGGCAGGACCATAATCAGCAACAATGTTTTTGTAGGGGCCACCCGTAATGGGGACGTCCTGCGAGGTAACTCTGGCACCGCTACTGACAAAGACCTCTTTTATATACTCTGCGGACCTATTCAGATTATCAATATTGTCGGCACTACGTGGATGCACAGTTTGTGTAAGATAACGAACTGATTTTTCTAATTGCTCAGGACTTGCGTGTCGGGGAGTTGGCGGTAATGCATTGACCCAGGGTTGGTAAAAAATAATAAAAGTAAGCGATAGTAGTAATGATATAAAATAAAGAGGTGTCTTTTTTTTCATATGTAAATTATCAATAAAAGGCGTTATTTCATAATTATTTATAATGAGTGTTTATTTTATTACGGTTGGCAGAGATATACAAAAAGTTTTTTTACAGTGGGTTCGCTATTTTAAAAAGGAATTCATATGAGGAAAAAATAATTATGTTATTTATTGGCAGATTGAATTGACAGGGGGCAGAAATCTTAGGGTAAGAAAAGTCAGCAACTACAATCCACTACATCAACAGACCAGCAATCGCGTGCCGCGATACGCTGGAAATACCCGCAGATTGAACTGGCGGGTGGTGTGACTGACATCAGTCAGTGATGACTTTTTAGCAAACTATGTTCGACCAGTCAGCATATTTGCTGACTGGTCGAATTAATTAACAATGATGTTAACTTACTCTTTTGCCTGATGCTCTATTTTGGGGTTGTGAGTGTTTTATTTCTAAGTCTCTATAATAATCATTGATATTTGCATCGCCATATTTATCTAAATAACAATTTCTGTTTATCAGTCGATGTTGAAAATCAATTTCGTACTGCTCTTCTGCTGAATATTTTTTAAATCTGTCAGCATAGTTTTTTAATAACGTATAGGGAGCGCTGTCAGAATTGCTTTCCCTTTGTTCAATTACTTCTTTGGCTGCCATGCACACAAATGCACCGCAACTTTGGCTTAAGTATTGCTGAAGATCGGTATGTAAAAATATTATTTCTGGTTCAGCTAAATGATCTGTTATATTATCATTATTCGGCATTTCCCCCATGAATTTAGAATTGAAACTATTAATGACACGCTTAAGTGAATTTTCTTTATCATGGCCTAGTGCACGTAATGAGTTGAATATGACGCATTTTATTTGTTGTGTGTTATTTTTTTCATTAACTATTTTTTGTAGCGAAACTAATATCCAGTGTCCGCCAGTATTTATGGGGAATAACTGGACTTCTTTCGGCCATGATGGATCGCTCTTAATATTATCATTGAGAGCGATTTCCAGGTAAGTGCTGTTGGAATCGGGGAGGTAGAGACCAGTAGGATAATTGACTTGAGTATTTTTTGCATTAGCGGCGATCTTCTGAAGATAGCAATCTATTTCATCCGTGGTTAATTGACGATTTTTATCCCAGAAGTTTGTCCCATCGCTCAGTTCATTATTCTTATCATTTAAAAGTACCTTTGAAAGCGACTGTTTTTCTGATATAAGAGGAATGTCCTCACCGATAATTGTCATTAATTTCGAAGGGGAGAATAGTTTTTTGAACAGGAGATCATCTGAATCATGTGATTTGAGGGGGGGTTGGTTGCGGTATGTGCCAAATTATATAATTTTAAACAGGCATTTTTAATAAGTCGGATAATCGATAGGGTCTCATTTGTTGGGTTTCTAACAATATGGTAAAGAATATCTTCAGCTTTTTTCCCAAATTCATCATAACCTAACGCAATGTTATGCAGTAACTCAATACTTTCTTCATCTCCGGATAACGCTGTTTTTTTTAAAGACTGCAGTAATTCATCGGTCACAGTAAATTTTTCTGCAAATGTCTGACTGAGTTGGGTTTGAGATAATTGACAATAATTGCTGACAACTGTAACCATTATAGGCTCCTTTTAGTTGCAAAGGTTGTGCTGAATGAAGATAAAAAGAGGCAACTTATTGCTCTGAATATAGTGCGTAAGGAGATGAATAAATATCAAAAATCGCTCAATATGCCCGTGTGGGGGGATATATGTAGCGCGGGTTGCGATAACAGGGCAAGTTTCGCCCTGTTTTTAATAATAAGCAGAGTTAAACGTTAAACACGGTGAAATCATTCGCTAGTTCAGTCGCCGGGAAAATTGACCTGCATTCACGTAACAGGTGCTGACAACCTTTGTCATCATAGCGCGAGCTGACGTGGGTAATGATTAGCTTACCGACTCCAGCCTCACGGGCCAGTGTCGCAGCCTGGCGTGTAGAGCTATGACCGCGACTATTGGCTTTGGCTTCCATGGTTATATCCAGCGTCGCTTCGTGCACCATGACATCGACACCTTTAGCCAGGTCAAGTGCGGCATCGCAGGGGCCGGTATCGCCGAAAATAGCGAGCGCTTTACCTGGTACTGGAGCGGCTAAGTAATCTGCGCCGTTAATCTGCCTTCCATCTTCCAGCATGATTGTTTTGCCCGCTTTTAATGCCTGAAACAGTGGGCCAGGCGGTACGCCAGCAGCTTTTAATGCCTGGGCATTTAATGCACCCGGTTTATCATGTTCTTCAATACGATAGCCATAGCATTCCAGTGGGTGTTCCAGCGGATAAGCGGTTACTTTGCGCAGGCCATCATCGAAAATTTCGCCAGCGCCAATTTCGACAATTTCCAGCGGATAATCGGTCCATGAGCCGCTAATCCGCAGCGCGGTCTCCACAAATTCACGGATACCTTGCGGACCATAAATCGTTAAGGGTTGGACAATACCAGACATAGAACGACTGCACAGCAAGCCGGGTAAACCAAAGAGATGATCGCCATGAAGGTGACTGATAAAAATCTTGTCCAGTTTTCCAGGGTTAAAGGCGGTATGCAGTAGCTGATGCTGGGTGCCTTCACCGCAGTCAAACAACCAAAGACCGCTCTGGGTCGGATGTTGCAGGTTAAGCAATATTGCCGTGACATTGCGCGTACGGGTTGGCACACCGGCTGAAGTACCTAAAAAAATTAATTCCATGAGTTCATCACGTTTCAAAAAATATTCCGGCTAGTATAAGGCATACATCTAAAAGGAGAGCATTATGATTGAATGGCAAGATCTGCATCACTCTGAATTATCGGTTTCCCAGCTTTATGCCTTATTACAACTGCGTTGCGCGGTTTTTGTTGTTGAGCAGAATTGCCCTTATCAGGATATCGATGGTGATGATTTGACGGGAGATAATCGCCATATTCTCGGATGGAAAAATGATGAACTGGTAGCGTATGCGAGGATTCTGAAAAGTGATGATGATCTTGAACCGGTCGTTATTGGTCGGGTGATTGTCAGTGAAGCGTTGCGTGGCGAAAAAGTGGGGCAGCAGCTGATGAGTAAAACACTCGAAACATGCGCGCACCACTGGCCTGATAAGCCTGTTTACCTCGGGGCGCAGGCGCATCTGCAAAACTTCTACCAAAGTTTTGGCTTTATCCCTGTGACGGAGGTCTATGAAGAAGATGGTATCCCACACATTGGGATGGCACGCGAGGTAATTCAGGCGTAATCAATAACCATTGTCTATAGTTAGTGACAGGTTTTACGCAAATGGAGAACGAGAATGTCTAATCAGTTTGGTGATACACGTATCGATGACGACCTGACGCTGCTTAGTGAAACACTGGAAGAGGTGCTCCGCTCCTCTGGCGATCCCGCCGATCAGAAATATGTTGAGCTGAAAGCGCGTGCAGAAAAAGCGCTGGATGATGTGAAAAAACGGGTTAGCCAGGCTTCAGACAGTTATTACTATCGGGCGAAGCAGGCAGTTTATCGTGCTGATGACTACGTCCACGAAAAACCCTGGCAAGGAATTGGTGTGGGTGCGGCCGTTGGGCTGGTACTAGGACTGTTGCTGGCACGCCGTTAAAACCTCCCTACACCGGGGTACTGCATTTTTTTTGTCGTACCCCGTATAATGTGAGGCTTTTAACAGGGAGAGGTCCGCGTGCAATCACTTACTACGGCGCTGGAAAATCTACTGCGCCATTTGTCGCAAGAGATTCCGGCGACACCCGGCATTCGGGTTATCGATATTCCTTTCCCTCTCAAAGACGCTTTTGATGCCTTGAACTGGCTGGCCAGTCATCAGGTGTATCCGCAATTCTACTGGCAACAACGTAATGGTGATGAAGAAGCTGCCGTCCTGGGTGCGATAACCCGTTTTACGTCGTTGGACCAGGCACAACGTTTTCTTCGCCAGCACCCGGAACACGCCGACTTACGCATCTGGGGGTTGAATGCGTTTGACCCGTCGCAGGGCAATTTACTTTTACCACGCCTCGAATGGCGACGCTGTGGCGGTAAAGCCACGCTGCGGCTAACGCTATTCAGCGAAAGATCCCTTCAGCATGATGCGATTAAGGCAAAAGAATTTATCGCCACACTGGTGAGTATTAAACCCTTGCCTGGGTTACATTTAACCACCACCCGAGAACAACACTGGCCGGACAAAACGGGGTGGACGCAATTAATCGAACTGGCAACGAAAACCATCGCCGAAGGTGAGCTCGACAAAGTGGTGCTTGCTCGGGCAACTGACCTGCATTTCGCAAGTCCGGTCAATGCGGCGGCGATGATGGCTGCCAGTCGTCGACTGAATCTGAATTGCTACCATTTTTACATGGCCTTTGATGGCGAAAATGCTTTTCTTGGCTCTTCACCGGAACGATTATGGCGGCGGCGTGACAAAGCGCTGCGTACTGAAGCGCTGGCGGGAACGGTAGCAAATCATCCTGATAATAAGCAGGCGCAGCGGTTGGGTGAGTGGCTGATGGCGGATGATAAAAACCAGCGCGAGAACATGTTGGTGGTGGAGGATATCTGCCAACGATTGCAGGCCGATACCCAGACGTTGGATGTTTTACCGCCGCAGGTACTGCGTCTGCGTAAAGTGCAGCATCTTCGCCGCTGTATCTGGACTGCACTCAACAAAGCGGATGATGTGATCTGTTTACATCAGTTGCAGCCAACGGCAGCAGTTGCTGGCTTACCGCGCGATCTGGCGCGACAGTTTATCGCCCGTCACGAACCGTTCACCCGAGAATGGTACGCCGGTTCTGCGGGCTATCTCTCTTTACAACAAAGCGAATTCTGCGTTTCCCTGCGCTCAGCAAAAATCAGTGGCAATGTCGTGCGACTATATGCTGGCGCGGGCATTGTCCGTGGTTCCGACCCCGAGCAAGAGTGGCAGGAAATCGACAACAAAGCGGCAGGGCTGCGTACTTTATTACAAATGGAATAGTAATGAGTCGCATCATTACCGATTCATATCAATAATCTATTTTTGTAGCTCCTTATACTTAGCCGCAATATTGATACCGGACAAACTCATGTCAGTAAGCGCATTTAACCGACGCTGGGCGGCGGTCATTCTGGAAGCATTAACGCGTCACGGCGTCAGACACATCTGTATCGCCCCTGGCTCGCGTTCTACACCGTTAACGTTAGCGGCGGCGGAGAATTCCGCATTCATTCACCACACCCATTTCGATGAGCGTGGACTGGGGCATCTGGCGCTGGGGCTGGCGAAAGTCAGCAAGCAGCCGGTGGCGGTGATTGTGACCTCCGGCACGGCGGTAGCAAATCTCTATCCTGCACTGATTGAAGCTGGGTTAACCGGAGAAAAACTGATCCTGTTAACCGCCGATCGCCCGCCGGAGCTCATTGACTGCGGCGCGAATCAGGCGATTCGTCAGCCGGGAATGTTCGCCTCTCACCCCACGCACAGTATTTCATTGCCGCGCCCGACCCAGGATATCCCCGCACGTTGGCTGGTTTCTACCATCGACCACGCTCTCGGTACGCTTCATGCTGGTGGAGTCCATATCAACTGTCCGTTTGCCGAACCGCTGTATGGCGAAATGGACGACACCGGGCTTAGCTGGCAACAGCGTCTGGGCGACTGGTGGCAGGACGATAAGCCGTGGCTGCGTGAAGCGCCTCGTCTGGAAAGTGAAAAACAGCGCGACTGGTTCTTCTGGCGACAAAAGCGCGGCGTGGTGGTTGCCGGGCGCATGAGTGCGGAAGAGGGCAAAAAAGTTGCACTGTGGGCGCAAACTCTTGGCTGGCCGCTGATTGGCGACGTGCTGTCGCAAACCGGACAGCCGCTGCCGTGTGCCGATCTCTGGTTAGGCAATGCCAAAGCGACCAGCGAACTGCAACAGGCACAAATTGTGGTGCAACTGGGAAGCAGCCTGACGGGCAAACGGCTCCTGCAATGGCAGGCAAGCTGTGAACCGGAAGAGTACTGGATTGTTGATGACATCGAAGGGCGACTTGATCCGGCACACCATCGCGGACGTCGCTTAATTGCCAATATTGCCGACTGGCTGGAGCAGCATCCGGCAGAAAAACGCCAGCCCTGGTGCGTTGAAATTCCGCGCCTGGCGGAACAGGCAATGCAGGCGGTTATTGCCCGTCGCGATGCGTTTGGCGAAGCCCAACTGGCGCATCGCATCAGCGACTATCTGCCTGAACAGGGGCAATTGTTTGTCGGTAACAGCCTGGTGGTACGTCTGATTGATGCGCTTTCGCAACTTCCGGCAGGTTACCCGGTATACAGCAACCGTGGTGCCAGCGGTATCGACGGGCTGCTCTCGACCGCCGCAGGCGTTCAGCGGGCCAGTGGCAAACCGACGCTGGCGATTGTGGGCGATCTCTCAGCTCTTTACGATATCAACGCGCTGGCGTTATTACGTCAGGTTTCCGCGCCGCTGGTATTAATTGTGGTGAACAACAACGGCGGGCAAATTTTCTCGCTGTTGCCAACGCCGAAAAACGAGCGCGAGCGTTTCTATCTGATGCCGCAAAACGTCCATTTTGAGCACGCCGCCGCGATGTTCGAGCTGAAATATCATCGTCCCCAAAACTGGCAGGAACTTGAAACGGCACTTGCCGACGCCTGGCGCACGCCGACCACCACGGTAATTGAAATGGTGGTTAACGACACCGATGGTGCGCAAACCCTCCAGCAACTGCTGGCGCAGGTAAGCCATTTATGATCCTGCACGCGCAGGCAAAACACGGTAAACCAGGTTTACCCTGGCTGGTGTTTTTGCACGGTTTTTCCGGCGATTGCCACGAATGGCAAGAAGTGGGCGAGGCGTTTGTCGACTACTCACGGTTGTATGTTGATCTCCCAGGTCACGGTGGTTCGGCGGCGATTAGCGTCGATGGATTTGATGATGTCACCGGCTTACTGCGTAAAACCTTGGTTAGTTACAACATCCTTGACTTCTGGCTGGTGGGGTACTCGCTTGGCGGACGGGTGGCGATGATGGCGGCTTGCCAGGGGCTGGCGGGGCTTTGTGGGGTTGTTGTCGAAGGCGGGCATCCTGGGTTGCAAAATGCTGAACAACGCACGCAACGTCAGCGTTCCGATCGCCAATGGGCGCAGCGTTTTCGCACAGAACCGTTAACGGCGGTATTTGCTGATTGGTATCAACAGCCTGTTTTTGCCTCACTCAATGACGAACAACGCCGGGAGCTGGTTGCGCTGCGCAGCAACAATAATGGCGCAACGCTTGCCGCCATGCTGGAGGCGACTTCTCTCGCCGTCCAGCCCGATTTACGTGCTAACCTTAGCGCCCGCACATTTGCGTTTTATTATTTATGTGGTGAACGTGACAGCAAATTCCGCGCCCTGGCGGCGGAACTGGCTGCCGAATGCCATGTCATTCCTCGCGCCGGACATAACGCGCATCGGGAAAATCCCGCTGGCGTAATCGCAAGTCTGGCGCAGATCTTGCGTTTCTGACTAAAGGACACAATATGATTTATCCTGATGAAGCAATGCTTTACGCACCGGTTGAATGGCACGACTGCTCCGAAGGTTTCGAGGACATTCGTTATGAAAAATCTGCCGACGGTATCGCAAAAATCACCATTAATCGTCCGCAGGTGCGCAATGCCTTCCGTCCTCTGACGGTAAAAGAGATGATCCAGGCACTGGCAGATGCGCGTTATGACGACAACATCGGCGTGATCATTCTGACTGGCGCAGGCGATAAAGCGTTCTGCTCCGGTGGTGACCAGAAAGTGCGTGGTGATTACGGCGGCTATAAAGATGATTCCGGCGTACATCACCTGAACGTGCTGGACTTCCAGCGTCAGATTCGTACCTGTCCGAAACCAGTTGTCGCGATGGTGGCTGGCTACTCCATCGGCGGCGGTCACGTTCTGCACATGATGTGCGATCTGACTATCGCGGCAGATAATGCCATCTTCGGTCAGACTGGCCCGAAAGTCGGTTCCTTCGACGGCGGCTGGGGCGCTTCCTACATGGCGCGCATCGTCGGACAGAAAAAAGCGCGTGAAATCTGGTTCCTGTGCCGTCAGTACGACGCGAAACAGGCGCTGGATATGGGCCTTGTAAACACCGTGGTACCGCTGGCGGATCTGGAAAAAGAAACCGTGCGCTGGTGCCGTGAAATGCTGCAAAACAGCCCGATGGCGCTGCGCTGCCTGAAAGCTGCACTGAACGCCGACTGTGACGGTCAGGCAGGTCTGCAGGAGCTGGCGGGCAACGCCACCATGCTGTTCTACATGACGGAAGAAGGTCAGGAAGGTCGCAACGCCTTCAACCAGAAACGTCAGCCTGACTTCAGCAAATTTAAACGGAATCCGTAATGCGTAGCGCGCAGGTATACCGCTGGCAGATCCCCATGGACGCGGGGGTGGTTCTGCGCGACAGGCGGTTAAAAACCCGCGACGGGCTGTACGTTTGCCTGCGTGAGGGCGAGCGCGAAGGGTGGGGGGAGATCTCCCCACTGCCGGGCTTCAGCCAGGAAACCTGGGAAGAGGCGCAAAGCGTGCTGCTTGCCTGGGTAAATAACTGGCTGGCAGGCGATTGCGAATTACCGCAGATGCCTTCCGTGGCCTTTGGCGTAAGCTGTGCATTGGCGGAGCTGGCAGATACGCTCCCGCAGGCGGCCAATTACCGTGCGGCACCACTGTGTAATGGCGATCCTGACGATCTGATCCTCAAACTTGCCGATATGCCTGGTGAGAAAGTGGCGAAGGTCAAAGTGGGATTGTACGAAGCCGTGCGCGACGGCATGGTGGTGAATCTGTTGCTGGAGGCAATTCCGGATCTGCATTTGCGTCTTGACGCGAATCGCGCCTGGACACCGCTGAAAGGCCAGCAGTTTGCCAAATACGTTAACCCGGATTATCGCCACCGCATTGCTTTTCTCGAAGAGCCGTGCAAAACCCGCGATGATTCGCGTGCGTTTGCCCGTGAAACCGGCATTGCCATTGCCTGGGATGAAAGCCTGCGTGAGCCGGATTTTGCCTTTGTGGCGGAAAAAGGTGTGCGCGCGGTAGTTATCAAACCCACGCTCACGGGCAGCCTGGATAAAGTACGCGAGCAGGTGCAGGCGGCGCACGCGTTGGGGCTGACGGCGGTGATCAGTTCTTCTATTGAGTCGAGCTTAGGCTTAACGCAACTGGCGCGGATTGCCGCCTGGTTAACGCCAGACACCATTCCGGGGCTGGACACGCTGGATCTGATGCAGGCGCAGCAGGTTCGTCGCTGGCCGGGTAGCCCGCTACCGTTAGTGGAAGTTGATGCACTGGAGCGGCTGTTATGATCTTCTCTGACTGGCCGTGGCGTCACTGGCGGCAAGTGCGGGGAGAAGCCATCGCCTTACGTCTTAATGACGAGCAACTTAACTGGCGCGAGCTTTGTGCTCGCGTCGATGAATTAGCCTCCAGCTTTGCGGTGCAGGGTGTGGTTGAGGGCAGCGGCGTGATGTTGCGGGCGTGGAATACGCCGCAAACGCTGCTGGCCTGGCTGGCGTTACTGCAATGCGGGGCGCGGGTGTTGCCCGTGAACCCTCAGCTGCCGCAACCGCTGCTTGAGGAATTGCTGCCCAATCTTACGCTGCAATTTGCGCTGGTGCCGGAAGGGGAAAACACGTTTCCGGCGTTAACGTCGCTGCACATTCAGCTGGTTGAAGGCGCACATGCCGCTGCGTGGCAGCCGACGCGTCTGTGCTCAATGACGTTGACCTCCGGCTCTACCGGTTTGCCGAAAGCCGCTGTTCATACTTATCAGGCCCATCTTGCCAGTGCGCAAGGTGTGTTATCGCTGATACCGTTTGGCGAGCACGATGACTGGTTGCTCTCTTTACCGCTGTTTCACGTCTCCGGTCAGGGAATTATGTGGCGCTGGTTATACGCTGGTGCGCGGATGACGGTACGTGATAAACAGCCCCTGGAGCAAATGCTGGCAGGCTGTACTCACGCTTCACTGGTGCCAACACAACTCTGGCGTTTGCTGGTTAACCGTAGTTCCGTTTCCCTGAAAGCGGTTTTACTTGGCGGCGCGGCTATCCCGGTCGAGTTGACGGAACAGGCGCGCGAGCAGGGGATTCGTTGCTTTTGCGGCTATGGTCTGACCGAGTTTGCCTCCACGGTGTGTGCGAAAGAAGCCGACGGCCTGGCGGACGTTGGTTCGCCGCTGCCGGGTCGGGAAGTGAAAATCGTTAATGATGAAGTGTGGCTGCGGGCTGCCAGTATGGCAGAAGGTTACTGGCGTAACGGGCAACGGGTTCCACTGGTTAATGACGAAGGCTGGTACGCCACGCGCGATCGCGGTGAGATGCATAATGGCAAGCTGACCATTGTCGGACGTTTAGACAATCTATTCTTCAGTGGCGGTGAGGGTATTCAGCCGGAAGAAGTCGAGCGCGTTATTGCTGCACATCCTGCGGTTTTGCAGGTGTTTATCGTCCCCGTTGCCGACAAGGAGTTTGGTCATCGGCCGGTAGCGGTGGTGGAGTATGACCAGCAAACCGTTGATCTTGACGAATGGGTGAAAGACAAGTTGGCTCGTTTTCAGCAACCGGTGCGTTGGTTAACGTTACCATCAGAACTGAAAAACGGCGGTATTAAAATTTCACGTCGGGCGCTAAAAGAGTGGGTGCAACGCCAGGATTAAGAAATCATTAGTTTCACTTCGCAATTTTGCCATTCCATTGCCGTTGATAATAGGTTTATCTGTTAATCTGTAAATTAATGTGAAAATTCTTATCAAACAGGGTGGTGCAATGGAATGGCTGGTTAAAAAGTCATGCTGTGATAAACAAGATAACAGACATGTACTTAAGCTTTGTGATGCTGGTGGCACGATAAAAATGATTGCCGAAGTGAAGAGTGACTTCGCCGTGAAAGTGGGGGATTTACTCTCGCCTTTGCAGAATGCGCTTTATTGTATTAATCGTGAAAAGCTGCATACGGTGAAAGTCCTCTCGGCAAGCAGCTACAGCCCCGATGAGTGGGAACGGCAGTGTCAATCGGCTGGGAAAACTCAGTAACGTTGTTTTGTGGTGGGCAGGAAAATCAGCATCAACCCGCTCATAATACAGGCTACTCCCAGTAGTGCTTTCAGCGAAAAAGTTCCTTCCCAGCCGGGAAGTACCATTGAAGCAATCCATACCAGCACATAACTCATACTGAGCAAGGCATAGGCTTTGCTTAGTGCAAGTTTATGTAGTGTTTTATACCAACAAAAAACGGAAAGCAGATAACCCAGCAGCCCGAGTAACAGTATCCGGGCATCCAGGCCAAAAGCTAACAGCGCCGCGATAAAATCCCATAAGTGCGTCATCGGCGGCAGGTGACTCGCCGCAAAACCCAGGCTTAATTGCGCAGCGGAGGCGATAATGACGCTGAATAATCCCCACATCAGGCCCATTACACGGTACTCCCGAGGATCACAATGCCACCAATAATGAACGCCACCCCACACCAGTGACGCGGCGATACCGGTTCGTGCCACAGTTTTACTGCAGCCAGCGTCACCCAGACAAAATTCAGACTTAACATCGGGTAGGCAATGCCTACCGGTACGTTCTGCAAGACCAGCAGCCAGAGCACCATGGCAAGACCAAGACAAGCCAGCGCCAGTCCCAGCCACAGCACGATATGTTTGCGCCGTTTGTTTATCGCCACAAAGCAGGTTGCCTGTTTCTGACACAACTGCCCGGCAACGCTAAGCAAGCTGGCAAAGACTAATGTTAGCCAGATCATTTGGGACGATACTGAATCAGCACCAGACGCTCCTGACGATCGATGGCATCTGCGGGCGGAATGGCGAGACTGTTGATATCTTCATCGCGGTCAACCGAAAGTACGAGTGTAATAATCCCCTCCTGACGATGTTGATTAAGCCAGTTTGCGAACTCATCACCGCTGACAAATCTCCCTTTCGCATCCGGATAATTAAGGCCGTACTTCAACTCACCTGTCTGGCGATACATGATGATGTCATCGCGTTGCAGGCTCCATGCCAGACCTGCGGCAACACCGACGCTATCAGTAAGAATATAGCGGCTTGGCTGAAGTGATTCTTGTGTCATCTCGACAAAAAATTGCGGATGTTTTCCTTCCATGACTCTGTCAGGAATTGAAAATCCTACCAGCAACGCCAGCCCCAGCGGGCAAAGCGCGGCAAAAGACCAGGTCTTTTCGACGTTTGTTAAGGTGTACCAGCCGAAAAATGCCCATAGCGAAAAAATCGACCAGGCACAAAAGACTTTATAGCTCTCGAAGGTTTGCCACACTGGCGTGTTCATTGGTCCCCATGGGGAGACCACAAATGTGGCAATAATGCCAGTGACACCAAAAGCGATGTTAATCCAGCCATTAATCCGCAGCGCCAGAGGATTATTTTTTGCTGCCAGCAAAGCGTAATGCGCCATCAGCATTGCCAGAGGTGCAAAGCAGGAAAGAATATAGGTGGGCAATTTGCCTTTAGCGACGGAGAAAAACAGCAGCGGCATTATCGTCCAGCTCAACAAATAGACGGTTGCGGAATGCTTGCGGTTTTTCCAGCCTGCGTACAGTGCTCCGGGGAGTAATCCCAGCCACGGCAGGCTACCGGCAATGATGACCGGCAAGTAGTACCAGAACGGAGCTCTATGCTGAGCATCATCCATTGCAAAGCGTTGAATATGCTCAACCCAGAAAAAATAGTGCCAGAAGTCAGGCTCCCGTTGCGCTATCGCCAGTCCCCAGGGGAGAACCGTCAGTACGCAACTGATAACCGCCAGCCAGCCGTAAATAAAGAGATCTTTCCAGCGTTTTTGCGTTGCAACCCATGGAAGCACGCTTAATACCGGCACGGCAAGGGCGAGAAAACCTTTGGTCATCACCCCCATGCCGCAGGTGATTCCCAGCAGTAAAAATCCCGCGCTTTTACCTTTCCACGTTTGCGCATCCATTGCCAACCAGAAGCTACACATTCCCGACACCAGCCAGAATGCAATAAACGGATCGAGCACGGCGTAAGTGCCGATGGCGTAGACAATAAGCAGCGAGAGATAAATGACAGCGGCGAGTAGTGCCAGACGTTTATCGCGCCATAAGCGCAGAGTAAACCAGGTCACCAGCGCGGCAGTTAACAGGGTCGCAAAGATAACGCCTGCCCGCACACCAAAGTTATTCGCGCCAAATAGCCATTGCCCAATGCTGTTAATCCAGTATCCGGCAATGGGTTTTTCGAAATAACGTAGCCCTAACAGATGGGGCACAATCCAGTCGCCGGATGCCAGCATTTCCCGACTGATTTCCGCATAACGCGTTTCATCGGGTTGCCATAGCAGACGCGTGCTGATCGGTAACAGGTAATAGCAGGCAATAAACGCGAAGAGGCCGATAAGGTAACGTACCGATTTCATCAGCGACTACCCGCAATTTGTTGGCAACCCAGCCAGCCTTCACGTCCGGCAATATTTCCGCGAACAACTTGTCCGAGCGGCAACGTCCCTGATAACAGTTCGCTTAAAGGGCAAAATGTCACGCCTTCCTGAGCTGCGCGTTTGAGGAGATCCACAAAATTATGCTGATAAGCGCAGCCTTCAACTTCGGCATGAATGGTGTAAACCGGCGTGCCTTTATCTCGCTGGATGCGGTTGAGTAACCAACCGTTAAAATCTTCTGCTTTCACATCCCGACCAATCACTTCATCCCAGGTGGGTAAGGTCACCGGGATTTGCGCAGTGCCGGGTTTTCCTGAGTCGAGCAAGGGACGAAACGGCATCACCCCACGACAATCGCTGTTGTAGCGCAAATGGAACGCTTCTTTTGCTTCGATCACCTGCTGGTCGGCACGCCAGCCCGCAGCGGCAGAACAGGTTACCGGTTGACCGATAATCTCTTCCAGAGTGCGCAGGCCGCGTGCAATATCGTCGACTAATGTTTGCCGATCCCAGTTACCGCTATGGGCTTGCCAGGCATGGTGATCCCAGGCGTGCAGGCCGACTTCGTGGTATTTAGCCGCTTCACGAATGATATCGGCATTGGCATGACCAATCTCTTTACCTGGCCAGGCCGTACCTGCCAGTAAAATATCCCAGCCATAAAGCGATGCCGCGTTTGAGCGCAGCATCTTCCACAAAAACTGTGGCTTCACCAGTCGCCAGAGATGGCGGCCCATATTGTCCGGGCCGACGCTGAAAAAAATGCTGGCCTGAATATTATGCTTACTCAAGATTTCCAGCAGACGCGGCACGCCTTCACGGGTGCCACGAAAGGTATCGACATCAATGCGTAAGCCGACTTTGGTCATGATGGTTTATCCGTAAGATCAACGGTGCGCAGGAAGAAATCCAGCGTTTCGTCGATGGTTTCCTGCATATCAATTTTCGGTTCCCAGTCCAGGCAGCGGCGGGCATTGCGGATGCTCGGTTTACGATGCTCTACGTCCTGATATCCTTTGCCGTAGTAGCTGCTACTTTCGACAACACGAAAGCCCGCAAACGGTGGGAAGTAATGGCGCAGCGGATGTTTTTCGAAGCTCGCCAGCAGCATCTCCCCCAGTTCTTCAATGCTCGCTTCGTTCTCAGGATTGCCAATGTTGATAATTTCGCCATCGCAGCGATTTCCCGCATTTTCGATAATGCGGTATAACGCCTCGATACCATCCCGAATATCAGTAAAGCAGCGTTTTTGTTTTCCGCCATCAATCAGCTTAATCGGTGAACCTTCTACCAGATTGAGAATGAGTTGCGTAATAGCGCGGGAGCTGCCAATTCGCGCTGCATTAAGGTTATCCAGTCGTGGCCCCATCCAGTTAAACGGGCGGAAGAGGGTGAACTGTAAACCTTCTTTTTCGCCATAGGCCCAGATCACTCGATCAAGTAATTGTTTAGACACCGAATAAATCCAGCGTGGTTTATTCACCGGGCCGACGATTAAATTAGAATGGTCCTCATCGAAGTATTTATCGCTACACATCCCATAAACTTCTGAAGTTGATGGGAAGATGATTCGCTTACGGTACTTCACGCAATAACGGATAATGCGCAGATTCTCTTCAAAATCGAGTTCAAATACGCGTAGCGGGTTGCGGGTATATTCAATCGGCGTGGCTATCGCCACCAGCGGCAACACGACATCACATTTTTTGACGTGATACTCAATCCATTCGGAATGAATGCTGATATCGCCTTCGACAAAGTGAAAATGCGGATGATTCAGAAAACGGCTTATCGCATCGCTGCCAATATCCAGACCGTAAACTTCATAATGATCTTCGCGCAGCAGGCGTTCTGTCAGATGGTTGCCAATAAAGCCATTCACCCCGAGGATGAGTACCCGGGTACGGCGTCGGGCGGCACAGGCAGGCTGGCTATTCAAGCGTGAACCTTGCACCAGGCCCAGCGTCTGCGCTAATTGCGAGCCCTGCATAGTAATGCCGTCGCCCGCCTGTCCAGTGACGATTTCCAGCGCGCCATCGCCACAGGCAATCAGCAGTGGCGCAACAGAAATCACGCTCCCCGGTTGTGCTGCGGGCGCATGAGAATGCACGCGTGACGACCAGACGGTAAATTTCTGATTACCAACATAGCTGAAGGCACCCGGCCACGGATCGGCAACGGCACGCACCATGTTGTGCAGCACGGATGCCGGTTTATGCCATTCGAGGAAACTGTCTTCCGGTGTTCTGCGACCAAAACAGGTGGCTTCGTTTTCGCGCTGGGCGATTTCCAGAATATTACCGTGTTTAATGGCGGGTAATGTCTGTTCCAGTAGCTGGCGCGCGGCATGGCACAATTTATGATGCAGCGTAATGGCGATATCGTCTGGCGCAATGGCAATGCGCAGTTGGGCTACAATGGCCCCAGCATCGGCACGTTTCACCATTCGGTGCAATGTCACGCCAGTTTCCGTTTCACCGTTCACCAGCACCCAGTTCAGCGGCGCGCGACCACGATATTTGGGTAACAGCGAACCATGCAGATTAAATGCACCTGCGGGAGCGAGCTGCAAAATTTCGTCGCAAATAAGATGGCGATAATAAAAAGAAAAAATCACATCAGGTGATAGTTGGGCAATGCGTTCCACCCACAGCGGATGATTAACGTTATCTGGCGCATAAACCGGAATGCCTCTTTCCGCCGCCAGACGAGCTACCGAACCATAAAAGGCTTTTTCACCGGGATTATCAGTATGAGTAAAAATAGCGCTAATTTCGTAACCGGCATCCAGCAGGGCTTCAATACCGAGGCATCCCATATCGTGGTAGGCAAAAACGACGGTTTTCATTATTCATTTTCCTTGCTGGATGGACGGATAACTTGCTGAACAAAATAGCGGGGGCGGGCGCGGACATCGGTGTAGATCCTGCCGATATATTCACCGAGCAATCCCATGCCGATAAACTGAGCGCCAATAAAAGTAAACAGCACGGCAAATAGCATAAAGACGCCTTCTGCCGCCCATTGTGGTCCGAAGGTCAGGCGTAAAATCACCAGCAGCACCGCAATGCTAAAACCGCCAATCGCAATAATGCTGCCAAGCAGACTCAGCATACGTAGCGGCGTAGTGGTAAGGCAGGTCACCAGGTCGTACATCAAATTAATCAGGCGCATAAAACTGTATTTGGATTCACCAAACTCACGCTCGGCATGATGCACTGGAATTTCAATGGCACGGCGGGCGAAGATATTTGCCAGAATCGGGATAAAGGTACTGCGTTCATGGCAGTGCAACATCGCATCGACAATATGACGGCGATAGGCGCGCAGCATACAACCGTAGTCACCCATTGCTTTGCCGGTGGTGCGCTGAATAAGCCGGTTAATCATCTTCGATGCCGTTTTACGAAACCAGCTGTCCTGGCGGTTCTGGCGTACAGTCCCTACCACGTCGTAGCCTTCATCGGCTTTTGCCACCAGGCGGGGGATCTCCTCTGGCGGATTCTGGAGATCGGCATCGAGGGTAATAATTAAGTCGCCGGTAACGTGGCTGAAACCTGCCATGATCGCCGAATGCTGTCCGTAATTACGATTAAGCAAAATAGACACGATGTGGCTGCCCTCTGCTTGTGAGGCTTCGACCAGCATATGCGCGGAATTATCGCTACTGCCGTCATCAATCAGCAGGATCTCATACTCTTTCCCCAGTGATTCACAGGCTTTTGTGGTGCGCCTGATTAATTCCGGTAAGCTTTCCTGCTCGTTATAAACGGGAATAACCACCGAGACTTTCTTAACAGGGTGGATTTCAAACATGGCTTATTGTCCTGCGAGTTGCTGAAGGGCTGTGATGACGCGGTCGGCATCGGCGGTGGTCATATCCGGGAACAGCGGCAACGAACAGATGCGTTCGCTATTCCATTCGGTATTCGGTAACGACAGCGTGGGAAAACGCTCGCGATAATATTTTTGTGTGTGAGCGGCGCGGAAATGTAACCCGGTACCAATACCTCTTTCTTTTAACGCTTCCATCAACGCATCGCGACTGATACCACAACGTTGTTCATCGACACGAATAATAAACAGATGCCAGGCGTGAACGTGCGGCCAGGCGGGAAGGCTTAATGGCTGAAAGGGGAGAGCTGCCAGTGCTTGCTGATATTGCTGGACAATTTCGCGCCGACGGGTGTTGAGGTGCTCTAATTTTGCTAACTGTGTCAGGGCAATCGCGGCGTTAATATCGGTCAGATTGTACTTATAGCCCGGTGTTAAGACTTCAGCTTGCGGTGCACGGCCCCAGGTTTGTCTGTCATAGGCATCGACACCCAGACCGTGAAATTTCAGCATCCGTAGCTGGCGGGCAAGGTTTTCATTATCAGTTACAATCAGGCCACCTTCAGCACAGGTAATATTTTTAATGGCATGAAATGAAAAAATAGCGGTACCTTTTGCGCCAATATGTCGCCCTTTGTAATACGTACCGACGGCATGGGCAGCATCTTCGATAACTGCGATGCCGTAACGTTCGCCAATGGCGCGAATGGCGTCAATATCTGCTGGCGCACCGGCATAATGCACCGGAATGATGGCTTTAGTGCGTGGCGTAATGGCTGACTCGATCGCTTCAGGCGTGACCATCAGCGTATCGCGGTCGACATCCACCATTACCGGCGTTGCACCCAACAAGGAGATCATATTGAGGGTTGAAAC
Source organism: Escherichia sp. WS1451 (assembly GCF_046487365.1). Classification (NCBI taxonomy): domain Bacteria; kingdom Pseudomonadati; phylum Pseudomonadota; class Gammaproteobacteria; order Enterobacterales; family Enterobacteriaceae; genus Escherichia; species Escherichia sp. WS1451. The sequence continues at coordinate 148,151 of NZ_JBJQJP010000004.1, forward strand.
CCAGGTCAGGGAAGGCGTAATCACTTCATCGCCCTTGCCAATTTCCAACGCCATTAGCGTGATATGCATTCCGGCGGTGGCTGAACTGACCGCGATGGCATGCTGATTTCCCGTCAACTGGCAAAAGGCTTGTTCAAGCGCCTGATTCTTCGGACCGGTTGTGATCCAACCGGATTCGAGAACCTCTTTAACTGCAGCGAGTTCCTCCACGCCCATTGCTGGTCGCGAAAAAGGCAAAAATTCTGACATTGCTTTTCCTTCCGCCATTGAATACCTGTCCACTTATATTTGCTATAAAGAGTGTTGTGTATATTTTGCCATTTGGAGCAAAATTTTAAGGATAGAATATTAACTTAACCTTAAGAAACTAATATTAGACGTAAATATTGAAATTTTTATATTTTTTCTTATTTAGGCTTTGCATTTGGCAAAATTTTGAGGCATTTTGCCAGCATCGCAGGATTTTTAATATTACACCAACTGCTAATTATCGCCAGAAATGTCGCTCAATTTCACGGTAATTGTCTGGTTGCGCTTGTCTATAGGTGGAGTTTACGTGTTAGCTTTTTGCCGATCTTCGTTGAAGTCAAAAAAATATTTCATCATTTTACTGGCGCTCGCTGCAATTGCCGGACTGGGTACTCATGCCGCCTGGAGTAGCAATGGTTTGCTACGTATCGACAATAAAACGCTGGCCAGACTGGCACAGCAGCACCCGGTTGTCGTTTTGTTTCGCCATGCTGAACGTTGCGATCGTTCAACCAATCAATGCTTGTCAGATAAAACAGGTATTACGGTCAAAGGTACCCAGGATGCCCGAGAACTGGGCAACGCTTTTAGTGCTGATATCCCTGATTTCGATCTCTATTCCAGTAATACCGTCCGGACCATTCAGTCGGCGACCTGGTTTTCAGCGGGTAAAAAGCTGACGGTAGATAAACGACTTCTTCAATGCGGTAATGAGATTTATAGTGCAATTAAGGACTTACAAAGCAAAGCACCTGATAAAAATATCGTTATTTTTACCCATAATCATTGCCTGACATATATTGCTAAAGATAAGCGTGATGCGACATTTAAACCCGATTATCTGGATGGTTTAGTCATGCATGTGGAAAAAGGCAAAGTTTATCTGGATGGGGAATTCGTTAACCACTAAATTTTCAATCTGACAGCCAGTAATGGCTGTCATCATTGTTACAGAAGACCTTTCAAACGTAACGTTTTTCGGGTGGCGGCATTCAAATCATAATGCACTAGATCTTCAGGTTTTACCCACGCGTAGTCCTGAAACTCTTCGTTTATTTTCACTTCTCGGTTGGCAGAAACGCAGTCAAAAATCAGGTAAATCATATAAATCTCTTCCTTGCGACCATCTGCATACGTCTTGGTGCGAATATCATCGCTGAAGGTCCACGGCGTGATTTCTGTCAAAAGCAGCTGTTCTCCCAGTTCTTCGCGAATTTCGCGGCGTAGTGCCTCTTCAATTCGTTCGCCAGGCTCTACGCCGCCACCCGAAAGCGCCCATTGACCGGGGAAAACGCCGCGATCGTCGGCCATTTTACACAGCAAATAAGCACCATCATTTTGAATCAAAGGGCATACAATAGTCCGTTGTCGCACAGGGGTATTCCTTATAAATAAAAAGAAACCATGAGAATACGGTAACTCAGAAATATGTGAAAGTGACAGTAATCTCTTTTGCGATGATAACTGTACTTATTATTATTTTTGTGTGTATCGATAAAGTGTGTTTATTTTTTCGGCGTTTAATTATTTAAGAAGTATTTAGTTACAATAAGTGACTAGATCCCTTTTTTCGCTCATTGAATCCTCTGTGCCAGGCAGTACAATCCCGCAGCTTTGGGAATTTTGATTAATTGCTTGTGGGAAAGGGGATATGAAAAAAATTGCGCTAGCAGGTCTGGCCGGAATGCTGTTGGTTTCTGCATCGGTCAATGCAATGAGCATCAGCGGTCAGGCGGGTAAAGAATACACCAATATTGGTGTCGGTTTTGGGACTGAATCGACGGGCCTGGCGTTAAGCGGTAACTGGACACATAACGACGACGACGGTGACGTCGCGGGCGTGGGGCTGGGGTTGAATCTGCCTCTCGGGCCGTTAATGGCGACCGTTGGCGGAAAAGGCGTTTACACCAACCCGAATTACGGCGATGAAGGTTATGCCGCAGCGGTAGGAGGTGGTTTGCAGTGGAAAATTGGCAACAGTTTCCGTCTGTTTGGCGAGTATTATTACTCCCCGGATTCGCTCTCCAGCGGTATTCAAAGTTATGAGGAAGCGAATGCGGGCGCGCGTTACACCATTATGCGTCCAGTCAGTATTGAGGCGGGCTATCGCTACCTGAACCTTTCTGGTAAAGACGGTAACCGCGACAACGCCGTGGCTGACGGCCCGTATGTGGGGGTTAACGCCAGTTTCTGATCCCTTCCGGCGCGGCATTCTGCCGCGCCATTCAGTTTCTTACTACGCCTTATCTCCCTTTGCGTTATAGTGATTCGATAACAAAAGCAGGAGATAACCATGTTAAAAGTGGAAATGTTATCCACCGGGGATGAAGTGTTACACGGGCAAATCGTTGACACTAACGCTGCCTGGCTGGCCGATTTTTTCTTTCACCAGGGGTTGCCATTATCTCGCCGCAATACGGTGGGGGATAACCTTGATGACTTAGTCACCATTCTTCGCGAACGGAGTCAGCACGCCGATGTGCTGATCGTTAACGGCGGGCTGGGGCCGACCAGTGATGATTTAAGCGCACTCGCCGCTGCGACAGCAAAAGGTGAAGGCCTGGTGTTGCATGAAGCCTGGCTCAAAGAGATGGAACGCTATTTCCACGAACGTGGACGAGTAATGGCACCGAGCAACCGTAAACAAGCGGAGCTACCTGCCAGTGCTGAATTTATCAATAACCCGGTAGGCACCGCCTGTGGTTTTGCCGTGCAGCTTAATCGTTGCCTGATGTTCTTTACTCCCGGCGTACCGTCAGAATTTAAGGTGATGGTCGAGCACGAAATCCTGCCGCGCCTGCGCGAGCGTTTTTCTTTACCGCAGCCGCCGGTTTGCCTGCGTTTGACTACCTTTGGTCGTTCGGAAAGCGATCTGGCACAAAGCCTGGACACTCTACAATTGCCGCCGGGCGTAACAATGGGCTATCGCTCTTCTATGCCGATTATCGAACTGAAACTCACCGGACCGGCAAGCGAGGAACAGGCGATGGAAAAACTGTGGCTGGACGTTAAACGTGTTGCCGGACAGAGCGTGATTTTCGAAGGCACCGAAGGACTGCCCGCGCAGATCAGTCGCGAATTGCAGAGCCGCCAGTTCAGCCTGACGTTGAGCGAGCAATTCACCGGTGGTTTATTGGCTTTGCAACTTTCTCGCGCAGGTGCTCCATTGCTGGCGTGTGAAGTAGTTCCTTCACAGGAAGAAACCCTGGCGCAAACTGCGCACTGGATTACAGAACGGCGTGCCAACCATTTTGCCGGGCTGGCACTGGCTGTTTCGGGTTTCGAGAACGAGCATCTCAACTTTGCGCTAGCCACGCCAGACGGCACTTTCGCTCTGCGTGTGCGTTTCAGCACTACACGCTACAGCCTGGCTATCCGTCAGGAAGTGTGCGCAATGATGGCACTGAATATGCTGCGCCGTTGGTTAAACGGCCAGGACATCGCCAGTGAGCATGGCTGGATTGAGGTTGTTGAGTCCATGACCTTATCTGTCTGATTCCGCCACTCTGTGCCGGTTTACTGCACCGGCACATTCCCCCTCCGGCAAAATTTGTCCAACCTGTTGTACTCAATAAGAAAAAATCCGTGCGCTGATTCACAAATTTGTGCGTAATTTCTCCAGTCCGCTGGACGAGGTGCGGGATTTGATGCGCTTCACAATTTTACTCCCCCTGAGCAACGAGACTGATTCCAGTATCTAAGACTGGAGTCCAGTATGTTGGAATCAAGCAAAGTTCCCGCCCTGACACGGGCTATTGATATTCTCAATTTGATTGCCCGCATTGGCCCCTGTAGTGCTGCGACGATCATTGACACATTGGGGATCCCTAAAAGCACGGCCTATTTGCTGCTTAATGAACTCAGGCGTCAGCGTTTTCTTAGCCTTGATCACCAGGAAAATTTTTGTTTGTGGACCAGGCTGGTGGAGCTTTCCGGTCATGCGTTAAGCAAGATGGATCTTAGGGAGCTGGCGCGACCACGCCTGACGCAACTGATGGATACCACCGGGCTGTTATGCCACCTTGGGATCATCGATAACGGTAGTGCTTATTACATTCTGAAAGTGGAGTCTTCAGCCACCATCAGCGTGCGTTCCCATGAAGGGAAAAGCCTTTCGCTTTATCGCTCTGGCATCGGGAAATGCCTTCTTGCCTGGCAACCAGCCGCTGTACAGCAAAGTATTATCGAAGGGCTGATCTGGGAGCAGGCGACACCCACAACGATTACTCATCCACAGCAACTTCACGAAGAACTGGCGCGTATTCGCCGTCAGGGCTGGAGCTATGACAACGGCGAAGATTACGCCGATGTCCGTTGTGTCGCTGCGCCGGTTTTTAACGCCAATAACGAGCTTACCGCTGCGATCTCGGTGGTCGGTACCCGCTTACAAATCAATGAAGAATACCGTGATTATCTGGCGGGCAAGGCCATTGCCTGCGCCAGGGATATTTCACGTCTGTTGGGATGGAAAAGTCCCTTTGACTTACAGGCCTCATAACAATGGAGAACAGCATGACCCTACCAAAAATCAAACAGGTTCGCGCCTGGTTTACTGGCGGTGCGACAGCAGAAAAAGGCGCTGGCGGCGGTGATTATCACGACCAGGGGGCGAATCACTGGATTGACGATCATATTGCCACCCCGATGAGTAAATACCGCGATTATGAGCAGTCACGCCAGTCATTTGGCATTAACGTTCTTGGCACGTTGATTGTTGAAGTCGAAGCAGAAAACGGCCAGACCGGATTCGCCGTTTCGACAGCCGGTGAAATGGGCTGTTTTATTGTCGAAAAACACCTTAACCGTTTCATTGAGGGTAAATGTGTCAGTGATATCAAACTGATCCACGATCAAATGCTCAATGCCACCCTGTATTACTCCGGCTCTGGTGGCCTGGTGATGAATACGATTTCCTGTGTCGATCTGGCTCTGTGGGATCTGTTCGGCAAAGTGGTCGGGCTTCCGGTTTATAAACTTTTAGGCGGCGCAGTTCGTGATGAGATTCAGTTCTACGCCACAGGTGCGCGTCCGGATCTGGCAAAAGAGATGGGCTTTATCGGTGGCAAAATGCCGACGCACTGGGGGCCACATGATGGCGATGCGGGGATCCGCAAAGATGCCGCTATGGTCGCGGATATGCGTGAAAAATGCGGTGAGGATTTCTGGTTAATGCTCGACTGCTGGATGAGTCAGGACGTGAACTATGCCACCAAACTGGCCCACGCTTGCGCGCCCTATAACCTGAAATGGATCGAAGAGTGCCTGCCGCCACAGCAGTATGAAGGTTATCGCGAACTGAAACGCAACGCACCAGCGGGGATGATGGTCACCAGCGGTGAGCACCACGGCACATTGCAATCTTTCCGTACGCTTTCAGAAACCGGTATCGACATTATGCAGCCGGATGTTGGCTGGTGCGGTGGCTTAACCACGCTGGTGGAAATTGCCGCAATCGCCAAATCCAGGGGGCAACTGGTGGTGCCGCACGGTTCGTCTGTTTACTCCCACCATGCGGTGATCACCTTCACCAATACGCCATTCAGTGAATTCCTGATGACCAGCCCGGATTGTTCAACGATGCGTCCGCAATTTGATCCGATTCTGCTTAATGAGCCGTTTCCGGTGAATGGTCGTATTCATAAATCAGTGCTTGATAAACCCGGTTTCGGCGTCGAACTCAATCGTGACTGCAATTTGAAACGCCCCTACAGCCACTAATCACTCCGGGCGTTGCTGTGACAACGGTAACGCCCACATATTCTAAGGAGCTTTTTATGAGCACCGCTTTGCTTGACGCCGTGGTGAAGAAAAACCGCGCGCGTTTAATTCCGTTTATGTTGGCGCTGTATGTGCTGGCGTTTCTCGACCGTTCGAATATCGGTTTTGCCAAACAGACCTACCAGATTGATACCGGGCTGAGTAATGAAGCTTATGCGCTGGGAGCAGGCATTTTCTTTGTGGTATACGCGTTTCTGGGGGTTCCGGCGAATCTTTTGATGCGCAAACTGGGGGCAAGAACCTGGATTGGTACGACAACACTGCTGTGGGGATTTCTTTCGGCAGCCATGGCATGGGCCGATACTGAAGCGAAATTTCTGATCGTTCGCACTCTGCTTGGTGCTGCGGAGGCTGGGTTTTTCCCTGGTATGATTTATCTCACCTCGCAATGGTTTCCGCAGCGTAATCGCGCCAGCATTATGGGGCTGTTCTATATGGGCGCACCGCTGGCGTTAACACTGGGATCACCGCTTTCTGGCGCGCTGCTGGAGATGCATGGATTTATGGGGCATCCCGGCTGGTTCTGGATGTTTGTTATTGAAGGATTGTTGGCAGTCGGCGCTGGGGTATTCACATTCTTTTGGCTTGATGACACACCGGAGCAGGCACGTTTTCTGAGTAAAGAAGAAAAAACGTTGCTTATCAACCAACTGGCAAGTGAAGAACAACAGAAAGTGACTTCCCGACTGAGCGATGCGCTGCGTAATGGGCGAGTCTGGCAACTGGCGATTATCTACCTGACCATTCAGGTAGCGGTTTACGGATTAATTTTCTTCCTGCCGACCCAGGTTGCTGCATTGCTGGGGACAAAAGTGGGCTTTACGGCGTCGGTGGTCACCGCCATTCCGTGGGTTGCGGCCTTGTTTGGAACCTGGCTTATTCCGCGCTATTCCGATAAAACCGGCGAACGGCGTAATGTCGCAGCGCTGACATTACTGGCGGCGGGCATTGGTATTGGTCTGTCCGGGCTGCTTTCTCCAGTACTGGCGATCGTAGCGCTGTGTGTTGCAGCCATCGGGTTTATTGCCGTGCAGCCGGTGTTCTGGACGATGCCGACACAACTGCTTTCCGGTACGGCGCTGGCTGCGGGGATTGGTTTTGTAAACCTGTTTGGTGCAGTGGGCGGGTTTATTGCCCCGATCCTGCGCGTGAAAGCAGAAACGTTATTTTCCAGCGATGCGGCGGGATTACTGACGCTGGCAGCGGTGGCGGTCATCGGTTCGCTGATTATTTTCACTCTGCGTGTAAATCGCACTGTTGCGCAGACCGACGTGGCACATCATTAAATAGGTTAAGGAACACGATGAACGCATTATTAAGCAATCCCTTTAAAGAACGTTTACGCAAGGGCGAAGTGCAAATTGGTCTGTGGTTAAGCTCGACTACTTCTTATATGGCAGAAATTGCCGCCACCTCCGGTTATGACTGGTTGCTGATTGACGGGGAGCACGCGCCAAACACCATTCAGGATCTTTATCACCAGCTACAGGCGGTAGCGCCCTATGCCAGCCAACCCGTGATCCGTCCGGTGGAAGCCAGTAAGTCGCTGATTAAACAAGTCCTGGATATTGGCGCGCAAACTCTACTGATCCCGATGGTCGATACTGCCGATCAGGCACGTCAGGTGGTGTCTGCCACGCGCTATCCTCCCTACGGTGAGCGTGGTGTTGGGGCCAGTGTGGCACGGGCTGCTCGCTGGGGACGCATTGAGAATTACATGGCGCACGTCAACGATTCGCTTTGTCTGTTGGTGCAGGTGGAAAGTAAGACGGCACTGGATAACCTGGACGAAATCCTCGGCGTCGAAGGAATTGATGGCGTGTTTATTGGACCTGCGGATCTTTCTGCCTCGTTGGGCTACCCGGATAACGCCGGGCACCCGGAAGTGCAGCGAATTATTGAAACCAGCATTCGGCGGATCCGTGCTGCGGGTAAAGCTGCTGGTTTTCTGGCTGTGGCTCCTGATATGGCGCAGCAATGCCTGGCGTGGGGAGCGAACTTTGTCGCTGTTGGCGTTGACACGATGCTCTACAGCGATGCCCTGGATCAACGACTGGCGATGTTTAAATCAGGCAAAAATGGGCCACGCGTAAAAGGTAGTTATTGATATCAAAGGCCCATGGGGATCGGCTGTGGGCCTGTGTTAATTAGTGGTTATTCGCTGCCAGATCGGCTTCGCTTAGCTGAGTGGCCGCGAGCACCTGGTCACGATCAATGCCCTGTTCCAGCATGCGCAAGGCAATTTTAATGGCTTGTTCATGCATGCCTTCTAATTTACCCTCCTGCCAGCCAATTTGGTGTCCTTCCTGCCGTAGCCGTTCAGCAATAGTCATTAATCTCTCCTTTTAATAACAGTTCGGAATATCAGCATCAGTGAGTTGGGTTGTCGCCAGCACAATCTCACGTTCAAAGCCCTGTTCCAGCATGCGCAAGGCAATTTTAATGGCTTGTTCATGCATACCTTCTACTTTGCCTTTCTGCAAACCCTCCAACTTCCCCTCCTGCCAACCTTCAATCTTACCCTCCTGCCAGCCAATTTGATGCCCTTCCTGCCGCAGCCGTTCAGCAATAGTCATTAATCTCTCCTTTTGTAGTGGTGAACGTTCGGCAATCTCCTCAATAAAACGGGTGAAACGGGAGGTATCGCCGCATTGCAGCAGATAATTAAACAGCGTTTGTAGCTGGCTGTCATTAGTGAAGCCTCTAACCAAAAGCGTGGTGATCCTGTCGACCATACCGATTAAATCGCGGTCGCGAATATGCTTTTGAATCAGTTCCAGCAGAGCTATACGCCGATGTTGCATGATCTCATCGTCAGGTACGATGGTGATATCCACCAACGGAAAAGCTTCGGTGTACAACTGCCGGGCAAGTTGCGGATCGTCAAACTCATCCAGCCAGTTGAGTGAGTACGGGTAGGGCGAGGTTTCGCCATGATAAAACAGCAATGGTACCACCAGCGGGACTCTGTCATAGCCTTTGTCCAGGTGACGCTGCATGGCGGCAGTGGCATAGCGCATTAGCCGAAAAGCCATATTCTTTTCTGCAGAGCTTTGATGTTCAATCACGCAGTAGATATAACCGTCACCCTCGCTGGTTTCCACAGACCACAAAACATCCGAGTAGTAAGCGCGTAAACTTTTTTCAATAAAGCTGGTGGGTTCCAGGCGTAAGGTTTGCAGGTTGCAAAGCTTGCGCAGCGGCTCTGGTAGATGTATTTCCAGAAAATCTCGCGCCGTATCGGGCGAGAACATAAAGGTTTTAAATACCGCATCATGCGGGGAGGAGGTTGTTGATTCGGTCATGGTTGTCCGTCACCTGATATTTATGATGACGCGACATTACGGTTATCCCGGGCCTTTGACATCTGCCAGTTTCAGCCTTTGCGAGACGTTTTCAGAGGAATTTTCACTGCGTTGCAACGTATACATTGGGCACGGAATCGTGTACGCAAAAATGCCCGGTAACAACATGCTTACCGGGCATCAGAAAGGAGTTTAAGCCAGCGCCTGGGCCAGCAGCGTAATCGGATGTTCGCAGCGAAGGCTTGTCGACATCTCAATCTGCCATTTACAGGTTTCGCAGTCGGTGACCACCAGATCTGCGCCGCTTTCTTCTATCTGGCGGAACAGTGGTGCGCCGATGGCTTGTGAGGTGGGGTAGTTCTCTTTTTTGAAACCGTAAGTACCCGCAATACCGCAGCACTGGGAATCCAGCACCGTTAACTCAAGCCCCGGGATTTTACGCAACAGCTCCAGGGTGTAGAGCGTCCAGCCCATTTTTTCCATATGGCACGGAGTGTGATAAACCACTTTTAGCGGCAGCGGTTTCAGCGGTAACGTTTTGCCTTCGTCCAGCTTGCGCCACAGCCAGCGGGTCGCCAGTTCGATGTGATCGCGCAAGCCTTTGTTGTCGACATTCAGCACTTCCGGGTACTCGTCGCGCAGAGCAAACGTACAGGTCGAGGAGGTAGCAATCACCGGAATGCCTTTTACTCCCACTGCTTCGCGGATCGACTCTACATTTGTGATTGCCTGTTTACGTGCTTTATCGGTAAAGCCGTTGGCGATCAGCGGTACGCCGCAGCATTTTTCTTTGCTGAGCAGTTGTACACCGGTACCCATTGCGTTGAGCACTTTAATTAAATCTTTGCCTAACTGCGGATGGTTGTAGTTAACGAAGCAGCCGTGAAAGAAAGCCACCTGGTCTTTATATTGTGCCTGCTGGGCCGCCACGCTGCGATACCAGCGACGGAACGTACCGAAGGAGTATTTCGGTAGCGTGCGGCGATGATCGATTTTTAACGCCGCATCAAGCAGCTGCCGCACTGGTTTCAGCGAGGTAGCGGTATTGACGATTGGTGCGAATGGCGTGGAAACGCTACCCATCAGGTCGGTATGACTCAACACAAAATTGCGCAGCGACGGGCGTGTGGTGTCATATTTCGCCCGGGCGCGCTGGATGATATCGCCAATCTTCACATCGGACGGGCAGGCGACTTCGCAACGTTTGCAGTTGATGCAATATTTCAGCGCCTCGTCATACAGTGCGCCATCTTTCAAACGCAGACGCTCGCCATCCGGCCCGGCTTGTTTTGGCCCCGGATATCCCGGATTCACCCGGCTCACCGGGCAGGCGGTGGTGCAGACGGTGCACTTAATGCAGTTTTCGAAGCTGGTGTCGTTCATTGTTGGCCTCCTGCGCGTTGGGCAATCTGTTGAGCGGCATGTAAAGCACTGACGGCACAAACACCGCCGCCGCATCCCTGGGCGATGGGATCAAATCCGCCCAGCACCGAACCGATGGCAAACAGGTTCTCAATGGTTTGCCCTGCCTGCGACGGGCGTAGTGCCTCATCAGTGGTTACACCGAACTGCTGCCACGGTTGCGGCGCAAAAAAATCGCCCTTATACCATTCACCCCGCGTGGCGGTTTGTAGCACATCAAGGCCGAGAATCGGCTCTCGAATGCCATCACGTTCCGCCACCAGTCCGCCGCTAAAGAAACTGCCGCTGGCGAGCACGGCAAAGCGTGGACGCAGCGGGATATCGGCGTGATTGCGCGTCCAGATTTCATTTACTACGCCATTTTTACAGGTCACTTTTTTCACTTCATCGCCTGGCATCCACACGCCACCCTGGCGCACAAACTGGCGCTGTAACTGGTTTTGCAGACGAATGCCCAGCACGGAAGGCGGCAGCGTTGGCAAAAGCATCAGTGAACAAGGTAGTTTTTCATTCAACCAATGCCACAGTTTGTCATCGGCCAGGCCGAAGCAGGCGGGCATCAGGATCATTTCGCAGGTATTGGCGACAGGAATAAGCGCATCAAGTAACAGCGGCCAGTTTTCTTCATTATCAAGGAAACGGGCGATATTCACCGCGCGAAACTCGGTGGCGTTGTTGCGCAGGACATCCAGTTCCGGCAGTTCAATTTCAGCGGTTTCAACGGCAAGGTCGAGTTCGCGCAACGAAGCCGCCGCAAGATGCGCCTGAAAATCCATCAGACCGCTAATTCCTACTACACATATTTTCTTCGCGGGCAGCGGCCAGACGGGGACTTCTGGCGCACTTAGCCAGGTTGAGCGCAGAGTGCCGAGTGGCGTAACCCGCTGGTGAGCCAGTTCTACGCTGCCCTGCAATTGTGCACCGCTTTCAGCGATTAATGCCTGCGCCTGGCAAGCGAGATCGAGTACGCGTTGTGGCCCGAGAAGAGTGTAAGGATGGGCAGGTGCCTGCTGACGCAAAGATTCCAGTCCACTGTGAATGTCTGTCACCGGTTGACCATCCGGCAGATGGCTCAGCAAATCCAGCGATCCAGATGAGAAATGCAGCGCGCTTTGACCACGAGTGACAATGGCACAGCGCAGGTCGTGTTTTTGCAGTTGCAGGCCACAGAGTAATCCGGCGAGGCCGCCGCCCATAATGACAGTATCAAAGCGCATCTTTCTGCTCCTTCTCCAGACCACACAGTCCCTGATAAACCCAGCGGGTAAATTCGCTTTCGCGCAGTGCGTCTCCCCATGCTATGGGTTGCACGCCTTTCCAGCGTTCGTTAAGGAAGGTGGAAAGTTGCTCGATAGATTGCGCGGACGTCGTGACGTTAAAACGTTGCAGCAGTCCGGCAGCCCGGCAGGCGCAGAGTTCGCCCTGGCAGGTACCCATCCCTACACGGGTACGACGGCGTAAATCCAGCAGGCTGTTAACGTTTAAATTTTCTACTGCGTACTGCACTTCACCCGCAGTTACCGCTTCGCACTCACATACCAGGCTGCGGTGCAGGCGGCCTTCGCTCAGCCAGGCTGGTGTGCGATCGCCGTGCCGGTAAACTGCGGAACCGCGCAGCGGAGCGGGCAGGGAGATCACTTTGCGCAGCGTGACTTCTGCCGGTTCCTGTGAGCCAGGCAACGGCGTGTCGGCAGTGGTACAGGGGCGCGTGTTGCCCAGCTTGCGACACACCGCGTCAGTAGCCCATTCCGCCATCAGGCGGTAGGTCATCAGTTTGCCACCGGTGATGGTGATAAACCCGTCCAGACCATCGCGTTCAGCATGGTCGAGCAGCACGATGCCACGGCTGACGTTACGTCCGCTCGGATCGTCATCGCTGGCAACCAGCGGGCGTACGCCAGAGTAGGCTCGCAAAATGCGCGTTTTCGCCATCACGGGGGCCAGTTTTTCCCCTTCACGCAGCAGAATATCAACTTCTTCTGCCGTCACTCGATTATCGTCAATCTCGTTGTAATCAATACGTAAAGAGGTGGTGCCAATTAGCGAAATGGTATCGCCAGGCACCAGAATATCGGCGTCAGAAGGTTTACGGCAGCGGTTGATCACATGCTGATTAATGCGGTGATCCATAATCAGCAGCGACCCTTTCGCCGGGAACATGCGAATGCGCAGATCGGCATATTCCGCAATATGTTGCCCCCAGATCCCGGCGGCATTAACCACGACAGGCGCATGAAGTGCCTGGGTTTCGCCGGTGAGGTGGTTACGTACATGAACGCCGCACACCGTCGCGCCTTCACGAATCAGCCCCGTGACTTCATGAGCGGTAAGGATAACGGCACCGTGTTCTTTGGCATCAAGCATATTTGCTGCGGTCAGACGAAATGGATCAACGGTGCCATCCGGAACTTTCACCGCGCCAATCAGTGCCGGGTTAACGGCAGGTTCGATAATGCGCGCTTGCTGCGGGTCTATAGCTTCTGCGCTGATCCCTGCTTCTTCGCAGGCGCGGATAAAAGTGGCCTGGAAGGAGAGGTCATCTTCCGGCAGGGTGATAAACAGGCCGTTGGTCGGTTCAACGCAGTGACGCGCAATGCGTTTCAGGATCTGGTTTTCACTAATACATTCGCGGGCCGATTCCGCATCGGTTACCGCATAGCGCGCACCGCTGTGTAGCAGGCCGTGGTTACGCCCGGTGGCACCGGTTGCGATGTCGTGGCGCTCTACCAAAATCACGCGCAGCCCGCGCAGGGCACAGTCGCGGGCAATCCCGGCTCCCGTTGCGCCGCCGCCAATGATAATCACGTCACTTGATTGCGAGTCGCGAGTTTTCATTGTTATCCCTCTGAAGTTCGTTTTTTACCATTTAGCCATAGTAAAAACATGAATTGTTTGATTTCGCGCATATTCGCTCACAATTCGAAAGTGAAACGTGATTTCATGCGTCATTCTGAACATTTAAACCATCGTATTTAATAATGTGTGCGGTAATTCACATTTAATTTATGAATGTTTTCTTAACATCGCGGCAACTCAAGAAACGGCAGGTTCTCCCACTGAATCAGGCTGTTAATCATAAATAAGACCACGGGCCACGGAGGCTATCAATGTTGAGTATTTTTAAACCAGCGCCACACAAAGCGCGCTTACCTGCCGCGGAGATCGATCCGACTTATCGTCGATTGCGCTGGCAAATTTTCCTGGGGATATTCTTTGGCTATGCTGCTTACTATTTGGTTCGTAAGAACTTTGCGCTCGCTATGCCTTATCTGGTTGAGCAGGGATTCTCACGCGGTGATTTAGGTTTTGCCCTTTCGGGGATCTCGATTGCTTATGGATTTTCGAAATTCATCATGGGTTCGGTATCGGATCGCTCGAATCCGCGCGTTTTCCTGCCCGCAGGTTTGATTCTGGCGGCGGCAGTGATGTTGTTTATGGGCTTTGTGCCGTGGGCGACGTCGAGCATTGCGGTGATGTTTGTACTGTTGTTCCTCTGCGGTTGGTTCCAGGGGATGGGATGGCCGCCGTGCGGTCGTACTATGGTGCACTGGTGGTCGCAGAAAGAACGTGGCGGCATTGTGTCAGTGTGGAACTGTGCGCACAACGTCGGTGGTGGTATTCCGCCGCTGCTGTTCCTGCTGGGGATGGCCTGGTTCAATGACTGGCACGCGGCGCTCTATATGCCCGCTTTCTGCGCCATTCTGGTGGCACTGTTCGCCTTTGCGATGATGCGCGATACCCCGCAATCCTGTGGCCTGCCGCCGATCGAAGAGTACAAAAATGATTATCCGGACGACTATAACGAAAAAGCGGAACAGGAGCTGACGGCGAAGCAAATCTTCATGCAGTATGTGCTGCCGAACAAATTGCTGTGGTACATCGCTATCGCCAATGTGTTCGTTTATCTGCTGCGTTACGGCATCCTCGACTGGTCACCGACTTATCTGAAAGAGGTGAAACACTTCGCGCTGGATAAATCCTCCTGGGCCTACTTCTTCTATGAGTATGCGGGCATTCCGGGCACCCTGCTGTGTGGCTGGATGTCGGATAAAGTCTTCCGTGGCAACCGTGGGGCCACCGGCGTCTTCTTTATGACACTGGTGACCATCGCGACTATCGTTTACTGGATGAACCCGGCAGGTAACCCAACCGTAGATATGATTTGTATGATTGTTATCGGCTTCCTGATCTACGGCCCTGTGATGCTGATCGGTCTGCATGCGCTGGAACTGGCACCGAAAAAAGCGGCAGGTACGGCAGCGGGCTTTACCGGGCTGTTTGGTTACCTGGGCGGTTCGGTGGCGGCGAGCGCGATTGTTGGCTACACCGTGGACTTCTTCGGCTGGGATGGCGGCTTTATGGTAATGATTGGCGGCAGCATTCTCGCGGTTATCTTGTTGATTGTTGTGATGATTGGCGAAAAACGTCGCCATCAGGAATTACTGCAAAAACGCAACGGAGGCTAATGGCATGAAATTGACGCTAAAAAACCTTAGCATGGCGATCATGATGAGTGGAATGATCATGGGAAGCAGTGCAATGGCGGCGGATAGCAACGAAAAAATAGTCATCGCCCATCGCGGTGCCAGTGGTTATTTGCCGGAGCATACGCTGCCAGCAAAAGCGATGGCGTATGCGCAGGGAGCGGATTATCTGGAACAAGATTTGGTGATGACCAAAGACGACCATCTGGTTGTCCTGCATGACCATTATCTCGATCGTGTTACTGATGTTGCCGATCGTTTCCCGGATCGGGCGCGCAAAGACGGTCGTTACTACGCGATAGATTTCACGCTCGATGAAATTAAGTCACTGAAATTTACCGAAGGTTTCGATATTGAAAACGGTAAGAAAGTACAGACTTATCCGGGGCGTTTCCCAATGGGTAAATCTGACTTCCGGGTGCACACTTTTGAAGAAGAGATTGAATTTGTTCAGGGGTTAAACCACTCTACCGGGAAAAATATCGGTATCTATCCAGAAATTAAAGCGCCGTGGTTCCATCATCAGGAAGGGAAGGATATTGCGGCAAAAACGCTGGAAGTGCTGAAGAAATATGGTTACACCGGTAAGGACGACAAAGTTTATTTGCAATGTTTTGATGCTGATGAGCTGAAGCGTATTAAGAATGAGCTGGAACCTAAAATGGGCATGGATCTCAATTTGGTACAGCTGATTGCCTATACCGACTGGAATGAAACGCAGCAGAAACAGCCGGACGGAAGCTGGGTTAATTACAACTACGACTGGATGTTTAAGCCGGGGGCCATGAAACAGGTGGCGGAATATGCTGATGGTATTGGTCCGGATTATCATATGTTGATTGAGGAGACATCGCAGCCAGGTAATATCAAACTCACTGGCATGGTGCAAGATGCTCAGCAGAATAAACTGGTAGTGCATCCTTACACCGTGCGGTCAGATAAGCTGCCTGAATACACTACTGATGTGAATCAGTTATATGATGCTCTGTATAACAAAGCGGGTGTAAATGGGCTGTTTACTGATTTCCCTGATAAGGCAGTAAAATTCCTTAATAAAGAGTAATGCTACTGCAGGATGGCGTTCATGCGCCATCCTGTCTCATATCAAATTTTCCACTCTCCACTAATTGTTCTGTGCACATTTGTAGTAAAAACAGTGGACTGCCTTCTACCGGCTTTTCTTTAGCCAGCAACGAAATCTGTCGATAGAAGGTTGGTTCGAGAGGAACGGAACACAATTCATCTGCAATGGTTTTCAGCGTTAACTCTGGTAATAAGGCGATGCCTAATCCCTGTCGAATAAAACTGATCGCTGTATCCGGGTGATTAAATTCATATTTTATCTGTGGGGTAATATTCTTTTCTTTAAATAGTGCCATAATGCTTAATTCATAGCGTCCTTTACTAATAATTAATGGTTCACCCATTAACTCTTCCACTGTAATAGTGCTGTTTTTTGCCAGAGCATGGTTGGGCGGTAACACTACGGTGAATTTATCCTGATAAATGGGCACGGAGTACATTCCGCTCACCGGAAAATGAACAAAACCGGCATCAATGGATTCATTCTGAAGGGAATCAATAATCGCTGTGCTATTTTCCTCAAAAGGAATAATTTTTATATTCGGATGATGAATTTCAAAGTAGCGAATCACAGCCGGTAAGATACAGGCGCAGACGCTGGGGAAACAACCAAGTCTCAGCGTTCTTTGAGGGTTCTGCTTTTCCTGCTCGGCTATCTCTTTTACTGCGTTCACTTCCCGATTAATGGCGCGCAGATGATGCATAATGCGGTGACCTGCAGAGGTCAGTTGTATAGCTTTACGGCGATCGCGTAACAGTATATTCACGCCAAGTTCTTGTTCGAGGGCAGCAATTGCCTGACTTACCGCCGACTGCGTCATGAACAATCGCTTGCTGGCTTCAGTAAAGCCACCGTAATCCAGCACGGCGAGTAAAGAATTTATTTGGGTAAGAGTCATTAGAGTTTGCTAATCAATAATATTAAAACGATTAATTTCTCTAATAGCATGCCGCCATTTATACTTCTGTTCTGCAAAGTACATCACAATTTGACGCAACCGCAGTAACGGGAGTGTTGTCTGCGTGCGTCATCCTGACAGGCGGTAGGGTATGAAAGAGAAGTTATGGACGAAGGATTTTTGGGCAATAACCATCATCAGTTTTATTATTTTCTTCGTCTTTTATGTTTTACTAACATTGTTGCCAATTTATATCTCAGACCGCTTGCATGCCTCTCCTGATAAAGCAGGTTTGTTGGTGACTTTATTTTTAATTGCCGCCATTGTTATTCGCCCCTTTGCCGGGCAATGGGTGGGCAAATATTCGAATAAAACTATTCTGGGGCTCTCTTCTCTGGCCTTCTTGGTGGTCACTGCGCTGTATCCTTTTTGCCACTCAATTGAATCACTGCTTTTTATTCGGGTGCTTCATGGTATTACCTTCGGGGTTATCACTACGGTAAAAGGAACGATTTCCGCGCGGCTGATCCCGGCCTCCCGACGTGGGGAGGGCATCAGTTTTTTCTCTCTGGCAATGGGGCTGGCAATGGTGGTCGGGCCGTGGATTGGCCTGAATATGGCGCGCTGGGAGGCCTTTAATATGGCTTTCTGGTTATGCACCGGCGTGGCAGCGGTGGGGATTATTCTGTCGCTGATTATGACAGTGCCGCCGGTTATCAGCCATGCTGATGGTTCAACGCCGAAAATGGGCTTCGCCGCCATGTTCGATCGCGCGGCGTTGCCATTTGCGATGGTCACCTTTTTTATGACCTTTTCGTATGCCGGGGTTTCTGCTTTTCTGGCGCTTTATGCACGCGAACTTAACCTGATGTCGGCAGCCAGTAATTTCCTGCTTTGCTACGCTATCTTCCTGATGATCTGCCGTACCTTTACCGGCAATGTCTGCGACAAAAAAGGACCGAAATATGTGGTTTACCCTTGCCTTGTGTTCTTTACGGTAGGACTGGTGGTTCTCGGCTACACCCAGGGAAGCATAATGATGGTTGTTTCTGGCGCATTGATTGGTATCGGGTATGGTTCCGTGACGCCAGTTTTTCAGACGCAGATTATCAGTTCAGTGGAACCGCATAAAATCGGTGTCGCAAACTCCCTCTTCTTCAATGCGATGGATGCAGGCCTGGCGCTGGGAGCCTGTGTGATGGGGATGATGGTTGCACATACTGGCTACCGAATGATTTATCTGCTGGGTGCACTATTAGTGGTTGTGGTTGGTGGAGTCTATGCGCTGCAAATGAAGGGCAAAAGCGGTGTCATGCTAGTAGCGGCAAAAGAAATTCATTAATACGACACGTTTCATTAAGATTTTTCGCAGGTAACCACCTATAGTCATTGTCGTAAATAAAAAATGACAGGCGATAGGGTATGGCAGTTTCAGCAAAGCACGACGAATTTAATCACTGGTGGGCAACAGAGGGCGACTGGGTTGAAGAGCCTAACTATCGCCGTAATGGTATGAGCGGGGTGCAATGCGTCGAGCGCAACGGCAAAAAGCTATATGTAAAGCGCATGACGCATCATCTGTTTCATTCCGTACGTTATCCGTTCGGTCGACCAACGATTGTCCGTGAGGTTGCGGTAATTAAAGAACTGGAACGGGCTGGTGTCATCGTGCCGAAGATCGTTTTTGGTGAAGCGGTGAAAATTGAGGGGGAATGGCGCGCGTTGCTGGTGACGGAAGATATGGCGGGGTTCATAAGTATTGCTGACTGGTATGCCCAGCATGCAGTAACACCTTATTCTGACGATATTCGGCAAGCCATGTTGAAAGCTGTGGCGATGGCGTTTAAGAAAATGCATAGCGTTAATCGTCAGCATGGCTGTTGCTATGTTCGCCATATCTATGTGAAAACAGAAGGTAAGGCAGAAGCTGGATTTCTTGACCTGGAGAAAAGTCGTCGCCGCTTGCGTCGTGATAAAGCGATTAATCATGACTTCCGCCAACTGGAAAAATATCTGGAGCCGATCCCTAAAGCGGACTGGGAGCAGGTGAAAGCGTATTACTACGCCATGTAATCGTTGTAGGCCAGATAATACGCGTAAGCGTCGTATCTGGCGCTAGTACCCGATCACAACTCGATTTCAATATCGCCTTTTGCCCGGCAACAACAGGGCAAAATTTCCCCCGGCTGAATAAAGGCTAACGGTTCGGCAATCCAGTCCACCTGGCCTGCAACAAGGCGTGTGCGACAGGAACCGCAGTAACCTTCGCGGCACTGATACTCAACCGCCACATTGTGGGATTCCAGCGCCGCCAGAAGGGAAGGGTGTTCATCCTGGCACAGCAGCTGTGTGCCAGTGATGCGCAGGGTAACGCGGGCCATCAGAGCTGGAAGTTACTCAAATCGTCGGTGTCCACTTCCGCGTCAATCTGCCCGACCAGATAAGAACTCACTTCCACTTCCTGCGGAGCAACCTGTACGTTATCAGACACCAACCAGGTGTTGATCCACGGGATCGGGTTGGAGCGCGTCTGGAACGGCAGATCCAAACCGACTGCCTGCATACGGATATTGGTGATGTATTCAACGTACTGGCAGAGGATGTCTTTATTCAGACCAATCATCGAACCATCACGGAACAGATAATCCGCCCAGTCTTTCTCTTGCTGTGCCGCCTGGACAAACAGGTCATAGCACTCCTGCTTACATTCTTCGGCAATTTCCGCCATCTCCGGATCATCCGCGCCGCTGCGCAGCAGATTCAGCATATGCTGGGTGCCGGTCAGGTGCAGGGCTTCGTCGCGGGCAATCAGGCGAATAATTTTGGCGTTACCTTCCATCAGTTCGCGTTCTGCAAAGGCAAAGGAACAAGCAAAGCTGACGTAGAAGCGGATCGCTTCCAGCGCGTTAACGCTCATCAGGCAGAGATACAGTTTTTTCTTCAGCTCGCGCAGGCTAACGGTTACGGTTTTACCGTTAACGGTGTGGGTGCCTTCGCCCAGCAGATGCCAGTAGCTGGTCATTTCGATCAGTTCATCGTAATAGCTGGAGATCCCTTCCGCACGTTTCTGGATCTGCTCGTTGGTGACGATATCGTCAAAGACAACTGACGGATCGTTAACGATATTACGGATGATATGGGTATAGGAGCGGGAATGAATCGTTTCTGAGAACGCCCAGGTTTCTACCCAGGTTTCCAGTTCCGGGATCGAGATCAGCGGCAGCAGTGCCACGTTCGGGCTGCGACCCTGAATGGAGTCCAGCAGCGTCTGATATTTCAGGTTGCTGATAAAGATGTGTTTTTCGTGTTCAGGTAGTGCCTGGTAATCGATACGGTCACGAGAAACGTCAACTTCTTCCGGACGCCAGAAGAAAGAGAGCTGCTTTTCGATCAGCTTTTCGAAGATGTCATATTTTTGCTGATCGTAGCGAGCCACGTTGACCGGCTGACCAAAGAACATCGGTTCTTTCAGCTGATCATTTTTCGTCTGTGAAAAGGTGGTATATGCCATGAATGTGTCCTGTTGGGAGTTTAATGCCGGATAAGGCATTTTACGCCGCATCCTGTGCCTGATGCGACGCTGGCGCGTCTTATCAGGCCTACAAACCGAGCCGTAGGCCAGATAAGGCGTTCACGCCGCATCCGGCATCTCAATATCAGATCTTACATGCGCCGCTTTCGCAGCCATCGTCCTGAATTGACGGCACCAGATCGTCTTGTGCGTCTTCTGCACCGTCACGGGTGTTCTGATAATACAGCGTTTTAACCCCGAATTTGTAGGCGGTGAGCAGGTCTTTCAGCAGTTGCTGCATCGGCACTTTTCCTGACGGGAAGCGTGACGGATCGTAGTTGGTGTTAGCAGAGATCGACTGATCGATAAATTTCTGCATGATACCCACCAGTTGCAGATAGCCATCGTTACCCGGCATTTCCCACAGCAGTTCATAGGCGTCGTGCAGATGCTCGTAGTCCGGCACCACCTGGCGCAGAATACCGTCTTTCGACGCTTTGATGCTGACGTAACCACGCGGCGGTTCAATACCGTTAGTGGCGTTAGAGATCTGCGAAGAGGTCTCTGACGGCATCAGAGCAGAAAGCGTGGAGTTACGCAGGCCGTGCGTTTTGATTGACTCACGCAGTGCTTCCCAGTCGTAATGCAGCGGCTCATTAGCGATGGCATCCAGATCTTTCTTATAGGTATCGATCGGCAGGATCCCTTTCGCGTAAGTGGTTTCGTTAAACCACGGGCACGCGCCTTGCTCTTTCGCCAGCTCATTAGACGCTTTCAGCAGGTAATACTGAATGGCTTCGAAGGTTTTATGCGTCAGGTTGTTGGCGCTGCCGTCGGAGTAGCGTTTACCGTGCTTCGCCAGGTAGTAAGCGAAGTTGATCACACCAATACCCAGCGTACGACGCCCCATCGCTCCACGTTTAGCGGCCGGGATCGGGTAATCCTGATAATCCAGCAGTGCGTCGAGTGCGCGAACCGCCAGAATTGCCAGCTCTTCCAGTTCATCCAGGCTGTTAATTGCGCCCAGGTTGAAAGCAGACAGCGTACACAGCGCGATTTCACCGTTCTCGTCGTTGACGTCGTTCAGCGGTTTGGTCGGCAGGGCGATTTCCAGGCACAGGTTAGACTGGCGCACTGGCGCGATGACCGGATCAAACGGGCTATGGGTATTGCAGTGGTCAACGTTCTGAATATAGATACGACCGGTAGACGCACGTTCCTGCATCATCAGCGAGAACAGCTCAACGGCTTTCACACGCTGCTTGCGGATGCTGTCGTCTTTCTCATATTTGGTATACAGGCGTTCAAACTCTTCCTGATCGGCGAAGAACGCGTCGTACAACCCCGGTACGTCGGACGGGCTGAACAGAGTGATATCTTCACCTTTCAGCAGACGGGTATACATCAGTTTGTTGATTTGTACCCCGTAGTCCATATGACGCACGCGGTTGCCTTCCACCCCACGGTTGTTTTTCAACACCAGCAGGCTTTCAACTTCCAGATGCCACATCGGGTAGAACAGCGTAGCCGCACCGCCACGCACACCGCCCTGAGAGCAGGATTTCACCGCTGTCTGGAAATGCTTATAGAACGGAATACAACCGGTATGGAACGCTTCGCCACCGCGAATCGGGCTACCCAGCGCACGAATACGCCCGGCGTTGATGCCGATCCCGGCACGCTGGGAAACGTATTTAACAATCGCGCTGGAGGTGGCGTTGATGGAATCCAGGCTGTCGCCGCACTCGATCAGTACGCAGGAGCTGAACTGACGAGTCGGGGTACGCACGCCGGACATGATTGGCGTCGGCAGCGAAATTTTAAATGTGGAAACCGCGTCGTAAAAACGCTTCACGTATTGCAGGCGCGTTTCACGCGGGTAGTTCGAGAACAGGCACGCGGCAACCAGAATATAAAGGAACTGGGCGCTTTCGTAGATTTCGCCGGTCACACGGTTCTGCACCAGATATTTGCCTTCCAGCTGCTTAACGGCAGCATAAGAGAAGGTCATATCACGGTCGTGATCGATAAACGTGTCCATCTGCTTGAACTCTTCTTCCGTGTAGTCTTCCAGCAGATGATTATCGTATTTGCCCATCTCGACCATTTTCACCACGTGGTCGTACAGCGCAGGCGGCTCAAACTGGCCGTAGGCTTTTTTACGCAGGTGGAAGATCGCCAGGCGCGCGGCGAGATACTGATAATCCGGCGCATCACGGGAGATCAGGTCTGCGGCAGCCTTGATAATGGTTTCGTGGATGTCAGAGGTCTTGATACCGTCATAAAACTGAATGTGGGAGCGCAGTTCGACCTGGGAAATCGAAACGTTATGCAGTCCTTCTGCCGCCCAATCCAGAACGCGATGGATTTTGTCGAGATTGATGCGCTCTGTGCTACCGTCGCGCTTTGTCACCAGCAGATTCTGATTCATGTATGTCGTACCTGTTTTTGGAATTCTTTCCGCAATAGTTTCATGCAGACTACCTGTAGTGAGGGAAGCTGCTTAGAACACTATATATAGGGGGTATGTTTGGGATTCACTGCAAGATAGTGTGAAAATGGCCCTCTTGCAAGTGCATAACTTTGTGGATAACTCAGGAAGGAAAAAGTGGCTTTCGCGCACCTTAGGTCAGACAAGGTGTCCGGGAAAGTCAATGGGAAGAGAAAAATTTGTTAAAAATAACTGTTCGGTGATTTCTTGAACGGAAGAATAGGTTAGATAAATTGATATAGATGGTTTATTAATCTTTTGGCTAATGATTGCAAAAATTGATCTAAGCACGAGTCATCACATAATCTGATGTATCAGTTATGGTCAATATATAAGCGAATGTAAGCGATTGTTGATGTCGAAATGGTTGTTTTCTCTTCGGTTGTTGTTAAATGCGAAGCCATTTTGTTAATTTACCTTATATTATAAGAAAATTATTCATTACTTTAATTCAGTTTAAACATAACTGATATCCCTTAAGGTGATTAACTTGAATTATGACGCACTGATATTATTCATGAAATAATAACAAAATAGCCATTGCACCGGGTTGAACAATTTACAAAAGAAAAATAACCCATATCGTATAATGCGATTAAATATGCCGTCTTATAGAAAATGATGGTCAGATTAATATGCGGATTATTTTTCTACGCAAGGAGTATTTATCTTTACTCCCGTCAATGATTGCATCTCTTTTCTCTGTTAACAGTGTCGCGGAGGTTTTGGATTCATGCCAGGGATATGATATCAAAGCGAGTTGTCAGGCCAGCAGGCAAAGCCTTTCAGGCATTACGCAGGACTGGAGCATCGCCGATGGGCAATGGGTGATTTTTTCGGGTATGGCCAATAATGCCAGCGGTGGCGCCGTATTTTTGCAGCAAAGTGCTGAATTTACGATATCACCACAAAATGAAACAGGGATGACCCTGTTTTCTAATAACTCGATTAGTGGCGAATATAATAATGGCGGAGCTATCTTTGCTAAAGAAAACTCAACGATAAATCTTGCGAATGTTATTTTCGACAGTAACGTTGCAGGAGGCTATGGCGGAGCAATCTATTCTGCGGGAACAAACGATGCCGGTGATATGGATTTAAATATCACTAATGCAATATTTGCGAATAATATCGCCAATGATGGTAAAGGTGGCGCTATTTATTCTATCAATAATGATATTTATTTAAGTGATGTCATTTTTGATAATAATCAGGCATATACATCAACCAGCTATAGTGATGGGGACGGCGGTGCCATTGATGTTACGGATAATAGTACGGATAACACACATCTTTCAGGAAAAACGATAATTAATAATACCTCCTTTACCAATAACTATGCAGAAGGTTATGGCGGAGCAATTTATACCAGCAGCACCACATCCCCGTATCTTATTGATATTTCTGTTGATGATAATTATGACCAAAACAATGGTGTGATGATTGATGAAAATAACAGCGCCTCGGGATATGACCATTCGGCGACGGCAGCGGCGGGGGGCTTTATGTATATCGGTCATAGTGTGGCTGAATTTAACATTGCCGCCGATAAAACGCTGGTAATAGGCAATACCAGCAACGATGGCGCGATTGATTCTCTTGCCGGAACGGGAGTCATCGTGAAAGAGGGAGCGGGAGAGTTAGTCCTCAATGCCGACAATAATGCGTTTACCGGCGAGATGAGTATCCAGAATGGCGAGGTGACGCTGGGGCGCAGCGATGAGTTAATGAATGTCGGCGACACGCACTGTCAGAGCGATCCGCAGGATTGCTTTGGTCTGATGGTCGGCAGCACTGTTCATTCTGAGTATCAGGCAGAACTGAATGTTGGCAATACACAACAAACGTTTGTGCACTCATTAACCGGTTTTGCTAATGGCATTTTGAATATCGACGCAGGCGGCAATGTTACCGTAAACCAGGGCGGTTTTTCCGGCTCGATTCAGGGTGAAGGACAGTTGACGGTAGCGCAAGATGGCAGCTATCTCCTGACAGGGGCGCAGTCGATGGCATTAACCGGCGATATTGTGGTGGAAGATAACGCCGTATTGTCGCTGGCGGGGAATCAGGCCGATTTACGGGCAATGCAGAGCGATCCGCAATCGATCGTGCTAAATGGCGGAGTATTGGATCTCTCTGATTTCACCACTTGGGATGGCGATAGCTCATACAATGACGGTCTGCAAATCAGCGGCAGTGGGGGGACAGTGATTGGCAGTAATGATGTCGTTGATATCAGCAGTGGCGATGATTTACATATTGGCGGCAGTGATGCCAGCCAGAATGGCGTTTATGTCGTCATTAATGCGGGGGATCAGCGCGTAACGCTGGCGAATAACAACGGTTATCTCGGTAATACGCAAATCGCCTCCGGTACGCTTGAAGTCAGCGATAATTCGCAATTGGGGGACACAAGTTACAACCGTTCAGTGATCTTCACAGATCCCCAACAACACAGTGAAATGGATGTGACGACTGATGTTGACACTCGCTCGGCTACAACAGGTCAGGGCAGGAATATTGAAATGCGCGCTGATGGCGAAATACACGTTGAGGATGGCGTAGATACGCAATGGGGCGGGTTGATGGCGGATAGTACCGGGCAACAACTGGATAGCGTAAGCACGTTGACTAAAAGTGGCGGCGGGACGCTGGAGTTGACCGCCAGCGGCACTGCGACGTCTGCGGTACGTGTGGAGGACGGAACGCTAAAAGGTGAAGCGGAGAATATTATTCCTTATGTTTCTTCACTGTGGGTGGGGGAAGACGGTGTTTTTGAAACCGGGAAAAATCAGGATATTCGTTCAATCGATGCCACCTCTGGCGGCGATATCGACATAACCGATGGTACTGTGTTGCGATTGACGCAGCAGGATACGAACCAGGCGCTGGATGCCTCGCTGTTTAGCGGCGACGGTACGTTGGTGAATGCCACCGATGGTGTGACGCTGACAGGCGAGCTTAATACCAACCTTGAAACTGACAGCCTGACTTATCTTTCAGACGTGACGGTCAATGGTGATCTAACTAATACTTCCGGTGCTGTCAGTCTGCAAAATGGCGTTGCTGGCGACACGCTCACGGTAAACGGTGATTACACCGGTGGCGGTACGTTGTTTCTCGACAGCGAATTAAACGGCGATGACTCGGCAAGCGACCAACTGGTGTTGAACGGTAATACTGCTGGCAACACGACCGTGGTAATTAATCCCATTACGGGTATTGGTGAGCCGACATCTACGGGCATTAAAGTGGTTGATTTCGTAGCCGATCCAACGCAATTTCAAAACAATGCGCAGTTCAGTCTGGCGGGCAGCGGCTACGTCAATATGGGAGCGTATGACTACACGCTGGTGGAAGATAACAACGACTGGTATCTGCGATCGCAAGAAGTAACGCCACCATCGCCACCTGATCCAGACCCGACTCCAGATCCTGATCCTACGCCGGATCCTGATCCAACACCCGACCCGGCTCCAGCCCCTACGCCTGCCTACCAGCCGGTGCTGAATGCCAAAGTTGGTGGCTATCTCAATAACCTACGTGCGGCAAATCAGGCATTTGTGATGGAGCGACGCGATCACGCTGGTGGCGATGGTCAGACGCTGAATTTACGTGTTATCGGCGGAGATTATCATTACACAGCAGCGGGGCAACTGGCTCAGCATGAAGACACTTCTACGGTGCAGCTTAGCGGCGACTTGTTTAGCGGGCGCTGGGGCATGGATGGCGAGTGGATGCTTGGGGCGGTTGGTGGCTACAGTGATAACCAGGGCGACAGCCGCTCGAATATGACCGGAACTCGCGCCGATAACCAGAACCACGGTTATGCCGTTGGTCTGACCTCAAGCTGGTTCCAGCACGGTAATCAGAAGCAGGGGGCCTGGCTGGATAGCTGGCTGCAATACGCGTGGTTTAACAATGATGTTTCCGAACATGAAGATGGCGCGGATCATTACCACTCATCGGGGATTATCGCCTCGCTGGAAGCCGGGTATCAGTGGTTACCGGGGCATGGAGTGGTGATTGAACCACAGGCGCAGGTGATTTATCAGGGCGTGCAGCAGGATGATTTCACCGCTGCTAACCATGCGCGGGTGTCACAATCGCAGGGTGATGATATTCAAACGCGGCTGGGTTTACACAGCGAATGGCGTACCGCGGTTGGTGTCATACCAACATTAGATCTGAATTATTATCACGATCCCCATGCGACGGAAATTGAAGAAGATGGCAGCACTATCAGTGACGATGCGGTGAAGCAACGGGGTGAAATAAAAGTGGGAATAACGGGCAATATCAGTCAGCGAGTTTCGCTGCGTGGTAGCGTGGCGTGGCAGAAAGGGAGTGATGATTTTGCCCAGACGGCAGGGTTTTTGTCGATGACAGTGAAATGGTAATCGCTGTCTGACCGGCACTGTTGCCGGATGCGGCGTAAACGCCTTATCTGGCCTACGGGAGCATTTGTAGGCCTGATAAGACGCGGCAAGCGTCGCATCAGGCTTGGCTCGGTCGTCGGATGAATCCAAACAACAACCTCACTTATTCTGCGTATGCAGCATATAGTTCACATCAACGCCGGGGCCGAGCTTAAAGGAATTAGTTATAGGGTTGTAATGCAGCCCGGTCATATGCCGTTCTTTAAGACTGGTCTGATCCACCCAGCCCAGCAATTCTGCCGGTTTAATAAACTTCTTCACATCATGTGTACCTTTAGGCACCATGCGCAAAATATATTCAGCACCAACCACCGCCATCAGCCATGACTTGCCGTTGCGGTTGAGCGTCGAGAAAAAGACATCGCCGCCCGGTTTCACCAGTTGCGCACAGGCTCTGACCACTGACTGAGGATCGGGGACGTGCTCCAGCATCTCCATGCAGGTCACCACATCATACTGCCCGGCATGTTTTGCCGCGTGCTCTTCCACGGTTTCCTGCACGTAATCCACCTGAATGCCGCTTTCCAGTGCGTGCAGTTTTGCCACCTGCAATGGCTCAAAGCCCATATCCAGACCGGTCACCGTCGCACCTTCGCGCGCCATACTCTCGGCCAGAATGCCGCCGCCACAACCGACATCGAGCACCTTTTTGCCAAATAAACCGCCAGCACGCTCGGCAATATAGCCCAGACGCAGCGGGTTAATACGGTGCAGCGGTTTGAACTCACCTTCCAGATCCCACCAGCGGGAGGCGACGGCTTCAAATTTAGCGATCTCTTCGTGGTCTACGTTATTGTTTTTAAGGAGATTTTCAGTGTTCATTGTTACATAAGAGTCTATAAAGGTTGTCGGGCAGTATAGCAGGTGAAAAGTGCCAGTGTTATAAACTCATTCACATTTTACTGTGTAGATAACGAGAGAATTTTTCGTGCGCGCTCGGTAAATCCACTACTTACGTGATGAGTAATAAAATTACAAACACCTTCAACGTTATTATTTTTTAGCATATCTAAAATAGTCGCATGGCCACGATTTGAATTGGTGATATATTCCGTAGTGAAATCCAGTCGATAACGGATAGCAAGTAAACGTGCGGATATCAATTGGTGTGCCTGAGAGATGTATTTATTATCAGCGTATTTAACAAACACATAATGAAAATCATGATCCAGTTTAAGATAAGCCTGAGTATCGCGCTCGGCATTAATTTTTGCTGATTTTGATAGTATACTATTTAGTTCAATGATGACATTGTTTGCATTCTTTTCCATTGCTTCACTAATTGCACCCTACTCCAGAATTACTCGCATTTTTATGAGGTCATTAATATCTTTATCTGTTACGGAAAAAACGAATGTTCCGCTGCGTGGAATGATATTGATCAGATTTTCATTGTGACTAAGTAAAATAAAAGCTTCACGAATAGGTGTTTTACTTACCGCCAGAATATTCGAAAGTTCATTTTCACTTATCGGTTGCCCAAGACTGAGATCGCCATGAATTATCATATCCCTGATTTTTTCTTTGATGACCTGTGTTACGGATTTTGGTATCTCAATTGATATGTGACTTAAGTCACGTTTCGCTTTATCTCTCATTCCTTTGCCCCTTATTAAGCTGCTGGTCCATTATATGTAATCATTTTATCAATGAAGGTATCTAATATATCAGATATGACAAAAATGATATATCTTATTGTTGTAGCTTAGTGTTTCAATCAATGATCAAGCTGATATATCAGATATAACACATCACCTTTTGAACTGGATTATTTTTTACGTAATATCCACTTCGGGCAGTACTCTTATTCATTGAACCACAAAAGGTGAAACAAAATGAGCAGTCCTCAGAAAGATTTGTATGACGCCATTTCTATTGTGAAAAGGAAGATTATTCCGTTAGCATTTATTCTGTATTTTTTAACTATATGGATCGTGTTAACATCGGATTTGCCGCTTTACGCATGAATGAATCCCTTGGTATTACACCAGAGGATTTTGCTAATATATCTTCAATATTTTTTGTGTCCTATTTGATTTTTCAAATTCCGAGCAGTATTGGGTTGCAAAAGTTAGGTGCAAGAAAATGGATTAGCGCCATTATTGTTGGTTGGGGAACAGTAACAACGTTAATTTTCTTTGCCAAAGACACCCAGCATATATTGCTCGCTCGGGTCTTTTTGGGAATATTTGAAGCGGGGTTTTTCCCTGGCATGGTTTACTACCTGGCATGTTGGTTCCCGGCGCGTGAACGTGGAAAAGTGAATAGCTTTTTTATGTTATCAATCGCAGTTGCATCTGTGCTGGCGGCACCAATGTCTGGTTGGATTATTGAACATATGAATACCGGTAACTATGAAGGATGGCGCTGGCTTTTTGCTATTGAAGGCATTCCTACGGTGTTATTGGGGGCGCTGACCTTTTATTTACTGCCAGATCGTCCGGAAAAAGCCCGCTGGCTTACACCATCGCAAGTCACCGCATTGGTCGATAAACTTAATTCTGATAACGAAAAAGCCGCAGCATTAAATAAAAATACAAATGCATCTTTTCTGTCAATCATTAAAAATCCAGTATTACTACAACTCTCATTTGCTTATATGTTTATTCAGGCAGCGGCGTTGGCGGCAAATTACTGGTTACCGGGGTTGGTTAAAGGATTTTCATCGGATTTCACAGATACCGATGTCGGTTTGATTATGAGTATTCCGTTTATTTTCGCGATGTTCAGTATGCCATTATGGGGATGGCATTCCGATAAAAAGAATGAAAGGAAATGGCATGCCGCACTACCGATGTTGGTTGCAGGTTGCGGTTTTTTAATGATCGCACTTGTACCTTCGATGACGCTGCGCATGATGGGATTAACATTATACGGTGTAGGCATTCTCAGTTATTACGGTCCGTACTGGGCTTTACCCTCAGCTTTACTTTCACCATCAGGCCTGGCAATCAGTATTGCGTTTATTAACTCTTGTTCAAGTTTGGGTGGTTTTCTGATCAATAAATCACTTGGCTATGTTTCTACACATTATGGAGCCACGGGGATATTTATTGTTGAGGCGATTCTTTGCTTTATCGCCGTAGCTATTTTGTTATCAATGAAAATTGATAATAAAAAAGATAACGCCCAGAAAGACAATGTTATTTCACATGCTAAATAAATGAGGTTATTTATGAAGATTACATCTGTAGAAATTTTTGACTGCGAACTCAAAAAAAGAGATCAAACTATGGCCTCTTATAATCCAGTACTTATTCGGGTTAATACCGATGCTGGAATAAGTGGTGTTGGCGAAGTAGGATTAGCCTATGGTGCAGGTGCAAAATCTGGTGTTGGTATTATCAGAGATTTAGCCCCTCTCATCATTGGTGAAGATCCGTTGAACATTGAGAAGATTTGGGAATTCCTCTTCAGGAAAACATTTTGGGGAATGGGCGGTGGTAATGTTTTTTACGCAGGTATGAGCGCTATTGATATTGCCTTATGGGATATTAAAGGTAAATATTTAAACGTGCCGGTTTATCAACTACTGGGGGGAAAGACTAACGATAAATTGAGAACTTACGCCAGTCAGTTACAATTTGGTTGGGGCGAAAAAAGGCAAATATTAGTAACGCCTGAAGAGTATGCAGAGGCAGCGCGTGCCGCTATTGCAGAAGGTTATAATGCGATAAAAGTTGATCCGCTTGAAATCGATCTGCATGGCGGCGATTGTGTCTTTCAGAACAAAAATAGAAATTACTCTGGCTTATTACTGGCCGAACAATTAAAAATGGGCGAGGCAAGAATTGCCGCTATGCGTGAAGCAATGGGCGACGATGCTGATATTATTGTAGAGATTCATTCTCTTCTAGGAACAAATTCAGCGATCCAGTTTGCCAAAGCAATAGAGAAATATCGTATTTTTCTCTATGAGGAGCCAATTCATCCATTAAATTCGGATAATATGCAGAAAGTTGCCCGTTCAACATCGATTCCGATAGCAACAGGTGAGCGTTCTTATACTCGCTGGGGATATCGTGATTTACTGGAAAAACAATCAATTGCGGTAGCTCAACCTGATTTGTGTCTTTGTGGTGGCATTACAGAGGGAAAGAAAATTTGTGATTATGCCAATATATATGACACAACCGTTCAGGTACATGTTTGTGGCGGGCCTGTTTCAACAGTAGCGGCGCTGCATATGGAAACTGCAATACCTAACTTTATTATTCATGAACATCATACCAATGCGATGAAAGCATGTATTCGGGAACTTTGTACTTACGATTATCAACCCGAGAATGGCTATTATGTCGCGCCAGAGTTGCCTGGGCTTGGTCAGGAATTAAACGATGAAATCGTACAACAATATCTTGCCTATGTGATCAAATAACGGCGATTTATATACTCTAAATAATTCGAGTTGCAGGAAGGCGACAAGCGAGTGAATCCCCAGGAGCTTACATAAGTAAGTGACTGGGGTGAGCGAACGCAGACGCAGCACATGCAACTTGAAGTATGACGAGTATAGCCATTATTTCTGGTGTTTATTGAGGCACAGGAAGCGTGTTGCGGTCTTTGTTCCTTTGTCGTTCACCGCCAGCGCGATGTGTGCTGGCGGTGGGGTAAAACGCAGTAGATCTACAGCGCCCGGAAGCCTGCATTACGTTTACCCGTCCGCAAGCGATTGTGTTATAATCTCCGACCTTTGAATCCGGGATACAGTAGAGGGATAGCGGTTAGATGAGCGACCTTGCGAGAGAAATTACACCGGTCAACATTGAGGAAGAGCTGAAGAGCTCCTATCTGGATTATGCGATGTCGGTCATTGTTGGCCGTGCGCTGCCAGATGTCCGAGATGGCCTGAAGCCGGTACACCGTCGCGTACTTTACGCCATGAACGTACTAGGCAATGACTGGAACAAAGCCTATAAAAAATCTGCCCGTGTCGTTGGTGACGTAATCGGTAAATACCATCCCCATGGTGACTCGGCGGTTTATGACACGATCGTCCGTATGGCGCAGCCATTCTCGCTGCGTTACATGCTGGTAGACGGTCAGGGTAACTTCGGTTCCATCGACGGCGACTCTGCGGCGGCAATGCGTTATACGGAAATCCGTCTGGCGAAAATTGCCCATGAACTGATGGCCGATCTCGAAAAAGAGACGGTCGATTTCGTTGATAACTATGACGGCACGGAAAAAATTCCGGACGTCATGCCAACCAAAATTCCTAACCTGCTGGTGAACGGTTCTTCCGGTATCGCCGTAGGTATGGCAACCAACATCCCGCCGCACAACCTGACGGAAGTCATCAACGGTTGTCTGGCGTATATCGATGATGAAGACATCAGCATTGAAGGGCTGATGGAACACATCCCGGGGCCGGACTTCCCGACGGCGGCAATCATTAACGGTCGTCGCGGTATTGAAGAAGCTTACCGTACCGGTCGTGGCAAGGTATATATCCGCGCCCGTGCCGAAGTGGAAGTTGACGCCAAAACCGGACGTGAAACCATTATCGTCCACGAAATTCCGTATCAGGTGAACAAAGCTCGCCTGATCGAAAAAATTGCGGAACTGGTAAAAGAAAAACGCGTGGAAGGCATCAGCGCGTTGCGTGATGAGTCTGACAAAGACGGTATGCGCATCGTGATTGAAGTGAAACGCGATGCGGTCGGTGAAGTTGTGCTTAACAACCTCTACTCCCAGACCCAGTTGCAGGTTTCTTTCGGTATCAACATGGTGGCATTGCACCATGGTCAGCCGAAGATCATGAACCTGAAAGACATCATCGCGGCGTTTGTTCGTCACCGCCGTGAAGTGGTGACCCGTCGTACTATTTTCGAACTGCGTAAAGCGCGCGATCGTGCTCATATCCTTGAAGCATTAGCCGTCGCGCTGGCAAACATTGACCCGATCATCGAACTGATCCGTCATGCGCCGACGCCTGCAGAAGCGAAAACGGCGCTGGTTGCTAATCCGTGGCAGCTGGGCAACGTTGCCGCGATGCTGGAACGAGCCGGCGACGATGCTGCGCGTCCGGAATGGCTGGAGCCAGAGTTCGGCGTGCGTGACGGTCTGTACTACCTGACCGAACAGCAAGCTCAGGCGATTCTGGATCTGCGTTTGCAGAAACTGACCGGCCTTGAGCACGAAAAACTGCTCGACGAATACAAAGAGCTGCTGGATCAGATCGCGGAACTGTTGCGTATTCTTGGTAGCGCCGATCGTCTGATGGAAGTGATCCGCGAAGAGCTGGAGCTGGTTCGTGAACAGTTCGGTGACAAACGTCGTACTGAAATCACCGCCAACAGCGCAGACATCAACCTGGAAGATCTGATCACCCAGGAAGATGTGGTCGTGACGCTCTCTCACCAGGGCTACGTTAAATATCAGCCGCTTTCTGAATACGAAGCGCAGCGTCGTGGCGGGAAAGGTAAATCTGCCGCACGTATTAAAGAAGAAGACTTTATCGACCGACTGCTGGTGGCGAATACCCACGACCATATTCTGTGCTTCTCCAGCCGTGGTCGCGTCTATTCGATGAAGGTTTACCAGTTGCCAGAAGCTACTCGTGGCGCGCGCGGTCGTCCGATCGTCAACCTGCTGCCGCTGGAGCAGGACGAACGTATCACCGCGATCCTGCCGGTGACCGAGTTTGAAGAAGGCGTGAAAGTCTTCATGGCCACCGCTAACGGTACCGTGAAGAAAACTGTCCTCACCGAATTCAACCGTCTGCGTACCGCCGGTAAAGTGGCGATCAAACTGGTTGATGGCGATGAGCTGATCGGCGTTGACCTGACCAGCGGCGAAGATGAAGTAATGCTGTTCTCCGCCGAAGGTAAAGTGGTGCGCTTTAAAGAGTCTTCTGTCCGTGCGATGGGCTGCAACACCACCGGTGTTCGCGGTATTCGTTTAGGCGAAGGCGATAAAGTTGTCTCTCTAATCGTGCCTCGTGGCGATGGTGCAATCCTCACCGCAACGCAGAACGGTTATGGTAAACGTACCGCGGTGGCGGAATACCCAACCAAGTCGCGTGCGACGAAAGGGGTTATCTCCATCAAGGTTACCGAACGTAACGGTTTAGTGGTTGGCGCGGTGCAGGTAGATGACTGCGACCAGATCATGATGATCACCGATGCCGGTACGCTGGTACGTACTCGCGTTTCAGAAATCAGCATCGTGGGCCGTAACACCCAGGGCGTGATCCTCATCCGTACTGCGGAAGATGAAAACGTAGTGGGTCTGCAACGTGTTGCTGAACCGGTTGACGAGGAAGATCTGGATACCATCGACGGCAGTGCCGCGGAAGGGGACGATGAAATCGCTCCGGAAGTGGACGTTGACGACGAGCCAGAAGAAGAATAATTTTACGTCTTCATGCCAAAAGGGAGATATCTCCCTTGTTTGAATTGAAAAGTCCAGGCTGCAAAGTCTGGGCTTTTGTCGTATTAGGGCGCGGTAAAGTTTTGCTGTGCTCGTAAAAAATGGCTGGCTTTACACAAGGAATGTGGCAATGAGTGGTGAAAAAAAGGCGAAAGGCTGGCGGTTCTATGGTCTTGTAGGTTTGGGCGCAATAGTACTGCTTTCCGCTGGCGTCTGGGCGTTGCAATATGCTGGCAGTGGGCCAGAAAAAACGTTGTCGCCGCTGGTGGTGCACAACAATCTGCAAATCGATCTCAATGAGCCGGACCTCTTTCTCGACAGCGACTCTCTGAGCCAGCTTCCCAAAGACCTCCTTACCATTCCGTTTCTCCACGATGTTCTGAGTGAAGATTTCGTTTTCTATTATCAGAATCATGCCGATCGTCTGGGCATTGAAGGCAGCATTCGCCGCATTGTCTACGAACACGATCTCACACTAATAGATAAGCTCTTTTCGTCACTCTTAGATCAGCCCGCGCAGGCGGCGCTATGGCACGATAAACAAGGCCATCTTTCTCATTATATGGTGCTGATCCAGCGAAGTGGTTTAAGCAAGCTGCTGGAGCCATTGCTGTTTGCCGCTACCAGCGACAGCCAGTTAAGTAAAACGGAAATCAGTAGTATTAAGCTAAATAGTGAAACCATCCCGGTTTATCAGTTGCGCTATAACGGCAATAACGCCCTGATGTTCGCAACATATCAGGACAAGATGCTGGTATTTTCCAGCACGGATATGCTGTTTAAAGATGATC
This sequence comes from Escherichia sp. WS1451, assembly GCF_046487365.1. NCBI lineage: Bacteria > Pseudomonadati > Pseudomonadota > Gammaproteobacteria > Enterobacterales > Enterobacteriaceae > Escherichia > Escherichia sp. WS1451. The sequence continues at coordinate 183,977 of NZ_JBJQJP010000004.1, forward strand.
AGCAGGATACCGAAGCCGCGGCAATCGCAAGTGATTTGTTAAGTGGTAAGAAACGCTGGGAAACCAGTTTTGGTCTGGAAGAGCGTACTGCCGAAAAAACGCCAGTACGCCAGCGCATCGTGGTCAGTGCAAATTTGCTGGGTTTTGGCTACCAGCGATTAATGCCTTCTTTTGCTGGTGTGCGCTTCGAAATGAGCAACGACGGCTGGCACAGTTTTCTGGCGTTAAATGATGAATCCGCAAGCGTAGATGCCAGTTTCGATTTTACGCCGGTATGGAACAGTATGCCTGCAGGGGCCAGCTTCTGTGTGGCGGTGCCTTATTCACATGGTATTGCTGAAGAGATGCTTTCCCACATCAGCCAGGAAAACGACAAGCTCAACGGGGCGTTAGACGGTGGCGCGGGGCTGTGCTGGTATGAAGATTCAAAATTGCAAACTCCGCTGTTTGTCGGTCAGTTTGATGGTTCTGCCGAACAAGTGCAATTGCCAGGAAAACTGTTTACGCAAAATATTGGTGCGCACGAAAGCAAAGCGCCAGAAGGTGTTTTGCCGGTAAACCAGACTCAGCAGGGCGAAGCGCAAATCTGGCGTCGCGAAGTGAGTTCCCGATACGGCCAGTATCCGAAAGCGCAGGCGGCGCAACCCGATCAATTAATGTCGGATTATTTTTTCCGCGTGTCGCTGGCGATGCAAAACAAAACGCTGCTTTTCTCCCTCGATGACACGCTGGTTAATAACGCGCTGCAAACACTGAATAAAACCCGCCCGGCAATGGTGGATGTGATACCCACTGACGGCATCGTTCCGCTCTATATCAATCCACAAGGCGTGGCGAAACTGCTGCGTAACGAAACGCTGACCAGTTTGCCGAAGAATCTCGAACCGGTTTTTTATAATGCCGCACAAACTTTATTAATGCCGAAGCTGGACGCTTTATCTCAACAACCGCGTTATGTCATGAAGCTGGCACAGATGGAACCCGGTGCCGCCTGGCAGTGGCTACCCATAACCTGGCAGCCGCTATGAGGCACGGACTGCTGGCGCTGATTTGCTGGCTGTGTTGTGTTGTTGCCCATAGCGAAATGCTGAATGTCGAACAATCCGGGCTGTTTCGCGCGTGGTTTGTACGCATTGCACAGGAACAGCTCCGCCAGGGGCCAAGTCCGCGCTGGTATCAGCAGGATTGTGCGGGCCTGGTGCGATTTTCGGCGAACGAGGCGCTGAAAATTCACGACAGCAAATGGCTAAAAAGTAACGGTATAGCAAGTCAATATTTGCCGCCTGAAATGACGCTAACACCTGAACAGCGTCAACTGGCGCAAAACTGGAATCAGGGGAACGGAAAAACTGGCCCCTATGTGACCGCGATTAATTTGATTCAGTACAACAGCCAATTTATTGGCCAGGACATAAACCAGGCGCTGCCTGGCGATATGATTTTTTTCGATCAGGGCGATGCCCAGCACTTAATGGTTTGGATGGGGCGTTACGTCATCTACCACACCGGAAGCGCCACGAAAACTGACAACGGAATGCGCGCAGTCAGTCTGCAACAACTTATGACATGGAAGGACACCCGATGGATACCCAACGATTCCAATCCCAATTTCATTGGCATTTATCGTTTAAATTTTCTGGCGCGATAGCAGCGTGCTTTTGCCTGTCTCTTGTGGGAACAGGGCTTGCTAATGCTGATGATTCGCTTCCTTCCAGTAACTATGCGCCGCCCGCCGGGGGAACATTCTTTTTGCTCGCTGACAGCAGTTTTAGCAGCAGTGAAGAGGCGAAAGTGCGACTGGAAGCGCCGGGGCGTGATTATCGACGCTATCAGATGGAAGAGTACGGTGGCGTGGACGTTCGCCTGTATCGTATTCCTGACCCGATGGCATTTTTGCGCCAGCAGAAAAACCTGCATCGCATTGTGGTGCAACCGAAATATCTGGGCGACGGGCTAAACAATACGCTGACCTGGCTGTGGGATAACTGGTATGGCAAATCTCGCCGTGTAATGCAGCGTACTTTCTCTTCTCAGTCACGGCAGAATGTGACTCAGGCGTTACCTGAATTACAGCTCGGTAATGCCATTGTTAAACCTTCCCGTTATGTACAGAACAGCCAGTTTTCACCGCTGAAAAAATATCCACTGGTGGAACAATTCCGTTATCCACTATGGCAGGCTAAACCGGTCGAGCCGCAGCAAGGGGTAAAACTGGAAGGCGCATCCAACAATTTCATCTCGCCGCAGCCGGGTAATATTTATATTCCTCTCGGCAAACAAGAGCCGGGATTGTACCTCGTCGAGGCGATGATAGGTGGGTATCGGGCAACGACGGTGGTGTTTGTTTCCGATACCGTGGCGCTTAGCAAAGTGTCAGGTAACGAGCTTCTGGTGTGGACCGCAGGTAAAATACAGGGTGAAGCGAAGCCGGGATCAGAGATCCTGTGGACTGACGGTCTTGGCGTGATGACTCGCGGTGTGACCGATGACAGCGGTACCTTGCAGTTACAACATATATCGCCAGAACGTTCATACATTCTGGGTAAGGATGCTGAAGGCGGCGTTTTTGTCTCCGAGAACTTTTTCTACGAAAGCGAAATCTACAACACCCGCTTGTATATCTTTACCGATCGCCCGCTATATCGCGCAGGCGATCGTGTCGATGTTAAAGTGATGGGCCGCGAGTTCCACGATCCGTTGCATTCATCCCCCATCGTCAGCGCACCGGCGAAGCTTTCGGTGCTGGACGCCAACGGCAGTCTGTTGCAAACCGTCAATGTCACGCTGGATGCGCGTAATGGCGGGCAGGGGAGTTTCCGCCTGCCAGAAAATGCCGTCGCCGGAGGTTATGAGTTACGTCTTGCTTACCGCAAACAGGTCTATAGCAGCAGTTTTCGCGTGGCAAACTACATCAAGCCACATTTCGAGATTGGCTTAGCTCTCGACAAAAAAGAGTTCAAAACTGGCGAAGCGGTCAGCGGCAAACTGCAACTGCTCTACCCGGATGGTGAGCCGGTAAAAGATGCCCGTGTGCAGTTAAGTTTGCGCGCTCAGCAATTATCAATGGTCGGTAACGATTTGCGTTATGCCGGACGTTTTCCCGTGTCGCTGGAAGGCAGTGAAACGGTATCCGACGATAGCGGTCATGTGGCGTTAAATCTCCCCGCCGCTGATAAACCAAGCCGCTATTTGTTAACCGTCTCCGCCAGTGACGGTGCGGCGTATCGTGTCACCACCACCAAAGAGATCCTCATTGAACGTGGACTGGCACATTACTCATTAAGTACTGCCGCACAATACAGTAATAGCGGTGAATCGGTTGTGTTCCGTTATGCCGCGCTGGAATCTTCAAAACAGGTTCCTGTTACGTATGAATGGTTGCGTCTCGAAGACCGCACGAGCCATAGCGGAGAGCTACCGTCAGGCGGCAAATCCTTTACCGTCAATTTCGCTAAACCTGGCAACTACAATCTGACATTACGCGATAAAGACGGCTTAATTCTCGCTGGGTTAAGTCATGCCGTCAGCGGTAAGGGCAGCACGGCGCATACTGGTACGGTAGATATCGTGGCGGATAAAACGCTGTATCAGCCAGGCGAAACTGCGAAGATGCTGATTACCTTTCCGGAGCCAATTGATGAAGCATTATTGACGCTGGAACGCGATCGCGTGGAACAGCAGTCGCTGCTTTCGCATCCGGCAAACTGGCTGACGTTACAACGTTTAAACGATACCCAGTATGAAGCCCGGGTTCCAGTGAGCAATTCCTTTGCGCCTAACATCACTTTTTCGGTGCTGTATACCCGTAACGGTCAGTACAGTTTTCAGAACGCCGGGATCAAAGTTGCCGTTCCCCAGCTGGATATCCGGGTGAAAACGGACAAAACCCATTACCAGCCTGGTGAACTGGTCAATGTCGAATTAACCTCGTCGCTGAAAGGTAAACCTGTTTCTGCGCAGTTAACGGTAGGCGTGGTCGATGAAATGATCTACGCGCTGCAACCGGAAATCGCGCCGAATATCGGCAAATTTTTCTATCCGCTGGGGCGTAACAATGTGCGTACCAGCTCCAGTTTGTCGTTTATCAGCTACGACCAGGCGCTCTCCAGCGAGCCGGTTGCGCCTGGCGCAACTAACCGCAGCGAGCGGCGAGTAAAAATGCTTGAACGTCCACGGCGTGAAGAGGTGGATACCGCGGCATGGATGCCGTCACTCACAACCGATAAACAAGGCAAAGCGTATTTCACGTTCCTGATGCCTGATTCGTTAACCCGCTGGCGTATCACCGCGCGTGGGATGAACGGCGACGGGCTGGTCGGGCAGGGGCGTGCTTATCTGCGTTCGGAAAAAAATCTCTACATGAAGTGGAGTATGCCAACGGTGTATCGCGTGGGCGACAAACCGGCGGCAGGACTGTTTATCTTCAGTCAGCAGGATAACGAACCGGTGGTGCTGGTGACTAAATTTGCAGGCGCTGAGATGCGCCAGACGCTGACGCTGCACAAAGGGGCGAATTATATTTCGCTGACGCAGAATATTCAGCAATCTGGCTTGTTAAGTGCAGAACTGCAACAAAATGGGCAAGTGCAGGACAGCATTAGCACAAAACTGTCTTTTGTGGACAACAGCTGGCCCGTTGAACAGCAGAAAAATGTCATGCTCGGCGGTGGCGAGAACGCGCTGATGTTGCCCGAGCAGGCGAGCAATATCCGGCTTCAAAGTAGTGAAACGCCGCAGGAGATTTTCCGCAACAATCTTGATGCGTTAGTCGATGAACCGTGGGGTGGGGTGATCAACACCGGTAGCCGTCTGATCCCGCTCAGTCTCGCCTGGCGTTCGCTTGCCGATCATCAAAGTGCCGCCGCTAACGACATTCGTCAGATGATTCAGGATAACCGTCTGCGGCTGATGCAACTGGCAGGGCCCGGTGCGCGCTTTACCTGGTGGGGTGAAGATGGCAATGGTGACGCCTTCCTCACGGCATGGGCATGGTACGCCGACTGGCAGGCCAGCCAGGCGCTCGGCGTAACGCAACAACCGGAATACTGGCAGCATATGCTCGACAGTTATGCCGAGCAGGCAGATAACATGCCGTTATTGCATCGGGCGCTGGTGCTGGCGTGGGCGCAGGAGATGAATCTGCCGTGCAAAACGTTGTTGAAAGGGTTGGATGAAGCTATCGCCCGGCGCGGAACTAAAACTAAAGATTTCTCTGAGGCAGACACCAGCGATATCAATGACAGTCTGATCCTCGATACACCTGAATCTCCACTGGCAGATGCGGTGGCAAACGTCTTAACCATGACGTTGCTGAAAAAAGCGCAGTTGAAGTCCACTGTGATGCCACAGGTTCAGCAATATGCGTGGGATAAAGCGGCAAACAGCAATCAGCCGCTGGCGCACACGGTTGTGCTGCTCAATAGCGGGGGCGACGCTACCCAGGCGGCTGCTATTTTAAGTGGTTTGACCGCTGAGCAATCTACTATTGAGCGCGCGCTGGCCATGAACTGGCTGGCGAAATATATGGCGACAATGCCTCCAGTTGTTTTGCCTGCGCCTGCGGGCGCATGGGCCAAACATAAGTTAACTGGAGGGGGCGAATACTGGCGTTGGGTTGGTCAGGGCGTGCCGGACATTCTCTCTTTTGGTGACGAATTATCGCCGCAAAATGTGCAGGTCCGCTGGCGTGAACCGGCAAAAACGGCTCAACAAAGTAACATTCCGGTGACCGTTGAACGCCAGTTGTATCGGCTTATCCCCGGTGAAGAAGAGATGAGCTTTACTCTGCAGCCGGTGACCAGCAATGAGATTGACAGCGATGCGCTGTATCTCGATGAAATTACGCTTACCAGCGAGCAGGATGCCGTTCTGCGCTACGGTCAGGTGGAAGTACCGCTCCCGCCAGGGGCTGACGTTGAGAGGACTACGTGGGGCATTTCGGTCAATAAACCGAACGCTGGAAAACAGCAGGGGCAGTTGCTGGAAAAAGCGCGAAATGAAATGGGCGAACTGGCCTATATGGTGCCGGTGAAAGAACTGACGGGAACGGTCACTTTCCGCCATTTGCTGCGCTTCTCGCAAAAAGGGCAATTCGTTCTGCCTCCTGCTCGTTATGTGCGTTCCTATGCACCTGCACAGCAAAGTGTTGCGGCAGGGAGCGAATGGACCGGGATGCAGGTGAAATAAGTGAACTGGCGCAGAATCGTCTGGCTATTAGCGTTGGTTACTCTGCCAACGCTTGCGGAGGAGACGCCGTTACAACTGGCGCTGCGGGGCGCGCAGCACGATCAACTGTATCAGCTGTCGTCATCAGGCGTGACCAAAGTCTCAGCATTACCTGACACGCTCACCACGCCGTTAGGGAGTTTATGGAAACTGTATGTTTACGCCTGGCTGGAGGATACCCATCAACCAGAGCAGCCCTACCAGTGTCGCGGAAACTCCCCGGAAGAGGTTTATTGTTGTCAGGCTGGGGAGAGTATAACGCGCGATACCGCGCTGGTACGCTCCTGTGGGCTCTATTTTGCGCCGCAACGGTTGCATATTGGTGCAGATGTTTGGGGGCAATACTGGCAACAGCGTCAGGCACCTGCGTGGTTAGCGTCTCTTACTACGCTGAAGCCAGAAACCTCGGTAACGGTTAAATCGCTGCTTGATTCATTAGCGACGTTACCTGCGCAAAACAAAGCTCAGGAAGTCTTACTGGATGTGGTGCTGGACGAGGCGAAAATCGGTGTCGCATCCATGCTCGGTAGTCGGGTAAGGGTGAAAACCTGGAGCTGGTTTGCCGATGATAAACAGCAAATCCGTCAGGGTGGTTTTGCCGGCTGGTTAACCGATGGTACACCGCTGTGGGTTACTGGCAGTGGCACCAGCAAAACGGTACTGACCCGTTATGCGACGGTGCTTAATCGGGTTTTGCCAGTGCCGACGCAAGTTGCCAGTGGGCAATGTGTAGAGGTGGAGCTGTTTGCCCGCTATCCGCTGAAGAAAATCGCAGCGGAAAAGAGTACGACGGCAGTAAAACCCGGCGTACTTAATGGGCGCTATCGTGTGACGTTCGCCAATGGTAACCACATTACGTTTGTCAGCCACGGTGAGACGACCTTACTGAGCGAAAAGGGCAAACTGAAATTGCAGTCGCATCTCGATCGTGAAGAGTATGTTGCCAGAGTTCTGGATCGCGAGGCGAAAAGTACGCCCCCTGAGGCAGCGAAAGCCATGACCGTGGCGATACGCACTTTTTTACAGCAAAACGCCAATCGGGAAGGCGATTGCCTGACCATCCCTGACAGCAGCGCCACACAGCGTGTTTCGGCTTCGCCAGCGACCACGGGGGCGCGAACGATGACCGCCTGGACGCAGGATCTTATCTATGCGGGCGATCCGGTTCATTATCACGGCAGTCGCGCTACCGAAGGGACGCTTTCCTGGCGGCAAGCCACGGCCCAGGCGGGGCAGGGAGAGCGTTACGACCAGATACTCGCGTTTGCTTATCCCGATAACAGCCTTAGCCGCTGGGGAGCGCCACGCTCAACCTGTCAGTTATTACCCAAAGCGAAAGCCTGGCTGGCGAAAAAAATGCCGCAGTGGCGGCGTATATTGCAAGGCGAGACGGGCTACAACGAACCAGACGTGTTTGCGGTCTGTCGTTTAGTCTCAGGTTTCCCCTATACCGATCGGCAGCAGAAACGGCTGTTTATTCGTAACTTCTTTACGCTTCAGGATCGGCTGGATTTAACCCATGAGTATCTGCACCTGGCCTTTGATGGTTATCCCACCGGGCTTGATGAGAACTATATCGAAACGCTGACCCGACAATTATTAATGGACTAATGCTATGCGAAAGATTTTTCTTCCGTTGTTACTGGTGGCGCTTTCGCCTGTCGCTCACAGTGAAGGTGTGCAGGAAGTCGAGATTGATGCACCGCTCTCTGGCTGGCATCCGGCAGAGGGCGAAGATGCCAGTTTTTCACAATCGATCAATTACCCGGCGTCGTCCGTCAACATGGCAGATGATCAAAATATCTCAGCGCAGATCCGCGGCAAAATAAAGAATTATGCTGCGGCGGGTAAAGTTCAGCAGGGCCGGCTGGTGGTCAACGGTGCCAGTATGCCGCAGAGAATTGAATCCGATGGTTCATTTGCACGCCCTTATATTTTCACTGAAGGCAGCAACAGCGTGCAGGTCATCAGCCCGGATGGGCAAAGCCGGCAAAAAATGCAGTTTTACTCAACGCCGGGTACAGGAACGATTCGTGCACGTTTACGGCTGGTTCTCTCGTGGGATACGGACAATACCGACCTCGACCTTCACGTTGTTACGCCCGATGGCGAACACGCCTGGTACGGTAACACCGTGCTGAACAACAGTGGTGCACTGGATATGGATGTCACGACGGGGTACGGCCCCGAGATTTTCGCCATGCCAGCGCCAGTTCACGGGCGCTATCAGGTGTATATCAACTACTATGGCGGACGCAGCGAAACGGAATTAACCACCGCCCAACTGACGCTGATCACCGATGAAGGATCGGTCAATGAGAAACAGGAAACATTTATTGTACCGATGCGTAATGCTGGCGAGCTGACGCTGGTGAAAAGTTTTGACTGGTGATTAATGGGGTTACCTTCGCCGTCGATGTTCAAGAAAACGCCCGATAACTTTCGCTATCGGGTGTTTTTATTGGTTAATTCAACCGTTCAATCACCATCGCAATTCCCTGGCCGCCACCAATGCACAGTGTTGCCAGCCCCAGCGTTTTATCGCGTGCCTGCATGGCATGTAATAGTGTGACCAGAATACGAGCACCACTGGCACCGATAGGATGCCCGAGCGCGATGGCCCCGCCGTTGACATTCACTTTCTCAGAATCAAAGCCCAGGGTTTTCCCAACGGCAAGGAACTGTGCGGCAAATGCTTCATTAGCCTCAATGAGATCAATATCCGCCAGTTGCAGCCCCGCCAGTTGTAACGCTTTTTGCGTGGCAGGTACTGGTCCCATACCCATCAATGCGGGGGGCACGCCACCGCTGGCATAACTTTTAATGCGAGCCAGGGGGGTAAGGCCTGCTGCCAGCGCCGCAGATTCTTCCATAATCACCAGAGCGGCAGCACCGTCGTTAATACCAGACGCGTTCCCGGCGGTGACTGTTCCTGCTTTATCGAAGGCCGGGCGCAATGCACCTAACGCTTCAGCCGTTGAATTCGCTTTCGGGAATTCGTCTTGACTGAAGACGAAGGTTTTCTTCCGGGTGACAATATTTACCGGGACGATTTCGGCTGTAAAAGCACCGGACTCAATTGCAGCTGCCGCTTTACGCTGTGAATGTAGCGCCAGTTCATCCTGCATTTCTCGGGTAATTCCGTACTCTTTGGCCACGTTCTCGGCGGTAATCCCCATATGATAACCATGAGTGGCGCACATCAGACCATCGCGCAGGATTACGTCATAAACCTGTCCGTCTCCAAGACGATAACCAGAGCGTGCTTTTGCATCGAGTAAGTAGGGCGCTAAACTCATATTTTCCATACCCCCCGCCACAATGCTTTGCGCCTGACCTGCCTGAATTGCCTGGGCGGCAAGCGCCACACTTTTAAGACCCGAACCACACACTTTATTGACCGTGAATCCGCACACCGTTTCTGCCAGCCCGCTTTTTAACAGTGCCTGACGCGCCGGATTTTGCCCCAGCCCGGCTTGCAACACGTTACCCATAATCACTTCATCAATGTGTAGTGAATCGATTTTTGCACGTTCAATGGCGGCTTTAATTACTGTCGCCCCCAGGTCGATGGCGCTGGTGGAAGCGAGTGAACCGTTAAAACTACCGATAGCAGTACGTACCGCACTGACGATGACACAATTTTTCATTTTATATTCCTTCTGTCTGTAGGGTTGCCGTCAGAACAGCGTTAAACCAATGACGAAAATGACGCCGGAGAAGAGCAGGGCAGTGATGCAATAGCCCATGATGTCGCGGACACCGAGTCCGGCGATTGCCAGTGCTGGCAGCGCCCAGAACGGTTGTGCCATGTTCATCCATTGCTCGCCGTAGGCGATCGCCATTACCGATTTACCGAGATCAGCGCCCAGCGCCTGGGCTGCGGGTATCACGAAAGGTCCCTGAATAACCCAGTGACCGCCGCCAGACGGAACGGCGAAGTTAATCAGTGCAGAACTAAAAAAGGTCATTACCGGGAAGGTGTCTTTGTTCGCAACATTGATGAAGAATTCGGTAATGAGTCCGCCCAGACCGGAATGCTCCATCATCAGTTGGATCCCAGCGTAGAAGGGGAATTGCACCAGAATACCGGCAGTACTGCGTGCTGCCGCGCTGATAGCACGCATATAAGCCATTGGCGTTTTATGTAGCAGCAGACCCGCAATCATAAACATCAGGTTGACGGTATTGATGGTGATGTTGAAGCCATGTTCGCTGAAGTACATCGCAAGGTAAGCGATACCGAGTGCGCCGATGATCAACGTCAGAATGCGGCTTTCTTCCAGTCGCTCGGATGGTGGGGCATCTTTCGGTAGCTGCTTTTGGAAATCAGCCTCTTCCATGAGTAGTTTCGGATCGATACTCACCACGTCAGACGGTTTTGGCATCATCATGCGGGTGATAAATGGCATCACCACAATCAACGCCACAGTGATGAAAATGTTAAAACCACTGAACAGAGTATCGCCCACCGGGATCAGCCCGGCGATATGCTCAACCGGGTTGCCCGGTGTTGCAGCCAACAGAGGCATTGAGCCAGAGAAACCGCCACCCCAGGTGAGAAAACCAATGTAGGCGCAGGCAATGAGCAACGGATAATCAGAACCGGGTACTCGGCGGGCGACTTCACGGGCAAACATTGCGCCGACAACCAAACCAAATCCCCAGTTGATGACACAAGCGACTGAACCGAAGAAAGTAACCAGCATGACGCCCTGTACGGGCGTCTTTGCGGCGGAGGCGGCAGTACGCAGCAAACTTTTTACCGGAGCAGAGCTGGCAAGGGCATGACCGGTAACGATGATAAGCGCCATCTGCATACCAAACGCCAGCAAGTTCCAGAAACCGTCACCCCACATTTTCACCATGCTGATCGGCGTTTGTGGTGTTAACCAAAGCGCGATCACGAATGTTAGCAATGTCAGCAACATGGCAAAGATCAGTGGATCGGGAAGCCACCGGCTGACAAAACGCGTCATAAAACGCGATATGCGACCAATCATAAATCACCCCGTTGCGTATTCAGGTCGGCAGCTACTTCAAACCGAGCTTCTGTTTTGGCACGCACGGTGGCTAAATCACACCCGTCAGCAATTTCGGTGAGCCACATTTTGCCGTCAATAAAACGAAAGACAGCCAGTTCAGTAACCAGCATATGCACCGCATGTTGCGCAGTGAGTGGCATGGTGCAGCGGCGCAAAATTTTTGCTGAACCATCTTTGGCGCAATGTTCCATGGCGATGATCACTTTGCGTGACCCGGTCACCAGATCCATCGCGCCACCCATACCGGGCACCATTTTCCCAGGCACTACCCAGTTCGCGAGGTTTGCTTCTTCGTCTACTTGCAAACCGCCGAGCACGCAGGCATCAATATGACCGCCACGGATTAGCGCAAATGACATGGCGCTATCAAACATGGCTGCGCCGGGTAAAATGCCGCACGGTTGTCCGCCAGCGTTCACCAGATCTGGATGCGCTGTCGTGACCGGGCCTAAACCGAGGAAGCCGTTTTCCGATTGCAGAGTGATATGAATACCCTCCGGTAAATAATTGGCGACCATTGTGGGTAAACCGATCCCTAAGTTAACGATGTCACCATCACGAAGCTCTTGCGCCACACGGCGCGCAATACGTTGTTTCGCATCCATTATTTGCTCTCCTGTGAAACGATGATGTGGTCGATAACGGCACCAGGGGTGACAATATGGTCAGGTTGCAGCTCGCCGGTTTCGACCAGTTCATCTGGCTCTACCAGCGTGATATCAGCCGCAAGGGCTATCAGGGGGTTAAAGTTGCGGGCGCTAAGGTGATAGGTCAGGTTGCCAAGTGTGTCGCAACGATGAGCGCGAATGAGCGCCAGGTCGGCGCGCAGCGGGCGTTCGAGCAGCCAGGTTTTACCGTCGAGTGTCAGTGTCTGTTTGCCTTCCTCTACGACGGTGCCGACACCCGTTGGGGTGAGAAAACCACCAAGTCCAGCTCCGCCACAGCGAATTTGCTCGATTAGCGTACCTTGCGGCACCAGAACGACGTCCATCTCACCAGAAATCATGCGCCGACCTGTTTCCGGGTTGGTACCGATATGTGAAGCAATCACTTTGCGGACTCGACCATTGACGATGAGCGGACCGATGCCGGTATCAACAAACGCGGTATCATTGGCTATCAATGTCAGGTCGCGAACACCAGATTCCAGTAATGCTTCAACCAGGCGGGATGGAGTGCCAATCCCCATAAATCCGCCCACCATGATGGTCATGCCGTCACGAAAGAAGCCGGTGGCGTCTTGTAATGTCATCAATTTTGTTTTCATTTTTTATCCCTCTTGCATACACCGTTGTGGGTACAGTCAGGGAATAGCAAGGGGAGTGCCAGAATGAGATTATTGGGGGTTGTTATTTAACTAATTGAATAGAAAAGGATAAATTAGATGGGGGTTTATAAGGAGAATGAGCGGCTATGCAGAAAATTGCGCACTGTGCAAATTTCTGCATAGCAAGTTTTGGCGTTATACATCCGCCGGATCGATACCGTATTCCTGGAGTTTATACATCAATGCACGGCGACTGATGCCCAGCATTAACGCAGTGCGGGTTCGGTTTCCTTCTTGTTGTTCCAGCACTTCCATAATGATGCGTTTTTCGACGCGTTTAATTTCCTCTTTTAAATTACGCTCACCGACAGGGGCTGTTTTTGCTTCACCAGCATTACAGACTGGCTGACGAATCTGCGGCGGAAGATCCTCAGAAAAAATGATCGGGCCTGAATTCATCACGACGGCGCGTTCAATAACGTTGGAAAGCTCTCGAATATTTCCCGGCCATGACCAGGCGGTAAGCAGTGACATTGCCATCGGATCGATGTCGATAATATCGCGCTGATTCTCACTACTGAATTTTTGCAAAAAGTGATTAGCTAACAGGGAAATATCTTCCCGGCGATCGCGCAGAGGCGGCAGTATTAAATGAATAACGTTAAGGCGATAAAAGAGATCTTCACGGAAGGTGCCTTCTTTCACCATTGCCTGCAAGTCGCGGTTGGTGGCAGCAATGATGCGGATATCAACTTTTATGGTCTGATGGCCGCCAATCCGTTCAAATTCCCGTTCCTGCAGAATGCGTAGTAATTTGGCTTGCAGTACCAGCGGCATTTCACCAATTTCGTCGAGGAGCAGAGTACCTTCGTTGGCACGTTCAAATAATCCCTGACGCAAGGTTTGTGCACCAGTAAATGCACCTTTTTCATGACCAAACAGTTCACTTTCGAGCAACGATTCCGGCAGTGCCGCGCAGTTGACTTTAATGAACGGCCCCTTTGCCCGCCGCGAATTGTAGTGAATCGCTCTGGCAATCAACTCTTTCCCGGTGCCGCTTTCACCGCTAATCAAGACGCTGGCCTGAGAAAGGGCAATTTTGGCGGTGTCTTTGCAGATGTCCATCATCGCCGGGCTGTTGGTGAGAATGTGCCCCCATTGCCAGCTGGTGCTCAGTGCCTGGTGCAGATGACGGATCTCTTTTTTCATTGACTGGAGTTGTAAAGCGCGCTGAACGATTAAATTCAACTCATCGAGATCAAACGGTTTAATAACATAGTCGAAGGCCCCGCAGCGTAGCGCTTCGACGGCGGTTTCCACTTCAGCATAGGCCGTCATCAGAATAACGGGTGTCCGTGTCTCATGGCTGCGCATCTCCTTGAGTGCCTTGATGCCGTCCATCTCTGGCATGCGGATATCCATCAACACCACGTCAGGGTGAATATCGGCAAACAGGTGTAATGCTGTGCGTCCGTTGTTCGCACAATGTGTTTCGAATCCTTGTAGTGCAAAAGCGGTGCTCAGCATACGGCGAACATTATCTTCATCATCCACAATAAGGATGCGATTAATAGCAGTCATACAGTCTGATTTCCCTGCGGGTTGATCGGTAAAATAAGCGTGAAGGTTGCGCCGTAGCCCGGCAAACTGGCGACGCGAATATCACCCTGATGGGCATTAATGATGCGTTGACTTAACGCCAGACCAAGCCCGGTTCCTGAGGCTTTGGTAGTGAAAAAGGGATCGAAGATCTTTTTTTGCAGCGAGAGATCAATGCCACTGCCGTTGTCCTCTATCGAAATGGCCTGTTGTGAGTCGCTATACTGCCAGGTTCGAATGCGAATTTTCCCTCGTGCACTGATAGCCTGGACGGCATTGATCAGGATATTCAGTAGTACCTGTTTGAGCAGTTCACGATCGGCGTTAATCGGGCTTAATTCATTATCCAGTTCGCTTATGAAGTCGACCCGCGCTTGTACGCCGGCGGTTTGTACCAGTACCAGAGTTTCTTCAACCAATGCATTGAGGCTGACTTGTTGCCATTGACTGTGGCGTGGACGTGAAAATTCGAGCAATTGCTGAATAACTTTGTTAATTGAATCAATTTCTTTGAGTACTACGGACAGATATTCCTGATGTATTAGGTCGCTGGTTTGTTGGCGCAAGATCTGTACATAACCACGAATAGCCGTTAGCGGATTACGTACTTCATGCGCCACGCCAGCCATCAGCTCACCCAGTGTAGCGAGGCGTTCTGCTTGCGCCATGCGGCGCTGGGTTTCTTTGCGGGCAGTTAAATCAGAGAAAATCACCAAAGCACCTATCATTTCACCGTGCGTGTTATGAATACGACTGGTCGTGACACTGAGTTCAATGGTGCGGTCACGGCCTGGAAAACTGATCTCCAGTGCTACATGTTCGGTGCCATGTTCCAGCGTATCCAGTACTGGACTGTAGAACTGAGTATTGTCGAACAACATGGAGTAAGGCTGCCCTACCAGTTCATGACGTTGATAGCCAGTAATGACTTCTGCTGCCGGGTTCATGGTGGTTACATCACCCTGGCGGTCAATGGCAATGACGCCATCGGCAGCGTTTTCAATAATCAGATCGTTAAGTGTCCGCGTTTCACGCAGTGCCTGGGCGAGGTTGTTAACACTCTGACTGATTTGCCCCATTTCACCGGGCAATTGTGGTAATCGAGTGGGAATATTTTGTGCCAGAGTCGAGAGGCCATCGGTGATGATATCTATATTGGCGCTCAGGCGACGGGAGAAAAGGACAATCAACAGCAGGCTTATCAGCAAACCGGCGGTGAGCACAATGATAATCCTCACATCCATTTTCCAGGCCTGGCGGCGAATATCTTCGGTTAATTCATTGGCCCAGATATAGCCGAGGATTTCACCATTACGCTCAATGGGGATCATTGAATTCAAAATATCGCCGCGCACCTGCCTGCCTGAATAAACCAAAGGGGTATTTGTACGCATGACTTCGCGACCAGGGTGATCTGCGGCAATGGTAACGCCGACATTATTCTGATATAGCGCTGAAGGCGCGTAGGTGATTATCGCATCCAGCGTTTTGTTGTAATAACCAGCGCCGATGCCAGGGAAGGCGTGAGTGATATTTTCGGTAATGGGGGCAAGTTCTGCATTTAATGCGCGGATACGCTCCTCACGCGGTAAGTCGATGTAGAGATCGTAGCGATCGCCTAGCGCCTGATTAAGCAGGTTGACCACGGCAGAAAGTTTTTTCTCTTTTTCAGATAAGACTGCTGAACGTCCTTCCGTTTCTACGATATAACCAATAGTAAGCGTTGGGACAATGACCATCAGGATTGCCATCAGAATCATTTGATTGCGTAAGCGGCGTGGATAAATCCACTTCATATAATGCATGCTGAAATCCACTAGTCTTGTCCGGTATATGACGATTATCAGAGGTTAAGGTGATGATTTCTCGGCGGTGTATCATATTCCAGAGAAGAGAGAACATTGCGGTAACACGCTTTTACCGCTACCTTAACCACACTCCATCGGTCACCTGAGGCGGAGCTTCGCCCCTTTGAAATACCTTGCTTCTTTTCGTACAACCCTGAAAGCCTCGCGCTACATGTTCAGAGCATTGGCGTTAGTGCTCTGGCTGTTGATTGCTTTTTCATCCGTTTTTTACATCGTTAATGCGTTACATCAGCGAGAATCGGAAATTCGTCAGGAATTTAATCTGAGTTCCGATCAGGCTCAGCGCTTTATTCAACGCACCTCTGATGTGATGAAAGAGCTGAAGTACATCGCCGAAAATCGCTTATCGGCAGAAAACGGTGTGCTTTCCCCGCGTGGACGAGAAACGCAGACGGATGTGCCTGCGTTTGAACCACTGTTTGCTGACTCTGATTGTTCCGCAATGAGTAACACCTGGCGAGGTTCTCTGGAGTCATTGGCGTGGTTTATGCGCTACTGGCGCGATAATTTTTCTGCGGCTTACGATCTCAACCGGGTATTTTTAATCGGCAGCGATAACCTCTGCATGGCCAATTTCGGTCTGCGTGATATGCCAGTGGAACGCGATACCGCGCTAAAAGCTTTGCATGAACGCATTAATAAATATCGAAATGCACCACAAGATGATAGTGGCAGTAACCTCTACTGGATCAGCGAAGGTCCGCGCCCTGGCGTCGGGTATTTTTACGCGTTGACGCCAGTTTATCTGGCGAACCGGTTGCAGGCGCTTTTGGGTGTCGAGCAGACCATCCGGATGGAGAACTTTTTCTTACCTGGTACGTTGCCGATGGGGGTTACCATTCTTGATGAAAATGGTCATACCCAGATTTCGCTTACCGGACCAGAAAGCAAAATTAAGGGCGATCCTCGCTGGATGCAGGAACGCTCCTGGTTTGGCTATACGGAAGGGTTCCGGGAGCTGGTGCTGAAGAAAAATCTGCCACCCTCATCGCTAAGCATCGTGTATTCGGTGCCGGTTGATAAGGTGCTGGAACGCATTCGCATGTTGATCCTTAACGCAATTTTGCTGAATGTGCTTGCCGGAGCTGCATTGTTTACTCTCGCGCGGATGTACGAGCGACGTATTTTCATTCCGGCGGAAAGCGACGCCCTGCGACTGGAAGAACATGAGCAGTTTAATCGCAAGATTGTCGCCTCCGCGCCAGTGGGTATCTGCATTTTGCGTACCGCTGATGGCGTCAATATTTTAAGTAACGAACTGGCGCATACCTATCTCAATATGCTTACGCATGAGGATCGCCAACGGCTGACACAAATTATCTGTGGGCAGCAGGTCAATTTTGTTGATGTCCTGACCAGCAACAATACCAATCTGCAAATCAGCTTCGTCCATTCGCGCTATCGTAATGAAAACGTGGCCATTTGTGTGCTGGTGGATGTTTCTTCGCGCGTGAAGATGGAAGAGTCGTTGCAGGAGATGGCACAAGCAGCAGAACAGGCGAGCCAGTCAAAATCGATGTTCCTTGCCACCGTCAGTCATGAGCTGCGAACGCCGCTGTATGGCATTATCGGTAACCTGGATCTGTTGCAAACCAAAGAGTTACCGAAAGGCGTCGATCGTCTGGTGACGGCAATGAACAACTCTTCCAGCCTGTTGTTGAAAATTATCAGCGATATTCTCGATTTCTCGAAAATTGAATCAGAACAGTTGAAGATCGAACCGCGTGAGTTTTCACCGCGTGAAGTGATGAACCACATCACCGCCAACTATTTACCGCTGGTGGTACGCAAGCAGTTAGGCTTGTACTGCTTTATTGAACCGGATGTGCCAGTGGCCTTAAATGGCGACCCGATGCGTTTACAGCAGGTCATCTCCAACCTGTTGAGTAACGCCATAAAATTCACCGATACCGGCTGTATAGTTTTGCAAGTTCGCGCTGATGGCGATTATCTCTCTATCCGTGTTCGCGATACCGGCGTGGGGATTCCGGCGAAAGAAGTCGTGCGCTTGTTTGATCCCTTCTTCCAGGTCGGAACGGGCGTACAGCGAAACTTCCAGGGGACCGGTCTGGGTCTGGCGATTTGTGAAAAACTGATCAGCATGATGGACGGCGACATCTCGGTAGATTCAGAACCGGGAATGGGCAGCCAGTTTACCGTGCGTATTCCGTTGTACGGCGCTCAGTACCCGCAGAAAAAAGGCGTGGAAGGGTTGAGTGGTAAACGCTGCTGGCTGGCGGTCCGCAATGCGTCGCTCTGTCAGTTCCTGGAAACCAGTTTGCAGCGCAGCGGCATCGTCGTTACAACATACGAAGGGCAGGAACCGACTCCCGAAGATGTGTTAATTACTGACGAGGTAGTGAGTAAAAAATGGCAGGGTAGAGCGGTAGTGACCTTCTGTCGTCGCCATATTGGTATTCCGCTGGAGAAAGCGCCAGGGGAGTGGGTACACAGTGTGGCGGCCCCGCATGAGCTACCGGCATTGTTGGCGCGTATTTATTTGATCGAGATGGAGAGCGATGATCCTGCTAACGCTCTGCCGTCGACGGACAAAGCGGTCAGCGATAACGACGATATGATGATTCTGGTCGTGGATGATCATCCGATTAACCGGCGTCTTCTGGCAGATCAGTTGGGATCGTTGGGCTATCAATGTAAAACCGCGAATGATGGCGTCGATGCGCTTAATGTACTTAGCAAGAATCATATTGATATCGTGCTTAGCGACGTCAACATGCCAAATATGGATGGTTACCGCTTGACGCAACGCATTCGTCAGTTGGGACTGACGTTGCCGGTAATCGGAGTAACTGCTAATGCGTTGGCTGAAGAGAAGCAGCGGTGTCTGGAGTCCGGTATGGACAGCTGCCTGTCGAAGCCGGTAACGCTGGATGTGATAAAACAGACGCTAACGGTATATGCCGAGAGGGTCAGGAAATCGCGGGAATCGTAGGACGGATAAGGCGTTTACGCCGCATCTGGCATTCAGTGCAAATGCCAGATAAGACACTGACGCGTCTTATCTGGCCTACAGGTGATTAGTCTTTATCTGCCGGACTTAACGTCACTGAAGAGAGATAATTCAGCAGAGCGATATCGTTCTCGACACCCAGCTTCATCATCGCAGATTTCTTCTGGCTACTGATGGTTTTAATACTGCGGTTCAGCTTTTTAGCGATCTCGGTCACCAGGAAGCCTTCCGCAAACAGGCGCAGAACTTCACTCTCTTTTGGCGAGAGACGCTTGTCACCGTAACCACCAGCACTGATTTTTTCCAACAGGCGAGAAACGCTTTCCGGGGTAAATTTCTTCCCTTTCTGCAGCGCGGCGAGAGCTTTCGGCAGATCGGTCGGTGCACCTTGTTTCAGCACGATCCCCTCGATATCCAGATCCAATACCGCACTAAGAATCGCCGGGTTGTTGTTCATGGTCAGAACAATGATCGACAGGCTTGGGAAATGGCGCTTGATGTACTTGATTAAGGTAATGCCATCGCCGTACTTATCGCCAGGCATGGAGAGATCGGTAATCAACACATGCGCATCCAGTTTCGGCAGGTTGTTGATCAGTGCTGTAGAGTCTTCAAATTCGCCGACAACATTCACCCACTCAATTTGCTCAAGTGATTTGCGAATACCGAACAAGACTATCGGATGGTCATCGGCAATAATTACGTTCATATTGTTCATGTAATAGGCTACCTTGCTACAGCAAGCTCTTGACATAACTGTCAATGTCGCTGATGTATTTTTCTATTCCTGAAACATCCTTCTCACGAATCAGATGTTCCAGCGTTTCACATAACTGCTTGCCGGGTACCAGATTTAGCATGGCAAATACGCCTTTAAGACGATGAGCCGTTTGGGCTAACGCAGCAAAGTCACTGGTTGCTGCTTCAGTATACAGCCTCTTAACATCATCCGGTACTGTGTCTACAAAGAGCGCATAATAGCCGCTGGCATGGAGTTGCGCATTTTCATCTCCGCCCAGAGGCGATTCTGTCACCTCTTCCTGCGCCAGTTGCACTTCAATTAATTGTAAGACCGCTTCCTGCATAGCGTTGCTCATATTGAAGTTGACGCACAATTGACCAGGCCCAATTTCCCGTACGCCAGACTCATCATCGCTTAAAAGCAAGCCAGAGGCAGTAAGATTAGACGGATTATCCGTTAAAAAGATATCATAATCTTGACTAATTAATCTTTCATCGGGTGTGATACAGGTTGCACCCCAATTTTCTAACTGGCGAGTGACAATATTCCGAATTTCTGCCGAAGTAACATCCACCATTACGCAGACATCATCCAGTAATCGCTCTTCTTCCTCTTCAACTTCCGGGTCAGCTGCGAGCATTTTGATATGCACAGAGTAGCGTGTACCGAGCCCATCCCGCGTTTTGATGTTTAAATGACCGCCCAGTTTACGCGCCAGTTGATCGCTCAGCCAGAATGCCAGCGGGTCCGCCTTGCCATAGCGATCGTTTTGGGTCTGGTTGATAAACGGGAAGTGCAAATTATCCATTTCATGAATGCTTACGCCTTCTCCGGTGTCCAGAATGCGGAACGTCAGGCGGTCTTCGGAGGACTCATCCTGATCAACCTCAAGGGTGATTTTTCCTAATTGCGTTGAGGTCACGGCATATTGCATCAGTAGCAGCAAAATACGTCGTAAGGCATCGCGATCGCCGCGGCGCATATCGTGTGCTTTCAGATGATTGTTAATCAGCAGTTGCAGACCTTTACGCTTGATGGCAGGCAACACTGAAGGCACAACTTCATCAATTAAATCCTGCACGGAGAACAGCACCGTCTCACTTTTCCAGCTATCGTCCGCAAGCATGTTCGCTAACTGTATTTCATCGACCAGCCGCACCAGCACATCTGCCTGATTCGCCAGTTGTTTGCTTTCCGGGGCGTTGAGTTTAGCCGCGCTCTCCGCCAGGGACTGTGCGGGTTCTTTCAGCGCATCGCCAATGTTTTTCATAAAGGTCATCCGCCCCTGCTGGTTTTTCTCATACAGACGCTGCGCCTGCTTGAGTTTCTTGTTTACCAGCACTTCGCGATCCTGATCGCGAATAATGAAAATTTGTGTGCGCGGCGCAACCTGGCTGCGGAACATGCGGATCTCATACAGCTCGTTATTGATCGTCGCCTGAATAATCCCCTGATGCTGTTCCGCCATGGTGGTGATGTTTTGCAGATTCAAATGCGGCAGCAAATGATCGGCAATTTTGTTACTTATGACTGTGCGGTTCGATTCCTGATCGTGAACCAGCAGGCCGAGCGGCAGCAGTGAGACTATCTCTTCATTAATTGCCCGTAAAATGCGCAATTCGTTATTGACCGCCGTGCTGGGGACGCTTTCTGTACTGCGGCTGGAGAAATGGCGGAATGTGGTATAGCCAAATAACGCCAGCGCCAGCAAACCGATGTTCAGCAGCAGTGGCAGCAGAATGTTTTGCAACGTATCCAGCAATAAGGTGCCATAAGGAACCTGCCAGACCAGGCGCATATCGGTAGAGTTGAGTGCCGAGGAGATTTCAATCTTCGTACTGTTAAAGTGGATACTGACGCTATCCGTCCCTTCTTTCTCATTATCATTGTTTCCCGTTGCCGTCGCGTCTGGCTCAAGGCGGAAACTGTCCAGCGGCATGCCCGGTGGGATCAAATCATTAATCGGCAGATCAAAAGCCACTACCGTTGCCAGATGTCCCGGCTGGTTGAACGTGGTACGCAAGGTAAAATAATGACCGTTCTGCCAGGCCAGGCGGCGCATGTTAGAAAAACTTTCGCGTTCATCGAGGGCGTTGGCCTGTTGCAACATCTCTGCACGACGTGAATCAACAATGTCGCTGACGGTCGATTCTTTAAATCCGGAGGTGAGATCTTTGAGGGGCAGGGTTGAGATCAGCACCAGACTGTTATCCTGACCATTCAGGTAATACATCGACCACGGTACATTTTCTGCGCCCCACAATGTGTCCAGATAGGTGGACATCCGTTGAGTCATCTCAAGCGTTGAGTTGTCGTGAGAGCCAAAGATTAACGCTTCCGTTTTGCGGCGTGGTTTCTCCAGATAGTAGACATCCTGTTTCAGGCGCGTCTCTTGTAAACCTTCGCCGGAGGAGGGGGAGGTCGTCGCGGCAATGTTGTCGTAGATCTGCCAGGTCACGTAACGCCAGGTATCGACGCGCTTTTGGATTGCGTGGGTAATGTCGACAATCTGGTAACTTTTATCTTTCAGCCAGGCGTTAACGGCACTTTGTACCATTACCCCCATCGTCACCAGTAACACAATGATCAACAGTAAAAAGAAGCGGGTAATGCTCCCCGGTAGGAGTGAAAAGCGGGTCGTGGCCGTTGTCTCTTTCTGACGCATTCGTGTTTATGACCTGTTAAAACTTCGCGAAGTGATAGGGCAGTATAAAGGGTACAGTGTGAAATTCCAGACTCTTACCTGATTGATGATTTTCTATTCTCCCGTGATATTTATCATCCTGCATTGGGGGAAATAGATGTACAAGCGCCATTTTGCTGTACAAATAACCTACAAAAAGCCCAATGAAATTAATTGCAAATAAACGAAGATTGCTGGAAATTATGCTGATGTTAATTATTTGTGAAATAGTTAACAAGCGTTATAGTTTTTCTGTGGTAGCACAGAATAATGAAAAGTGTGTAAAGAAGGGTAAAAAAAACCGGATGCGAGGCATCCGGTTGAAATAGGGGTAAACAGACATTCAGAAATGAATGACGGTAATAAATAAAGTTAATGATGATAGCGGGAGATATTCTAGTTGCGAGTGAAGGTTTTGTTTTGACATTCAGTGCTGTCAAATACTTAAGAATAAGTTATTGATTTTAACCTTGAATTATTATTGCTTGATGTTAGGTGCTTATTTCGCCATTCCGCAATAATCTTAAAAAGTTCCCTTCTATTTACATTTTGAAACATCTATAGCGATAAATGAAACATCTTAAAAGTTTTAGTATCATATTCGTGTTGGATTATTCTGCATTTTTGGGGAGAATGGACCTGCCGACTGATTAATGAGGGTTAATCAGTATGCAGTGGCATAAAAAAGCAAATAAAGGCATATAACAGAGGGTTAATAACATGAAAGTTAAAGTACTGTCCCTCCTGGTCCCAGCTCTGCTGGTAGCAGGCGCAGCAAACGCTGCTGAAGTTTACAATAAAGACGGCAACAAATTAGATCTGTACGGTAAAGTAGACGGCCTGCACTATTTCTCTGACAACAAGTCAGAAGATGGCGACCAGACCTACATGCGTCTTGGTTTCAAAGGCGAAACTCAGGTTACTGACCAACTGACTGGTTACGGCCAGTGGGAATATCAGATCCAGGGCAACAGCGCTGAAAACGAAAACAACTCCTGGACCCGTGTGGCATTCGCAGGTCTGAAATTCCAGGATGTAGGTTCTTTCGACTACGGTCGTAACTACGGCGTTGTTTACGACGTAACTTCCTGGACCGACGTTCTGCCAGAATTCGGTGGCGACACCTACGGTTCTGATAACTTCATGCAGCAGCGTGGTAACGGCTTCGCGACCTACCGTAACACCGACTTCTTCGGTCTGGTTGACGGCCTGAACTTTGCTGTTCAGTACCAGGGTACCAACGGCAGCGTAAGCGGTGAAGACCAGACCAATAATGGTCGTGGTGCTCTGCGTCAGAACGGCGACGGTGTCGGCGGATCTATCACTTATGATTACGAAGGCTTCGGCGTTGGTGCTGCAGTTTCCAGCTCCAAACGTACCTGGGATCAGAACAACACTGGCCTGATCGGTACTGGCGACCGTGCTGAAACCTACACTGGTGGTCTGAAATACGACGCTAACAACATCTACCTGGCTGCTCAGTACACCCAGACCTACAACGCAACTCGCGTAGGTTCCCTGGGTTGGGCGAACAAAGCACAGAACTTCGAAGCTGTTGCTCAGTACCAGTTCGACTTCGGTCTGCGCCCGTCTGTAGCATACCTGCAGTCTAAAGGTAAAAACCTGGGCACCATCGGTACTCGTAACTACGACGACGAAGATATCCTGAAATATGTTGATGTTGGTGCGACCTACTACTTCAACAAAAACATGTCCACCTACGTTGACTACAAAATCAACCTGCTGGACGACAACCAGTTCACCCGCGCTGCTGGCATCAACACTGATGACATCGTAGCTCTGGGTCTGGTTTACCAGTTCTAATCTCGATTTATATCGAACAAAGGGCCTGCGGGCCCTTTTTTCATTGTTTTCAGCGTACAAACACAGTTTTTTGGTGTACTCTTGCGACCGTTCGCATGAGGATAATCACGTATGGAAATAAGCTTTACCCGCGTGGCACTGCTGGCTGCCGCGCTCTTCTTTGTTGGTTGCGATCAAAAACCACAACCCGCCAAAACCCACGCTACTGAAGTTACCGTTCTTGAAGGCAAAACTATGGGTACCTTCTGGCGTGCCAGCATCCCGGGCATTGACGCCAAACGCAGTGCCGAACTTAAAGAAAAGATTCAGACCCAGCTGGACGCCGACGATCAGCTGCTTTCGACCTATAAAAAAGATTCCGCGCTGATGCGCTTTAACGACTCGCAAAGTTTGTCGCCGTGGCCAGTAAGTGAAGCGATGGCCGATATCGTCACCACCTCGCTACGCATTGGCGCGAAGACCGATGGCGCGATGGATATAACCGTCGGGCCGCTGGTGAATCTGTGGGGTTTCGGTCCGGAACAACAGCCGGTTCAAATTCCGAGTCAGGAACAGATCGATGCGATGAAAGCCAAAACCGGCTTACAGCACCTGACGGTCATTAATCAGTCGCATCAGCAATATCTGCAAAAAAACCTGCCGGATTTATATGTCGATCTCTCTACCGTCGGCGAAGGCTATGCGGCGGATCATCTGGCACGCTTGATGGAGCAGGAAGGGATTTCCCGCTATCTGGTGTCGGTGGGCGGCGCGCTGAACAGCCGTGGTATGAACGGTGAAGGCCAGCCGTGGCGGGTAGCGATTCAAAAACCAACTGATAAAGAAAACGCGGTTCAGGCTGTGGTGGATATCAACGGTCATGGCATTAGCACCTCTGGCAGCTACCGTAACTATTACGAACTGGACGGCAAACGCCTTTCCCATGTTATCGATCCGCAAACCGGGCGTCCCATCGAACACAATCTGGTATCCGTGACGGTGATTGCCCCGACGGCGCTGGAAGCCGACGCCTGGGATACTGGCTTAATGGTGCTCGGGCCAGAGAAAGCCAAAGAAGTCGTTCGCCGGGAAGGGCTGGCGGTTTATATGATCACCAAAGAGGGCGATAGCTTTAAAACCTGGATGTCGCCGCAGTTTAAAAGCTTCCTTATCAGCGAAAAAAATTAAAGCGCAAGATTGTTGGTTTTTGCGTGATGGTGACCGGGCAGACTAAAGGCTATCCTTAACCAGGGAGCTGATTATGAAAAACGCCACATGCTTAACTGACGATCAACGCTGGCAATCTGTCTTAGCCCGCGACCCGAATGCCGACGGCGAATTTGTCTTCGCCGTGCGCACCACGGGCATCTTTTGCCGTCCGTCTTGCCGCGCCAGACATGCCTTGCGGGAAAATGTCTCCTTCTACGCAAATGCCAGCGAGGCACTCGCCGCCGGATTTCGCCCCTGCAAACGTTGTCAGCCAGACAAAGCCAATCCCCGGCAACATCGCCTTGATAAAATTACCCACGCCTGCCGACTTCTGGAACAGGAAACGCCTGTAACGCTGGAAGCCTTAGCCGATCAGGTGGCGATGAGTCCGTTCCATCTGCATCGGTTGTTTAAAGCGACTACCGGAATGACGCCTAAAGCCTGGCAACAGGCCTGGCGCGTTCGCCGTTTGCGCGAATCGCTGGCGAAAGGGGAGAGCGTGACGACGTCTATTCTTAACGCCGGATTCCCCGACAGCAGCAGTTACTACCGCAAAGCCGACGAAACGCTGGGCATGACGGCTAAACAATTCCGTCACGGTGGCGAAAATCTGGCGGTGCGTTACGCGCTGGCTGATTGTGAGCTGGGCCGTTGCCTGGTGGCAGAAAGCGAGCGGGGGATTTGCGCGATATTGCTGGGCGATGATGACGCGACACTAATCAGCGAGTTACAGCAGATGTTTCCCGCTGCCGACAACGCGCCTGCCGATCTGATGTTTCAGCAACATGTGCGTGAAGTGATCGCCAGCCTCAATCAACGCGATACGCCGCTGACGTTACCGCTGGACATTCGCGGCACTGCTTTTCAGCAACAAGTCTGGCAGGCCCTGCGCACGATACCTTGCGGTGAAACCGTCAGTTATCAGCAACTGGCTAACGCCATCGGCAAACCGAAAGCGGTACGGGCTGTTGCCAGCGCCTGTGCCGCCAACAAGCTGGCTATCGTTATACCTTGTCATCGGGTGGTCCGTGGTGATGGCACACTTTCCGGTTACCGCTGGGGCGTGTCGCGCAAAGCGCAACTGCTGCGCCGCGAAGCTGAAAATGAGGAAAGGTAATGTTGGATCTGTTTGCCGATGCTGAACCGTGGCAAGAGCCACTGGCGGCTGGTGCGGTAATTTTACGGCGTTTTGCTTTTAACGCTGCGGAGCAACTAATCCGCGATATTAATGACGTTGCCAGCCAGTCGCCGTTTCGCCAGATGGTCACTCCAGGCGGATATACCATGTCGGTGGCGATGACCAACTGTGGGCATCTGGGCTGGACGACCCATCGGCAAGGTTATCTCTATTCGCCCATTGATCCGCAAACAAATAAACCGTGGCCCGCCATGCCGCAGAGTTTTCATCATTTATGTCAACGTGCGGCTACGGCGGC
This sequence comes from Escherichia sp. WS1451, assembly GCF_046487365.1. NCBI lineage: Bacteria > Pseudomonadati > Pseudomonadota > Gammaproteobacteria > Enterobacterales > Enterobacteriaceae > Escherichia > Escherichia sp. WS1451. The sequence continues at coordinate 210,825 of NZ_JBJQJP010000004.1, forward strand.
GGGCTATCCAGATTTCCAGCCAGATGCCTGTTTGATCAACCGCTACGTTCCTGGCGCGAAACTGTCGCTGCATCAGGATAAAGACGAACCGGATCTGCGCGCGCCAATTGTTTCTGTTTCTCTGGGCTTACCCGCGATTTTTCAATTTGGCGGCCTGAAACGAAATGATCCGCTCAAACGTTTGTTGCTGGAACATGGCGATGTGGTGGTATGGGGCGGTGAATCGCGGCTGTTTTATCACGGTATTCAACCGTTGAAAGCGGGGTTTCATCCACTCACCACCGACTGCCGCTACAACCTGACATTCCGTCAGGCAGGTAAAAAAGAATAAAAATAAGAATTATTATTGCTGTGCGCACGAAGATGTTTAAACTGCGGGCTGTAATTCATTGTCCGGGTTTTTTGCATGGAACTTCTTGTACTTGTCTGGCGGCAGTATCGCTGGCCATTTATCAGTGTGATGGCGCTAAGCCTCGCCAGTGCGGCATTAGGCATTGGCTTAATTGCTTTTATCAATCAGCGCCTTATCGAAACGGCGGATACCAGTCTGCTGGTGTTGCCGGAGTTTCTGGGATTATTGTTGCTGTTGATGGCAGTCACTCTCGGATCGCAACTGGCGCTCACCACTTTGGGGCATCACTTCGTTTACCGACTGCGTAGTGAATTTATCAAGCGGATTCTGGATACCCACGTCGAGCGCATTGAACAACTTGGTAGCGCTTCGTTGCTGGCGGGGTTAACCAGCGATGTGCGCAATATCACCATTGCTTTTGTGCGTCTGCCGGAACTGGTGCAGGGGATCATTCTCACTATCGGTTCAGCGGCGTATTTGTGGATGCTGTCGGGCAAAATGTTGCTGGTAACGGCTATCTGGATGGCAGTCACCATCTGGGGTGGTTTTATACTGGTGGCGCGGGTGTACAAACATATGGCGACCCTGCGTGAAACCGAAGATAAGCTGTACACGGATTTTCAAACCGTACTCGAAGGGCGCAAAGAGCTGACTCTGAACCGTGAACGCGCCGAGTATGTGTTTAACAACCTCTACATTCCTGATGCGCAAGAGTATCGCCATCATATTATCCGCGCAGACACCTTCCATCTTAGTGCCGTGAACTGGTCAAACATCATGATGCTGGGCGCTATCGGCCTGGTGTTCTGGATGGCGAACAGTCTCGGTTGGGCTGATACCAACGTTGCCGCGACCTATTCGTTGACGCTGTTATTCCTGCGTACGCCGCTGCTTTCGGCAGTTGGCGCATTGCCGACGCTGCTGACGGCGCAGGTGGCGTTTAACAAGCTGAACAAATTCGCGCTCGCACCTTTCAAAGCAGAGTTTCCACGCCCGCAGGCGTTTCCCAACTGGCAAACGCTGGAGCTGCGTAACGTGACGTTTGCTTATCAGGATAACGCGTTTTCCGTTGGGCCGATTAACCTCACCATCAAACGTGGCGAACTGCTGTTTCTGATTGGTGGCAACGGTAGCGGAAAATCGACGCTGGCGATGTTGCTGACGGGCTTGTATCAGCCACAAAGCGGCGAAATCTTGCTGGATGGCAAACCTGTCAGCGGCGAACAACCGGAAGATTATCGCAAACTGTTTTCGGCAGTGTTTACCGATGTCTGGCTGTTTGATCAACTGCTGGGGCCGGAGGGGCAACCCGCTAACCCGCAACTGGTTGAGAAGTGGCTGGCGCAGCTGAAAATGGCTCATAAGCTTGAGTTAAGTAACGGGCGTATTGTTAACCTGAAGTTATCAAAAGGGCAGAAAAAACGCGTCGCGCTGTTGCTGGCGCTGGCAGAAGAACGCGATATTATCCTGCTGGATGAATGGGCGGCGGATCAGGACCCACACTTCCGTCGTGAGTTTTATCAGGTGCTGCTACCGCTGATGCAGGAGATGGGTAAAACGATTTTCGCCATCAGTCATGATGATCATTACTTTATCCACGCTGACCGCCTGCTGGAATTGCGCAACGGGCAACTTAGCGAGCTGACAGGCGAAGAGCGCGATGCTGCTTCGCGTGATGCCGTTGCCCGGACGGCATAATATTTCGACGCTGACCTGGCGGACTGCTGCCGCCAGGTCAATATGCTAAAAATCCCTTCGTTTCTAATAACCCTATAATTAATCAACGAAATTATAATGTTTCTAAAATTAGAATATAATTTATAAACATTATTTAAATGTTGTTACTTAAGTGTTACCGTTGATGCCGCGCAAATCTCACCTGCAATAAAGCGACTAAAAGTAAGGCATTAACAAGATGAAAAAAGTGACTGCCATGCTCTTCTCGATGGCCGTGGGGCTTAATGCCGTTTCGATGGCGGCAAAAGCGAAATCGTCCGAGGAGCAGGAAACTGATGTACTGTTGATTGGCGGCGGCATTATGAGCGCCACGTTGGGGACCTATTTACGCGAGCTGGAGCCTGAATGGTCGATGACCATGGTGGAGCGCCTGGAGGGTGTCGCGCAGGAGAGTTCGAACGGCTGGAACAACGCCGGAACCGGGCATTCTGCACTGATGGAACTGAACTACACCCCGCAAAACGCCGATGGTAGCATCAGTATTGAAAAAGCAGTCGCCATTAACGAAGCATTTCAGATTTCGCGCCAGTTCTGGGCGCACCAGGTCGAGCGCGGCGTGCTGCGTACTCCGCGTTCATTTATCAATACCGTTCCGCATATGAGCTTTGTCTGGGGCGAGGATAACGTTAATTTCCTGCGAGCCCGTTACGCCGCGTTGCAACAAAGCTCGCTGTTTCGCGGTATGCGTTACTCTGAAGATCACGCGCAGATCAAAGAGTGGGCACCGTTAGTGATGGAAGGGCGCGATCCGCAACAGAAAGTGGCAGCCACGCGTACGGAAATTGGTACTGATGTGAACTATGGCGAGATCACCCGCCAGTTAATTGCTTCCTTGCAGAAGAAATCTAATTTTTCGCTGCAACTCAGCAGCGAAGTCCGCGCCCTAAAGCGTAATAACGATAACACCTGGACCGTTACCGTTGCCGATCTGAAAAATGGCACTGCACAGAACATCCGCGCCAAATTTGTCTTTATCGGCGCGGGCGGTGCGGCGCTGAAGCTGTTACAGGAATCGGGGATTCCGGAAGCGAAAGACTACGCCGGTTTCCCGGTGGGCGGACAGTTCCTTGTTTCGGAAAACCCGGACGTGGTTAATCACCATCTGGCGAAGGTTTACGGTAAAGCATCCGTTGGCGCACCACCGATGTCGGTTCCGCATATCGATACCCGTGTTCTGGACGGTAAACGCGTCGTGCTGTTTGGGCCATTTGCCACCTTCTCAACCAAATTCCTCAAAAACGGTTCATTGTGGGATCTGGTGAGTTCCACCACCACCTCTAACGTGATGCCGATGATGCACGTCGGGCTGGATAATTTCGATCTGGTGAAATATCTGGTGAGTCAGGTGATGTTGAGTGAAGAGGATCGTTTTGAAGCGTTGAAAGAGTACTATCCGCAGGCGAAAAAAGAGGACTGGCGTTTGTGGCAAGCGGGGCAGCGCGTACAGATTATCAAGCGTGATGCCGAGAAAGGTGGCGTACTGCGTCTGGGTACCGAAGTGGTCAGCGACCAGCAAGGGACCATTGCCGCGCTGCTGGGGGCATCGCCAGGTGCGTCAACCGCCGCGCCGATTATGTTGAATCTGCTGGAAAAAGTATTTGGCGATCGCGTTTCCAGCCCGCAATGGCAGGCAACGTTGAAGGCGATCGTTCCGTCTTATGGACGCAAGCTGAACGGTGATGTAGCGGCAACAGAACGCGAGTTGCAGTACACCAGCGAAGTGCTGGGGCTGAAATACGACAAGCCGCAGGCAGCAGATAGTACGCCGAAACCGCAGTTGAAACCGCAACCCGTTCAAAAAGAAGTGGCGGATATTGCGTTGTAATGATGTGCCACATCCGGCATGGTTTGCCGGATGTGGCGTATGCTAATAAGACGCGTCAGCGTCGCATCAGGCAACCGGCTCGGGCGTTAGATGTCGGATGCGGCGTGACCGCCTTATCCGACCTACGGGGTGGAGCACTTCACGGCAGTTTAGCGGACTACCGCGTTGTCAATTTTCTCTTCCGCCTTCCAGATGCGGTACTTCACATCCACATTGTCTGGCGTATACACCACGATCGGCAGCTTGCTGTTATAACGCAGCATTCCGGCATCGCCCAGATACGCGGTGACAAATTTCTTCTCTTTCTTGCCATCCGGGCAGGCCATCATCGTCGAAACCGGGGAACTGACTTTATCAAAGACATAATAATCATAGCCCCAGCCTTCCAGCGTTTTGCTTTCCAGCTTCCCGCCGAGACGATGCAAATTGCAATCGACTTCCAGCGTCTGACCGATTAACAGTTCTACTTTCAGGGTAGATTCATCTTCTTGCGGAGTTAACTGAATCACCTGACGCTTCATGCCTTTTTCAGCTTGTGGATAAGGTGCGATTTTTTCCAGCGGCTGGACGCTTTCTGCCGCCCAGGCGGAAGTGGTGGCGAAAGCGGCAAACAATACTGCAGGTAGAATGGTCTTCATTTTTTTGCTTTCCTTCTTCATTTATAGGTTTTCACCGATGATGTCGCTGAAGGTTAACATATTCATCAGATTTATTAATTTGCTTTATGAATAACTTAAAGAACATTCAGATAATTTTACCTGCTCTTTTAGTGTTAAATTCTGATGAGAAAACAAACCAGCAGAAATATCTCTGGCGAATTAATCGCTATATAAATATGTTTATAACCATTTGAAATGTGAGCAAAAGCCCGTTTTTGCCACGCTTCCCGCCACTCTTTTGATCCTGCTACAGGTTTTACCCCGATCGGGGTATGCATCTTTGACACATCCTTTAATATCTTAGCGGCTATAAAAATGGCTTATTAATTATGCGGTTTATTTGGTCGCTCTCAATTTTCAGAGCGCGTTAATGATGGAAGGTCAATGTGAAGATTGATGCATCCCGTCGGGGCATACTCACTGGTCGCTGGCGCAAAGCCAGTAACGGTATCCGTCCGCCCTGGTCCGGTGATGAATCTCATTTTCTGACCCATTGCACCCGCTGCGACGCCTGTATTAATGCTTGTGAAAACAACATTCTGCAACGCGGCGCGGGTGGCTATCCGAGCGTTAATTTCAAAAATAACGAGTGCAGCTTCTGTTACGCCTGCGCGCAGGCTTGCCCCGAATCGCTATTTTCTCCGCGCCACACCAGGGCCTGGGATTTGCAGTTCACCATTGGGGACGCGTGCCTGGCGTATCAGTCAGTTGAATGCCGCCGCTGTCAGGATAGCTGTGAGCCAATGGCAATTATCTTTCGCCCGACGCTCTCCGGGATCTACCAGCCGCAACTTAATAGCCAACTTTGCAACGGATGTGGAGCATGTGCAGCCAGCTGTCCGGTATCAGCCATAACTGCGGAGTATCTCCATGCACACTAACTGGCAAGTTTGCAGTCTGGTCGTGCAGGCCAAAAGCGAACGAATTTCAGACATCAGCACCCAACTGAACGCCTTTCCCGGCTGTGAAGTTGCTGTCAGCGACGCGCCGAGCGGTCAGTTGATTGTGGTGGTGGAAGCAGAAGACAGCGAAACGCTGATTCAAACCATTGAGTCAGTACGCAACGTAGAGGGCGTGCTGGCGGTGTCGCTGGTTTATCACCAGCAGGAAGAGCAAGGTGAGGAAACACCATGAAACTCAGTCGTCGTAGCTTTATGAAAGCTAACGCCGTTGCGGCCGCTGCGGCGGCTGCCGGTCTCAGCGTGCCGGGCGTTGCCCGCGCCGTTGTTGGTCAGCAGGAAGCCATTAAATGGGATAAAGCGCCGTGCCGTTTCTGCGGTACTGGTTGCGGCGTTCTGGTCGGAACGCAGCAGGGGCGTGTGGTGGCCTGTCAGGGCGACCCGGATGCACCGGTTAACCGTGGCCTGAACTGCATTAAGGGCTATTTCCTGCCCAAAATCATGTACGGTAAAGACCGTTTGACGCAGCCGCTGCTGCGTATGAAAAACGGTAAATATGACAAAGAAGGCGAATTTACCCCAATCACCTGGGATCAAGCCTTCGATGTGATGGAAGAGAAATTCAAAACCGCCCTGAAAGAAAAAGGGCCGGAATCGATCGGTATGTTCGGTTCTGGTCAGTGGACTATCTGGGAAGGTTATGCCGCGTCCAAGCTGTTTAAAGCGGGCTTCCGTTCGAACAACATCGACCCGAACGCGCGTCACTGTATGGCGTCGGCAGTAGTTGGCTTTATGCGTACCTTTGGTATGGATGAGCCGATGGGCTGCTATGACGACATCGAGCAGGCTGACGCGTTTGTGCTGTGGGGCGCAAACATGGCGGAGATGCACCCGATCCTCTGGTCGCGCATCACTAACCGTCGTCTCTCTAACCAGAACGTTACCGTGGCGGTGCTTTCTACCTACCAGCATCGTAGCTTCGAGCTGGCGGATAACGGCATCATCTTTACGCCGCAATCAGACCTGGTGATCCTGAACTACATCGCCAACTATATCATTCAAAACAATGCGATAAATCAGGACTTCTTTAGCAAACACGTTAACCTGCGCAAAGGGGCGACGGACATCGGCTACGGTTTACGTCCGACCCATCCACTGGAAAAAGCAGCGAAGAATCCAGGTTCTGACGCCTCCGAACCGATGAGCTTTGAAGATTACAAAGCCTTCGTTGCTGAGTATACGCTGGAAAAAACTGCCGAAATGACCGGCGTGCCGAAAGACCAGTTAGAACAACTGGCGCAGCTGTATGCCGATCCGAACAAGAAAGTCATCTCCTACTGGACGATGGGCTTCAACCAGCATACTCGTGGCGTGTGGGCCAACAACCTGGTCTACAACCTGCACCTGCTGACCGGCAAAATTTCCCAGCCGGGTTGCGGTCCGTTCTCCCTGACCGGGCAGCCTTCCGCGTGTGGTACTGCGCGTGAAGTGGGCACCTTTGCTCACCGTCTGCCTGCGGACATGGTGGTGACTAACGAGAAACATCGTGATATTTGCGAGAAGAAGTGGAATATCCCGAGTGGCACCATTCCGGCGAAAATCGGTCTGCACGCGGTGGCACAAGACCGTGCGCTGAAAGACGGCAAACTGAATGTTTACTGGACCATGTGTACCAATAACATGCAGGCCGGACCGAACATTAATGAAGAGCGTATGCCGGGCTGGCGCGATCCGCGCAACTTCATCATCGTTTCCGATCCGTATCCGACAGTCAGTGCGCTGGCCGCCGACTTGATCCTGCCGACCGCAATGTGGGTAGAGAAAGAGGGCGCTTACGGTAACGCCGAACGCCGTACTCAGTTCTGGCGTCAGCAGGTACAGGCACCGGGCGAAGCGAAATCGGATCTCTGGCAGTTAGTCCAGTTCTCCCGCCGCTTTAAAACTGAAGAAGTATGGCCGGAAGAGCTGCTGGCGAAGAAACCGGAACTGCGTGGCAAAACGCTGTACGAAGTTCTGTATGCCACCCCGGAAGTGAGCAAATTCCCGGTATCCGAACTGGCGGAAGATCAGCTGAACGATGAATCCCGCGAGCTGGGCTTCTATCTGCAAAAAGGGCTGTTCGAAGAATACGCATGGTTTGGTCGCGGTCACGGTCACGATCTGGCACCGTTCGATGACTACCACAAAGCGCGCGGTCTGCGCTGGCCGGTGGTGAACGGTAAAGAAACGCAGTGGCGTTACAGCGAAGGTAACGACCCGTACGTGAAAGCGGGCGAAGGCTATAAGTTCTACGGTAAACCGGATGGTAAAGCGGTGATCTTCGCGCTGCCGTTCGAACCGGCGGCGGAAGCACCGGATGAAGAGTACGACCTGTGGCTCTCTACCGGACGCGTCCTGGAGCACTGGCACACCGGCAGTATGACTCGCCGTGTGCCGGAACTGCACCGTGCCTTCCCGGAAGCGGTTCTGTTTATTCACCCGCTGGATGCGAAAGCGCGCGATCTGCGCCGTGGCGACAAAGTGAAAGTAGTTTCTCGCCGTGGCGAAGTGATCTCGATTGTCGAAACGCGCGGTCGTAACCGTCCGCCACAGGGCCTGGTGTACATGCCGTTCTTCGATGCCGCACAGCTGGTTAACAAACTGACGCTGGACGCGACCGATCCGCTCTCGAAAGAGACGGACTTCAAGAAGTGCGCGGTCAAACTGGAGAAGGTGTAAGCCATTATGTCCCGGTCAGCGAAACCTCAAAATGGTCGCCGCCGCTTTCTGCGCGATGTTGTTCGCACAGCAGGCGGGCTGGCTGCCGTGGGTGTGGCGCTGGGGTTACAACAGCAAACCGCACGCGCATCTGGCGTGCGGTTGCGCCCGCCCGGAGCCATAAACGAGAACGCCTTTGCCAGTGCCTGTGTGCGTTGCGGTCAGTGTGTTCAGGCTTGCCCTTACGACACCTTAAAACTGGCGACGCTGGCCTCAGGCCTGTCGGCGGGCACGCCATATTTTGTTGCGCGGGATATTCCTTGCGAAATGTGTGAGGACATTCCGTGCGCCAAAGTGTGCCCGAGCGGTGCGCTGGATCGTGAGATCGAATCGATCGACGACGCGCGGATGGGGCTGGCGGTGCTGGTGGACCAGGAAAACTGTCTCAACTTTCAGGGGCTGCGCTGCGATGTTTGTTATCGCGAATGCCCGAAAATTGATGAGGCCATCACCCTGGAGCTGGAGCGCAACACGCGTACCGGTAAGCACGCCCGCTTTCTGCCGACGGTTCACAGCGACGCCTGTACCGGTTGCGGTAAGTGCGAAAAAGTGTGCGTGCTGGAACAACCGGCAATCAAGGTGTTACCGCTGTCACTAGCGAAAGGGGAGTTAGGTCACCATTACCGCTTCGGCTGGCTGGAGGGGAACAATGGCAAATCGTAAACGTGACGCCGGGCGCGAGGCGCTGGAGAAAAAAGGCTGGTGGCGCAGTCACCGTTGGTTAGTGTTACGTCGCCTTTGTCAGTTCTTCGTGCTGGGGATGTTTTTGAGCGGTCCGTGGTTTGGTGTGTGGATCTTGCACGGCAACTACAGCAGTAGCCTGTTATTCGACACCGTTCCACTGACCGATCCGCTGATGACGCTGCAAAGTCTTGCCAGCGGTCATCTGCCTGCCACGGTGGCGTTGACCGGTGCGGTGATTATCACCGTGCTCTACGCCCTGGCAGGAAAGCGATTATTTTGCAGCTGGGTCTGCCCGCTGAACCCGATTACCGACTTAGCGAACTGGTTACGCAGGCGCTTTGACCTCAATCAGTCTGCGACGATCCCTCGCCACATTCGCTACGTGCTGTTGGTGGTCATTCTGCTGGGATCGGCCTTAACCGGCACGCTCATCTGGGAATGGATCAACCCCGTTTCCCTGATGGGGCGCAGTCTGGTAATGGGATTCGGCAGCGGCGCGCTGCTTATTCTCGCGCTGTTTTTATTTGATCTACTGGTCGTTGAACACGGCTGGTGCGGGCACATTTGTCCGGTTGGCGCGCTGTATGGCGTGCTGGGTAGCAAAGGTGTGATTACCGTTGCTGCCAACGATCGGCAGAAATGTAACCGCTGTATGGATTGTTTTCATGTTTGCCCGGAACCGCATGTGCTACGTGCCCCGGTGCTGGATGAACAAAGCCCGGTGCAGGTCACCAGCCGCGATTGCATGACGTGCGGTCGCTGCGTGGATGTCTGTTCTGAGGATGTATTTACAATAACTACACGATGGAGTTCGGGAGCGAAATCATGAAAAGCCATGACCTGAAGAAAGCGCTGTGTCAATGGACGGCGATGCTGGCCCTGGTGGTAAGCGGCGCGGTTTGGGCGGCTAATGGCGTCGATTTTAGCCAGTCGCCGGAAGTATCCGGGACGCAGGAAGGGGCCATTCGGATGCCAAAAGAGCAGGATCGGATGCCGCTGAACTATGTGAATCAGCCGCCAATGATCCCGCATAGCGTTGAAGGTTATCAGGTAACGACCAATACCAACCGCTGCTTGCAGTGCCACGGTGTCGAAAGCTATCGCACCACTGGCGCGCCGCGTATCAGTCCTACTCACTTTATGGACAGTGACGGCAAAGTGGGCGCAGAAGTGGCTCCGCGTCGTTATTTCTGTCTGCAATGTCACGTACCGCAGGCCGATACCGCGCCAATCGTGGGGAATACCTTTACCCCATCAAAAGGTTACGGGAAATAAGAGGTTATTATGGGAAATTCTGACCGTAAGCCTGGTCTGATTAAGCGCCTGTGGAAATGGTGGCGTACCCCCAGCCGTCTGGCGCTGGGGACGCTGCTGTTGATCGGCTTTGTTGGCGGCATCGTCTTCTGGGGCGGCTTTAACACCGGGATGGAAAAAGCCAATACCGAAGAGTTCTGCATTAGCTGCCACGAAATGCGTAACACGGTGTATCAGGAATACATGGATTCCGTGCACTACAACAACCGTAGCGGCGTTCGTGCGACCTGTCCGGATTGTCACGTTCCGCACGAGTTTGTGCCGAAGATGATACGCAAGCTCAAAGCAAGTAAAGAGCTGTATGGTAAAATTTTTGGCGTTATTGACACGCCGCAGAAATTTGAAGCTCATCGCCTGACGATGGCACAGAATGAGTGGCGGCGCATGAAGGACAATAACTCGCAGGAGTGCCGTAACTGTCACAACTTCGAGTATATGGATACAACCGCCCAGAAATCGGTTGCCGCGAAGATGCATGACCAGGCGGTGAAAGATGGGCAAACCTGTATTGATTGCCATAAAGGGATAGCGCACAAGCTGCCCGATATGCGCGAAGTCGAGCCAGGTTTTTAACAGGGTTATTGCGTGGGTATGCTTGAAGCCAGAGAGTTACTTTGCGAGCGGGATGAACGAACCTTATTTAGTGGCTTGTCATTTACGCTGAACGCAGGAGAGTGGGTACAAATCACCGGTAGCAACGGCGCGGGGAAGACAACGCTTCTCCGTTTGCTGACGGGGTTGTCTCGCCCTGATGCGGGTGACGTTCTCTGGCAAGGGCAGCCCTTGCATCAGGTACGCGACAGCTACCATCAAAACCTGTTATGGATAGGCCATCAGCCGGGGATCAAAACCCGGCTGACGGCGTTAGAAAATCTGCACTTTTATCATCGCGATGGCGATACCGCACAATGTCTGGAAGCCCTGGCGCAGGCTGGGCTTGCCGGATTCGAAGATATTCCGGTAAATCAACTTTCTGCCGGGCAACAACGCCGCGTCGCTTTAGCGCGTCTGTGGCTGACCCGTGCCACGTTATGGATACTCGACGAGCCTTTTACCGCGATTGACGTTAACGGCGTCGATCGTCTGACCAAGCGTATGGCGCAGCATACGGAGCAGGGGGGGACTGTGATTCTGACTACCCACCAGCCGCTCAACGTTGCTGAAAGTAAAATTCGCCGCATTTCACTGACGCAAACGGGGGCCGCATGATGTTCTGGCGCATTTTCCGTCTTGAGCTGCGCGTAGCGTTTCGCCATAGCGCCGAAATCGCCAACCCGCTGTGGTTCTTCCTGATTGTCATTACCCTTTTTCCGCTCAGTATCGGTCCGGAGCCGCAACTGCTGGCGCGTATTGCACCGGGCATTATCTGGGTTGCTGCGCTGCTTTCATCCTTGCTGGCGCTGGAACGATTGTTCCGTGACGATTTGCAGGACGGCAGTCTTGAACAATTGATGTTGTTGCCGTTACCCTTGCCCGCCGTTGTGCTGGCGAAGGTGATGGCGCACTGGATGGTAACCGGTCTGCCGTTACTCATCCTTTCGCCCCTGGTAGCAATGCTACTGGGAATGGATGTTTATGGCTGGCAAGTGATGGCGCTGACGCTGCTGCTGGGAACCCCTACGCTTGGCTTTCTCGGTGCACCGGGCGTGGCGCTGACAGTGGGACTTAAGCGCGGTGGTGTGCTGCTCAGCATATTGGTGTTACCGCTGACTATCCCATTACTCATCTTTGCCACCGCCGCGATGGACGCGGCTTCTATGCATTTGCCCGTTGATGGGTATCTGGCAATTTTAGGCGCGTTGCTGGCAGGCACCGCGACTTTAAGTCCTTTTGCGACGGCGGCAGCGTTACGAATCAGCATTCAATAACGCTGGATTACTGATTTTTGTTCGAGTCTGGTATCGAAACTATGTGGAAAACACTGCATCAACTGGCGATCCCACCACGGCTGTATCAAATCTGTGGCTGGTTTATACCGTGGCTGGCAATTGCCAGTGTGGTCGTGCTTACCGTCGGCTGGATCTGGGGATTCGGCTTTGCTCCGGCTGATTATCAGCAGGGAAATAGCTACCGCATTATCTACCTGCATGTGCCTGCGGCGATCTGGTCGATGGGCATTTATGCATCAATGGCGGTGGCGGCGTTTATTGGCCTTGTCTGGCAGATGAAAATGGCCAACCTGGCGGTGGCGGCGATGGCCCCCATTGGTGCCGTGTTTACCTTTATTGCCCTGGTTACCGGCTCTGCATGGGGAAAACCGATGTGGGGCACCTGGTGGGTATGGGATGCACGTCTGACTTCTGAACTGGTGCTGCTGTTTTTGTATGTTGGTGTCATTGCCCTGTGGCACGCCTTCGACGACCGCCGTCTGGCGGGCCGTGCGGCAGGTATTCTGGTGCTGATTGGCGTGGTGAATCTGCCGATTATTCATTACTCCGTGGAGTGGTGGAACACCCTGCATCAGGGATCAACGCGGATGCAGCAAAGTATCGATCCGGCGATGCGTTCGCCGCTGCGCTGGTCGATTTTTGGCTTCCTGCTCCTGTCTGCCACGCTGACGCTGATGCGGATGCGTAATTTGATTTTGCTGATGGAAAAACGCCGTCCGTGGGTGAGTGAACTGATACTGAAAAGAGGCCGTAAATGACCCCTGCATTTGCTTCCTGGAATGAATTTTTCGCAATGGGCGGTTACGCCTTTTTTGTCTGGCTGGCGGTGGTGATGACCGTCATTCCTCTGGTGGTTTTGGTCGTGCACTCGGTGATGCAGCATCGCGCAATTCTGCGTGGCGTGGCGCAACAGCGGGCGCGTGAGGCGCGTTTACGTGCTGCGCAACAGCAGGAGGCTGCATGAATATTCGCCGTAAAAACCGCTTGTGGATTGCCTGTGCCGTTTTGGCGGGGCTGGCGCTGACTATCGGTCTGGTGCTATATGCGCTGCGCTCGAATATCGATCTCTTTTATACGCCGGGGGAAATTCTCTACGGCAAGCGTGAAACTCAGCAAATGCCGGAAGTCGGTCAGCGTCTGCGCGTTGGCGGGATGGTGATGCCGGGTAGTGTGCAGCGCGATCCCAATTCGCTAAAAGTAACTTTCACCATTTACGACGCTGAAGGTTCAGTAGATGTCTCTTACGAAGGCATTTTGCCGGATCTGTTCCGTGAAGGGCAGGGCGTTGTGGTGCAGGGCGAACTGGAAAAAGGCAATCATATCCTCGCGAAAGAAGTGCTGGCGAAACACGACGAAAACTACACGCCACCAGAAGTTGAGAAAGCGATGGAAGCCAATCACCGTCGCCCGGCGAGTGTTTATAAGGACCCAGCATCATGATGCCGGAAATTGGTAACGGGCTGCTGTGTCTGGCGCTAGGAATTGCGCTGCTGCTGTCCGTGTATCCGCTATGGGGCGTAGCGCGCGGAGATGCGCGCATGATGGCATCTTCCCGCTTGTTTGCCTGGCTGCTGTTTATGTCTGTGGCTGGCGCATTTCTGGTACTGGTCAATGCCTTCGTGGTCAACGACTTCACCGTCACCTATGTTGCCAGCAACTCCAATACCCAGCTTCCGGTGTGGTATCGCGTGGCGGCCACCTGGGGCGCGCATGAAGGCTCGCTCCTGCTGTGGGTGCTGCTGATGAGCGGCTGGACCTTTGCGGTAGCGATTTTTAGTCAGCGTATTCCGCTGGATATTGTGGCCCGCGTACTGGCGATAATGGGGATGGTCAGCGTCGGCTTTTTGCTGTTCATTCTCTTTACCTCTAACCCGTTCTCACGCACGTTGCCGAACTTCCCGATTGAAGGTCGCGATCTTAACCCGCTGTTACAGGATCCGGGGCTGATCTTCCATCCGCCTCTGCTTTATATGGGGTACGTCGGCTTCTCGGTGGCGTTTGCTTTTGCCATTGCTTCTTTGTTGAGCGGGCGTCTGGACAGCACTTATGCGCGTTTTACCCGCCCGTGGACGCTGGCGGCGTGGATCTTCTTGACGCTCGGCATTGTGCTCGGTTCCGCATGGGCCTATTACGAACTCGGCTGGGGCGGCTGGTGGTTCTGGGATCCGGTAGAAAACGCCTCGTTTATGCCGTGGCTGGTGGGGACTGCGCTGATGCACTCACTGGCGGTCACTGAACAACGCGCCAGCTTCAAGGCGTGGACATTACTGCTGGCAATCAGTGCCTTCTCGTTGTGTCTGCTGGGGACTTTCCTGGTGCGTTCCGGCGTGCTGGTATCGGTACACGCGTTTGCCTCTGATCCGGCACGCGGTATGTTTATCCTCGCCTTTATGGTACTGGTGATTGGTGGTTCGCTGCTGCTGTTTGCCGCGCGTGGACACAAAGTTCGCTCACGCGTAAACAATGCGCTGTGGTCGCGGGAATCTCTGCTGTTAGCGAACAACGTTTTGCTGGTCGCCGCGATGCTGGTGGTATTACTGGGGACGCTGCTGCCGTTGGTGCACAAGCAACTGGGACTGGGCAGTATTTCGATTGGCGAACCGTTCTTCAACACCATGTTTACCTGGCTGATGGTGCCGTTTGCGCTGCTGCTTGGTGTCGGTCCTCTGGTGCGCTGGGGGCGCGATCGCCCACGTAAAATCCGCAATTTGTTGATTATCGCCTTCATCTCTACGCTGGTGCTGTCGCTGCTGTTGCCGTGGCTGTTCGAAAGCAAAGTGGTGGCGATGACGGTGCTCGGCCTGGCAATGGCCTGCTGGATTGCGGTGCTGGCAATTGCGGAAGCTGCGCTGCGTATTTCACGCGGCACGAAAACCACCTTCAGTTATTGGGGAATGGTGGCGGCTCACCTGGGGCTGGCAGTGACAATTGTTGGTATTGCCTTTAGCCAGAACTATAGCGTTGAGCGTGATGTGCGCATGAAGTCCGGCGATAGTGTCGATATTCATGAATATCGCTTCACCTTCCGTGATGTCAAAGAGGTGACTGGCCCGAACTGGCGTGGCGGTGTGGCGACTATCGGCGTAACGCGCGATGGCAAGCCGGAAACGGTGCTGTATGCGGAAAAACGTTATTACAACACTGCCGGGTCGATGATGACCGAAGCGGCGATTGACGGCGGCATCACGCGTGACCTGTACGCCGCGCTCGGTGAAGAGCTGGAAAACGGCGCGTGGGCCGTGCGTCTTTACTACAAACCGTTTGTTCGCTGGATTTGGGCGGGCGGGCTGATGATGGCATTGGGCGGGCTGCTGTGCCTGTTTGATCCTCGCTATCGTAAGCGCGTGAGTCCGCAAAAAACTGCGCCGGAGGCTGTATGAAGCGCAAAGTATTGTTAATTCCGTTGATTATCTTCCTGGCGATTGCCGCGGCGCTACTGTGGCAGCTGGCGCGTAATGCCGAAGGGGATGATCCGACCAATCTGGAATCGGCGCTCATTGGCAAGCCAGTGCCGAAGTTTCGCCTCGAATCACTGGACAATCCGGGGCAGTTTTATCAGGCGGATGTGCTGACTCAGGGCAAACCTGTGCTGCTTAACGTCTGGGCGACCTGGTGTCCGACCTGCCGTGCGGAACATCAATATCTGAATCAGCTTTCTGCGCAGGGCATTCGCGTGGTCGGCATGAACTATAAAGACGATCGCCAGAAGGCAATCAGCTGGCTGAAAGAGCTGGGTAATCCTTACGCACTAAGCCTGTTTGATGGCGACGGCATGTTAGGGCTGGATCTCGGTGTCTATGGCGCGCCAGAAACGTTCCTCATCGACGGCAACGGCATCATTCGCTATCGCCATGCGGGCGATCTCAATCCTCGCGTCTGGGAAGAAGAGATCAAGCCGCTGTGGGAGAAATACAGTAAGGAGGTCGCACAATGAGGTTTTTATTGGGCGTGCTGATGCTGATGATCTCCGGCTCAGCGCTGGCGACCATCGACGTGTTGCAGTTTAAGGATGAAGCGCAGGAGCAGCAGTTCCGCCAACTCACTGAAGAACTACGCTGCCCGAAATGCCAGAACAACAGCATTGCCGATTCCAACTCGATGATTGCCACCGACCTGCGCCAGAAAGTGTATGAACTGATGCAGGAAGGTAAAAGTAAGAAAGAGATTGTCGATTATATGGTGGCGCGTTACGGCAACTTCGTCACTTACGATCCGCCGTTAACGCCGCTGACCGTGCTGCTGTGGGTGCTTCCGGTAGTGGCTATTGGCATTGGCGGTTGGGTCATTTACGCCCGTTCGCGGCGTCGGGTACGCGTGGTGCCGGACGCGTTTCCTGAACAAAGCGTGCCGGAAGGTAAGCGTGCCGGATATATTGTTTATCTGCCGGGTATTGTGGTGGCGTTAATTGTGGCTGGCGTCAGCTACTACCAGACGGGCAATTATCAGCAGGTGAAAATCTGGCAGCAGGCCACGGCACAGGCTCCGGCGTTACTGGACAGGGCGCTGGATCCGAAAGCCGATCCGCTCAACGAAGAAGAGATGTCGCGCCTGGCGCTGGGGATGCGTACTCAACTGCAAAAAAATCCGGGAGATATAGAAGGCTGGATTATGTTGGGCCGCGTTGGCATGGCGCTGGGTAACGCCAGTATTGCCACCGATGCATACGCTACTGCATATCGCCTCGATCCGAAGAACAGTGATGCGGCGCTCGGATACGCTGAAGCGTTGACACGTTCATCTGATCCCAACGACAACCGCCTCGGTGGTGAACTGCTACGCCAGTTGGTGAGAACTGACCACAGCAATATCCGTGTGTTAAGCATGTATGCGTTTAATGCCTTTGAGCAGCAGCGATTTGGCGAAGCCGTTGCCGCGTGGGAGATGATGTTGAAACTCTTACCTGCCAACGATACTCGCCGTGCGGTGATTGAACGTAGTATCGCGCAGGCGATGCAACATTTGTCGCCGCAGGAGAGTAAATAAAAAGAGGCCCGATGGTGATGCCATCGGGCTATTTTTATTGTGCCCCGCGTTGTTGCAGGAACAGAATGGTGGCCGCCACGCGTGAGCGGACATTGAGTTTACGCAGCAGATTGCGAATGTGTACTTTTACTGTCTGCTCGGAAATATTCAACACCGAGGCAATCTGTTTATTTGACAGCCCCTGTGCCAGCTCGTGCAGAACATCCAGCTCGCGCTCCGTCAGCACGCTGAAGGGATCTTCTTCCGCGCCAAACATTTCACGTTCACGTAAGTACTGATTGACGCGTTCGCTAAAGACTTTGCTGCCTTTCGCTCCGGCACGAATCGCTTCCAGCAACACTTCCGGGTCGCTATCTTTCAACAGATAACCGTCTGCGCCTGCGTCTATCAGCGCAAAGACATCGCTGGAGGCATCGGATACGGTCAGGATAATAATTTGCGCGGTAACGCCATCCCTGCGCAAGGCATTGAGGGTATCCAGGCCACTCATACCTTTCATATTGAGATCCAGTAAGATCACGTCGATATCCAGTCTATTCGCCAGATCGATCGCGCTCGCGCCGTCGCCCGCTTCGGCGACCACTTCAAAGCCAGGATCAAGCTCCAGTAACTGACGAACACCGCGTCGCATAAGTGGATGATCATCCACAATCATCACCTGAAAAGGCGTTGCTTCAGGCATAGTAGTCTCCTGAGGTTTTATTAGAATCATTATGTTTGAGCGTAGCGTTGGTAACGCTACCAGGCGCGTGAATGTTACCCCATTTTATGTATGGACATGTAGCGAAAACTACAACCTTGTCGTTCGCTTTGGCATCATTTTCATTATAAAGACGGAATTTTGCATCAGCTTCTCATCAAGAAAAACAACTAAAAAATCAATCACAATACTTGTGCATTTCTTTAAACAGTTTTTAAAAACTGACTCCGGGTATGGAGCTATGGGTATTTTCTTTACCCAATGCTTTTAACAGCAATTAATTTCATAGGATGAAAGCTCAATGCATCAATCTGGTTCTGTTTCTCTTTGTCGTTCCGCAATATCTGTTCTGGTGGCTACAGCGTTATATTCACCCATAGCATTGGCATCAACAGTTGAGTATGGTGAGACAGTTGATGGTGTTGTCCTGGAAAAAGATATCCAGCTGGTTTATGGGACCGCCAATAATACGAAAATCAATCCTGGCGGAGAACAGCATATTAAAGAATTTGGTATAAGTAGTAATACTGAAATTAACGGCGGGTATCAGTACATTGAAATGAATGGCACCGCAGAATACTCAGTATTAAATGATGGTTATCAAATTGTTCAAATGGGTGGCGCGGCAAACCAGACTACCCTCAATAATGGTGTGCTACAGGTTTATGGCGCGGCGAATGAACCTACGATTAAAGGCGGGCGCTTAATCGTTGAAAAAGATGGGGGGACCGTCTTTGCCGCTATCGAAAAGGGAGGACTACTGGAGGTTAAAGAGGGGGGATTTGCGCTTGCGGTAGATCAGAAAGCAGGCGGTGCGATTAAAACAACCACGCGGGCCATGGAGGTATTCGGAACAAACCGTCTCGGTCAGTTCGATATCAAGAATGGTATTGCTAATAATATGCTGTTGGAAAACGGCGGAAGTTTGCGAGTTGAAGAAAATGACTTCGCTTATAATACCACTGTGGATAATGGCGGCTTACTGGAGGTTATGGATGGCGGGACTGCAACTGGCGTTGATAAAAAAGCAGGCGGAAAATTAATTGTCTCAACGAATGCGCTGGAAGTGAGTGGTACAAACAGTAAAGGCCAATTTAGTATAAAAGATGGTGTGTCAAAAAATTATGAACTGGATGATGGTTCCGGGCTCATTGTTATGGAGGACACGCAGGCCATTGACACTATCCTTGATGAGCATGCCACTATGCAATCGCTGGGAAAGGATACTGGTACGAGAGTGCAGGCAAATGCGGTGTATGATCTCGGTCGATCAGATCAGAATGGAAGTATCACGTATTCCTCTAAAGCCATCTCTGAAAATATGGTTATCAACAATGGCCGCGCTAATGTCTGGGCTGGCACGATGGTTAACGTTTCAGTCAGAGGGAATGATGGCATTCTTGAGGTCATGAAGCCGCAAATAAATTATGCACCCGCTATGTTGGTGGGTAGTGTCGTGGTTTCTGAGGGCGCTTCTTTAAGAACGCATGGTGCCGTGGATACCAGCAAAGCGGATGTTTCGCTCGATGGTAGCTCATGGACCATCATTGCCGATATCACTACGACGAACCAAAACACCCTCCTCAACTTAGCCAACCTTGCGATGTCTGACGCAAATGTGATTATGATGGATGAGCCAGTGACTCGTTCATCAGTGACGGCAAGTGCGGAAAATTTCATTACGTTGACCACCAATACCCTGTCGGGAAACGGCAATTTTTATATGCGTACCGATATGGCTAATCATCAGAGCGATCAGCTCAACGTCACCGGTCAGGCAACAGGTGATTTCAAAATATTCGTTACGGACACCGGTGCCAGCCCGGCAGCAGGAGATAGCCTTACACTGGTAACGACGGGCGGCGGTGATGCTGCATTTACGTTGGGCAATGCCGGAGGCGTTGTTGATATCGGTACGTATGAATATACCTTGCTGGATAATGGCAACCATAGCTGGAGTCTGGCAGAGAATCGCGCGCAAATTACCCCTTCAACCACTGATGTGCTGAATATGGCGGCAGCACAACCGCTGGTATTTGATGCAGAACTGGACACCGTGCGTGAGCGTCTTGGTAGCGTAAAAGGCGTTAATTACGATACGGCGATGTGGAGTTCGGCAATTAACACCCGCAACAACGTGACCACTGATGCGGGAGCTGGCTTTGAGCAAACATTGACGGGGCTGACGCTCGGTATCGATAGCCGTTTCTCCCGTGAAGAAAGCAGTACAATTCGCGGCTTGTTCTTTGGTTACTCTCATTCTGATATTGGTTTTGATCGCGGCGGCAAAGGCAATGTCGATAGCTATACCCTGGGGGCTTATGCCGGTTGGGAGCATCAGAACGGTGCCTATGTTGATGGGGTGGTGAAAGTTGACCGTTTTGCCAACACCATCCATGGCAAGATGAGTAATGGGGCAACAGCGTTTGGCGATTACAATAGTAACGGCGCGGGTGCTCATGTCGAGAGCGGGTTCCGTTGGGTTGACGGATTGTGGAGTGTTAGACCTTATCTGGCCTTTACCGGCTTTACCACAGATGGTCAGGACTACACGTTATCAAACGGCATGCGCGCGGATGTGGGAAATACCCGCATATTACGGGCTGAAGCGGGAACGGCGGTAAGCTATCACATGGACCTGCAAAACGGTACGACGCTGGAACCCTGGCTGAAAGCCGCCGTACGTCAGGAATACGCCGATTCTAACCAGGTGAAAGTTAATGACGATGGCAAATTTAATAATGATGTGGCTGGAACCCGTGGCGTTTATCAGGCTGGGATAAGGTCATCGTTTACCCCGACGTTAAGCGGTCATTTGTCAGTCAGTTATGGCAATGGCGCAGGGGTAGAATCGCCGTGGAATACTCAGGCGGGTGTGGTCTGGACGTTCTGATAACAGAAAATAAACAGGCCGTGATGTGTCACGGTCTGTTTATCGAATTAATTGCAGATATAAAAAAACCAACCGTAATGGTTGGTTTTTTCTTGGGATTTTTGGTCGGCACGAGAGGATTTGAACCTCCGACCCCCGACACCCCATGACGGTGCGCTACCAGGCTGCGCTACGTGCCGACTCGTGGCTGCTAATACTACCGTTTTCCACACCGATTGCAAGTAAGATATTTTGCTAACTGATTTATAATTAATCAGTTAGCGATAAAACGCTTCTCGTCTGTCAGTACTTGCAATAACAAACTTAACTGTGGTTTTTCATCTTTCACTCTTTCACCACGTAAGTTGTAAGTACGGTATTTACCGTTATTGTTCAGCACCAGCGTCTTTTTCGGGGTGGTAATTGCCAGCGTATCGTTATCCGCGGCGGTAACCCAGTAATGACGGCGTTGAGGGTTGAACAAATCCTGACCTTGCGAATATTCGCTGGCAGGTGTGCTGACATGTAGCAGGCGTTGCATCAGCGTCGTCATCAGATCGGTATGATCAGTCAGAGCATTAATACGCTGCGCCGGCGTGCCTGGCCAGTGAATCACTAATGGCACCTGCAGATGACCGTGGGACCAGTCAAAGGTTTCTTCCTCTTCGCTCAGCGGAATACCCCGACCGGCAGTGATAATCACCACCGTATTGTCCAGTTTGCCAGAATCGCGTAGTGCATTGAGCACGCGGTTGATCTGGTCATCGACATTGCCTGCCGCCCGGCTATATTTCCGTGCAAATGCCTGCTGATTGCTGTCGTCAATGTTAGTGCCATTGAAAGAAACCCACGAGAACCAGCGGTTATCTTCTTGTGCGTAGCGGCCCAGCCAGTTGATCCACTGCGTGGCGGTCTGCTCGTCGGATTGGGTGCGTACGCTCGGCATCGAGAAATCTGACAACAATGCCTGGCGATACAGCGGGCTGGTAAAGCCATCTGATGAGAATAACCCCAGCTGATAGCCTTGCTGATTAAGCGCAGTAATTAATGCCGCAGGCGTACGGGTCGACAGAATGCCATCCATATAGCTCGGCGAGATGCCATAGAACAGGCCAAAGATGCCGTTGTCTGTAGTGTTGCCGGAGCTCATATGGCGCGTGAACGAAATATTTTGCTCAGCAAAACCTGCCAGCGCAGGCATCTGCTTCTCGAAGCGTGAGTAGTTCAGGCCATCGACAGTAATCAACAGCACATTCTGCCCGGTGCCCATATCGCGATAGCGCAGTTCGCTTAACGGATACTGAACGGAAACGGCGTCAGGATTACCTTGCTCAATGAGACGGCGTTGATACTCCTGCGCATCAAGCAGACCATGCTTCTCAAGAAAACGTCGCGCCGTCATCGGGTACGAAAGCGGTAGGTTAGCGCGCTGCATGGTGATCGGGCGATAGAAGTTGGCATCGGCCCAGATATACACCACATGCGAGGCGATAAAGGCGATAAATAAGAATGCGGCCAGCGGGCGCGCGAAGCGTCGACGACGCGTCAGGCTGCGCAGCTTTTGCCAGCTCCACGTCGCAAACACCAGTTCAAGCAATAAAATAACCGGCACGCTGATGAACATCAGCTGCCAGTCGCGCGCCATCTCATTTTCGTCTGGGTTGATAACCAGTTGCCAGACGATGGGATTAAGATGGAGATGGAAACGAGTAAAGACTTCGCTATCGATCAGTAATAGCGTCATTCCCGCCGTTGCCAGAATGACGGACAAAAACCTCATCAGCCTCTGGGAGCCGACGATAAAGGTCAGCGGGAAGAGGATCAGCAAGTAGGTGGCGAACACCAGGAAGCTGAAATGACCGATAATGCTTACGTAGGAATAAATGCGACCAGCAAGCGTTGTCGGCCAGTCGGCGATAAACAGGTAACGGCTGCCAATGACGAGCGAAAGCAGAATATTGAACAGTGCAAACCAGTGCCCCCAACTGACCATCTGGGAGACTTTTTCACGGTAGCGCTGACGATGAGTTACCATAACCTGTTATCTGTTTCCCTTAGTGCGCTTTGTCTTCGTTGATAGAGGACTGTAAGGCGCGGGCAAAAGAGTTGGCAATTGCCTGGCGTTGGGCCGGGGCAATGCTGGTGTTGATAAGGTTAGTGACCATGTTGCCTAACACCATCAGGGAAAGGTCGGTCGGAGCCTTATGTTTTTCCAGTATGTTGAGCAGCTCTGCGAGCAATTGTTCAACCTGTTCATCACTGTAGCGGGAAATTTGTGGCATAAATCGAAATCAGTTAGTTGATGAAAGGGCAACATATTACCGTAGCAACGGTTTTTTTTCTGCTTTTTTATGCGTTAAATCATTCTCGTTACGCTGCCTTCTGTAAAATGACCGCCATCTTTTATTGCGTCGCTTAACCGGCGGTGGTTGAATACCGCCCGGTCTTAAAGGAGAGTTTATCATGAGTCTGGATATCAACCAGATTGCTCTGCACCAGCTTATCAAGCGTGATGAGCAGAACCTTGAGCTGGTGTTGCGCGATTCATTGCTGGAACCGACAGAAACCGTCGTTGAGATGGTGGCAGAACTGCATCGGGTCTATAGCGCCAAAAATAAAGCTTACGGCTTGTTTAGCGAAGAGAGTGAACTGGCGCAGACGCTGCGCTTACAGCGTCAGGGTGAAGAGGACTTTCTGGCATTTAGCCGCGCGGCAACCGGTCGCCTGCGTGACGAATTAGCGAAATATCCTTTTGCTGACGGTGGATTCGTGCTGTTTTGCCACTATCGCTATCTGGCGGTGGAGTATCTGCTGGTGGCAGTCCTGAGCAATCTGAGCAGTATGCGCGTTAACGAAAATCTCGACATCAACCCAACTCATTATCTTGATATCAATCATGCGGATATTGTTGCGCGTATCGATTTAACCGAGTGGGAAACCAATCCAGAGTCGACCCGCTATCTCACTTTCCTGAAAGGGCGAGTAGGGCGCAAAGTGGCGGATTTCTTTATGGATTTCCTCGGTGCCAGCGAAGGGTTAAACGCGAAAGCGCAAAACCGTGGGCTGTTGCAAGCGGTCGATGATTTCACTGCCGAAGCACAACTGGATAAAGCAGAGCGACAGAACGTGCGCCAGCAGGTTTATAGCTACTGTAATGAGCAGCTGCAGGCAGGTGAAGAGATTGAACTGGAATCGCTGTCGAAAGAGCTGGCTGGCGTCAGCGAAGTGAGCTTCACGGAGTTTGCGGCTGAAAAAGGCTACGAACTGGAAGAGAGCTTCCCGGCAGACCGTAGCACACTGCGTCAGTTGACGAAGTTTGCCGGTAGCGGCGGTGGCTTGACTATTAACTTTGATGCGATGCTGTTAGGTGAACGCATCTTCTGGGATCCGGCAACCGATACCCTAACCATTAAAGGCACGCCGCCGAATTTGCGTGACCAATTGCAGCGCCGGACGTCTGGCGGCAATTAATCGGTTTTGTGTTATGAATGCCAGATGCGGCGTGAACGCCTTATCTGGCCTGCAAAAAATAGCAATACCGTAATCAGGCATAATTTGCAGAGACAAAAAACCCCGCCGGAGCGGGGTTTTTTACAACTTATTCAGCAATTAAGCGCGAACGAAGTCGATGTGCAGCAGCTTCGGTTTGTACGGGTGACGCTGTACGTCCTGAGCTTTAACTTTGATTTCTTTACCGTCAACAACGATGGTCAGAACTTCGCTGTAGAATTCAGCTTTAACTTGCATGTTCATGACTTTGTCGTGATCCAGTTCGACAGCCAGCGGCGCTTCTTTGCCACCGTAGATGATTGCCGGGAACTTGTTAGCGGCACGCAGGCGGCGGCTCGCACCCTTACCCTGCTCTTTACGTACTTCTGCGTTGATAGTAAACATTTCTTTCTCTCTTAAATTAATCCTGCTACAGGCGACCCAGCAACAGGTAAGTGATCTGCTTTGCGTATGCAAAAGCGGGCGAGATTCTATACTCAATCGCCTTATACATCAATCAAAACTACCATTAACCGCGTAATTCGTGCGCCCGACGAAAACGACCTTCGTAATCGAACACTTTTTCACGCACTTGCCAGTACTGACCTTTCATGCGGGCGACGACAAAATCCGGGTGTCGCAGTAATGCTTGCTGGGCGAGGATATCGGCGGCGGTGATCCAGCGCAGAGGGATGCCCGGTGTGCGCGTATGCGGACGGATAAAAAGTTGTTCGAAGGCGGTACGCTGGGCGGGCGTTTGCAGACGGAAACGCTCACTCACATCCGCGCCGTCTTCATCGTAATAGGTGATTTTCAACCATTCGCCTTTCTCATCGTGCCCATGCTGCAAAGACATGCCGCTACAGCGTAATACCAGCGCGTCTTTCAGTCGTAGCGCCGCTTTTAACATATCATCCGGGTCAACCAGAATGGCGTCACACTCGCGGCAACGGCGAGCGGCAATATCATTTTCTGCGTTACATTGCGGGCAATTTTTAAAACGGAAACGGAAGTCACACTGTTCGCGATGACCGTCGTCATCTTCAAACCATCCCTGACAGCGGCGACCAAAGTGTTCAATCAATGTCCCGTCGGCGGTCGTTTTCCCCCAAAAGGTGTTGGCAAAACCGCAGGCAGGGCAGAAAACCTGTACCGGAACGTTGTCACTTTTGCCTTTCGGTGTACCAACTTCCGGCGCGTAGAGATCGTGAGGATTACCCGCATAATCAAGAATTAAGCAATCAGTCTTGCCAGGAGCGAGACGCAGACCGCGCCCGACAATTTGTTGGTAAAGACTCACTGATTCGGTAGGGCGCAGAATGGCGATAAGATCGACGTGCGGGGCGTCAAATCCGGTGGTCAGTACCGCGACGTTGACCAGATAGCGAAAACGCTGGGCTTTAAAATTTTCAATTAACACATCGCGCTCAGCGCCGGGGGTGTCGCCAGTAATCAGTGCAGCATCTTCGGTGGGTAGTAATCCCACAATCTCTTTTGCGTGTTCAACGGTGGCGGCGAAAATCATCACCCCTTTGCGCGTTGCAGCAAACTCCATAATCTGGCTGATGATGTGCGGGGTAATACGTTGTTGTTTTTTCAGCTCACGGTTGAGATCGGCTTCGCTGAACAGCCCGTTACTCTGTGCCTGCAAGCGGCTGAAATCGTATTGCACTACTGGCATATCCAGTCGTTCTGGCGGCGTCAGATAGCCGTGTTTAATCATATAACGCAGCGGCAGCTCATAAATGCAGTCACGGAAAAGGGCTTTCTCATCGCCGCGTACCATGCCGTGATAATGGAACTGATAAATCCAGCCTTTGCCCAGTCGAAAAGGCGTGGCAGTCAGCCCCAGCAGGCGTAAGTGGGGATTCACTTTGGTCAGGTGAGTGAGGATTTGCTGATACTGGCTCTCTTCATCGTCACCAATACGGTGACATTCATCGACAATCAACAGCGAAAATTCACCCTGAAAGGCATCAAGATTACGGGCGACCGACTGCACGCTGCCAAATACCACTTTACCGTGGCTCTCTTTGCGCTTTAGCCCGGCGGCAAAAATATCGGCTTCCAGCCCCAGCGCCTGATATTTTGCATGGTTTTGCGCCACCAGTTCTTTAACGTGTGCCAGCACCAGCACGCGACCACGTGCCAGCCGCGCCAGTTCCGCTATCACCAGGCTTTTACCTGCACCGGTGGGCAGCACGATTACGGCAGGGGTTTTATGACGACGAAAATGGTTGAGCGTGGCATCCACGGCTTCTTGCTGATATGGGCGGAGTGTAAAAATCATGGTCTCGCGTAGGTAGATTATTCTGCTAATAGTATGCCACGGATCTTTTTCCCTTGAGGGAAGTTATTAGACCGCTATACTGGGCAGACAACAGTTCAGATTTTCGGGTCATTACCCGACCTCCGTTTTTTACAGGCAAAATCACACACATGCGACTTGATAAATTTATCGCACAGCAACTCGGCGTTAGCCGTGCTATTGCCGGGCGTGAAATCCGCGGCAATCGTGTCACCGTCGATGGCGAAATCGTCCGTAATGCAGCGTTCAAACTGCTCCCTGAACATGATGTCGCTTACGATGGCAATCCGCTGGCGCAGCAACACGGTCCACGTTACTTCATGCTCAATAAGCCTCAGGGCTATGTTTGCTCCACGGACGACCCTGATCACCCAACGGTGCTCTATTTTCTTGATGAACCAGTGGCGTGGAAACTGCACGCCGCAGGGCGGCTGGATATCGATACCACCGGTCTGGTACTAATGACTGATGATGGTCAGTGGTCGCACCGCATTACTTCCCCGCGCCATCATTGCGAGAAGACCTATCTGGTGACGCTGGAATCACCCGTAGCTGACGATACGGCAGAGCAATTTGCTAAAGGCGTGCAACTGCATAACGAAAAAGATCTCACTAAGCCGGCGGTGCTGGAAGTGATTACCCCAACGCAGGTTCGTCTGACCATCAGCGAAGGGCGTTATCATCAGGTGAAACGCATGTTCGCCGCCGTGGGTAACCATGTGGTTGAGCTGCATCGTGAACGTATTGGCGGCATTACGCTGGATGCTGATTTAGCCCCCGGTGAATATCGTCCGTTAACTGAAGAAGAAATTGCCAGCGTCGTCTAACTTTTCAATGACTTTCAGGAGCCCGTTGTGACCACCCGACAGCATTCGTCGTTTGCTATTGTTTTTATCCTTGGCCTGCTGGCCATGTTGATGCCGCTGTCGATTGATATGTATCTGCCTGCGCTACCGGTAATTTCAGCGCAGTTTGGTGTACCGGCGGGCAGTACGCAGATGACCCTCAGTACTTATATTCTGGGCTTTGCGTTGGGGCAGTTAATCTACGGGCCGATGGCAGACAGCTTCGGGCGTAAGCCGGTGGTTCTTGGCGGTACGCTGGTGTTTGCCGCCGCCGCGGTGGCGTGTGCGTTGGCACAAACCATCGATCAGCTGATTGTGATGCGTTTCTTCCACGGGCTGGCTGCGGCTGCGGCCAGCGTGGTTATCAACGCTTTGATGCGTGATATCTACCCGAAAGAAGAGTTCTCGCGAATGATGTCGTTTGTCATGCTGGTGACGACCATTGCACCGCTGATGGCACCGATAGTTGGCGGCTGGGTGCTGGTGTGGCTGAGCTGGCATTACATCTTCTGGATCCTCGCCGTGGCGGCGATTCTGGCTTCGACAATGATCTTCTTTCTGATCAAAGAAACCTTACCACCGGAGCGTCGCCAGCCTTTTCACATTCGTACCACTATTGGTAACTTTGCGGCGCTGTTCCGTCATAAGCGTGTCCTGAGTTATATGCTTGCCAGTGGTTTCAGCTTTGCCGGGATGTTCTCGTTCTTAAGCGCCGGACCGTTTGTCTACATTGAAATTAACCACGTCGCGCCGGAAAACTTTGGTTATTACTTTGCGCTAAACATTGTTTTTCTGTTCGTGATGACTATCTTTAACAGCCGCTTCGTTCGCCGCATTGGCGCGTTAAATATGTTCCGCTCGGGGTTGTGGATACAGTTTATTATGGCGGCGTGGATGGTCATCAGTGCGCTGCTGGGGCTGGGATTCTGGTCTCTGGTGGTTGGCGTTGCGGCGTTTGTGGGCTGCGTGTCGATGGTGTCATCCAATGCGATGGCGGTCATTCTTGATGAGTTTCCCCATATGGCGGGAACGGCATCTTCGCTGGCAGGAACCTTCCGTTTCGGCATAGGGGCAATTGTTGGCGCATTACTTTCTCTTGCGACCTTTAACTCTGCATGGCCGATGATTTGGTCAATTGCATTCTGCGCAACCAGTTCCATTCTCTTCTGTCTGTACGCCAGTCGGCCGAAAAAACGGTGATCTATTGCACAACGAGGAAGCTAAAAGGCTTCCTTTGTTGATGCATGTCAACCACAAATCTATCATTCCCCCGATATATGTTTATTTTATGTAAAATCAATTTATGTAAAAAGTCACATCATTGTAGTTAAAAAGGTTGAGTTAGATCGCAGAAACGGGTACATATAGCCCCGCAAACGTGACCACGCCCGCAGATATTATTTAAATCAGAGCCATAGAGGCCACGCAGGCGAGGCATCAATCTTTACGATCTGTATAAAGACGGATTGTTGATGATGTGTTAAAATTGATGTAAACAAATTGTGAATTAAAATATGCTTCCGGGGAAAATAAGTGACTTCATTACAACTCTCAATCGTCCATCGACTGCCGCAGAACTATCGCTGGTCTGCTGGTTTCGCAGGTTCGAAGGTTGAACCGATTCCGCAAAATGGACCGTGCGGTGACAACAGCCTGGTGGCGCTTAAATTGCTTAGCCCGGATGGTGATAATGCATGGTCGGTGATGTACAAACTCAGCCAGGCGTTAAGCGACATCGAAGTCCCATGTTCGGTGCTGGAGTGTGAAGGTGAGCCGTGCCTGTTTGTAAATCGCCAGGACGAGTTTGCTGCAACATGCCGATTGAAAAATTTTGGTGTGGCAATTGCCGAACCCTTCTCAAACTACAATCCTTTTTAAGCGTCAGCTCAACGCCAGTAGCTGACGCGTATACTCCTGCTGCGGTGCGGCAAACACGCGCGCGCACGGTCCTTGTTCCACTACTTCCCCTTGTCGCAGTACGATAACCTGATGACATAACGCGCGGACAACGTGCAAATCGTGACTGATGAACAAATAGGCCAGTTGATGCTTTTGTTGCAATGATTTCAATAGCGTCAATATTTGCGCCTGTACCGTTTTGTCGAGTGATGATGTCGGTTCATCGAGTATGATCAGCGAGGGCTTAAGAATTAATGCCCTGGCAATCGCAATACGTTGCCGCTGACCACCAGAGAACTCCGCCGGATAACGGTGGCGTGTTTCAGGATCTAATCCCACTTCATGCATCACGGCTATCACTTGTTGTTCGCGTTGTGCGGCAGAAAGCGTCGGCTGGTGAACCCGTAAGCCTTCCTCAATAATTTGCAAAACGTTGAGTCGTGGGTTGAGTGAGGAGTTTGGATCCTGAAATACCACCTGAATGCGATGACGAATAGGTAACAGCTGGCGGCGATTTAAATTTTGCAGTGGCTGACCGTCAAAGACGACGCTGCCCTGAGAGTTAATCAGTCGCAGCAGCGCCAGTCCCGTCGTGCTTTTCCCGGAACCGGACTCGCCCACTAAACCTAGTGTTTCACCCGCTCGTAGCGTAAAACTGATGTTTTTCACCACCACATTATGATCCACAATGCGCTTCAAAATCCCTTTGCGAATGGGGAAGGCAACCTGAAGCTGTTCAACATCCAGCAACGTTGAGGCAGGTTCTGGCAACGGCACTGGATCGCCTGACGGTTCACTATTGAGTAGCTTTTGTGTGTAAGGATGAGTGGGTGAGGCAAATAGCGTAGCAGCGTTATTTTGCTCGACACAGCGACCGTTTTGCATTACCGCCACGCGGTGGGCCAGTTTTCTGACAATGCTGAGGTTATGAGTAATAAACAGCATGCCCATATTCAGCTCGCCTTGCAGTTCGCGCAATAGCTGTAAAATCTGCGCCTGGACAGAGACGTCCAGCGCGGTGGTCGGTTCATCGGCAATTAATAATTCCGGTCGCGTTAACAGCGCCATCGCAATCATCACCCGCTGGCGTTCGCCGCCGGAGAGCTGATGCGGATAATCTGTTAGCCGTTTTGCCGCCTGGCGGATACCGACGCGATCAAGGCAGTTAAGAATTTCGCCACGAGCCGCTTCCCGACGCATCCCGCGGTGGAGTGAAAGCACTTCATAAAGCTGTTTTTCCAGGGTATGCAATGGATTTAATGACACCATCGGCTCCTGAAAAATCATGGCGATCTTATTACCGCGTACACCGCGCAACGTTTGATCGCTGGCATGAAGCAGCGATTCGCCATGAAAACGAATATCGCCGGAGAGATATTCAACCGGCGGGGAAGGGAGCAGGCGTAAAATTGACAGCGCGGTAACGCTTTTGCCTGAACCAGACTCACCCACCAGCGCCAGCGTTTCGCCAGCCTCAATCTGTAGTGAAACATCATTGACTACTGTACGTACGGTTTGTTGATGGCGAAAACCCACCGACAAATTTTCAATCGCTAACAAAGTTTGCGTCATGCTACACCGCCTTATTAGGATCAAATGCGTCGCGGACGGCTTCACCAATAAAGATCAGCAAAGACAACAATATCGCCACCGACAAGAAGGCGGTGATCCCAAGCCACGGGGCCTGAAGGTTATTTTTCCCTTGTAACAGCAGTTCACCGAGTGACGGTGAACCGAGCGGCAGACCGAAGCCGAGGAAATCGAGCGAGGTCAGGGTGGTGATCGAACTACATAAAATAAACGGTAAAAAAGTGAGGGTAGCGACCATGGCATTTGGCAACATATGACGCAGGATGATACTGCGATCGCTGACGCCAAGCGCCTGCGCCGCGCGGATGTAGTCGAAATTACGGGTACGTAAAAACTCCGCCCGCACCACGCCGACCAGACTCATCCAGCCAAACAAGACGGTAATTGCCAACAGCCACCAGAAGTTAGGCTGTACGACGCTGGAAAGTAAAATAATCAAAAACAGCGTCGGCATCCCCGACCATACTTCAATAAAACGTTGCCCCCAGAGATCGACTTTACCGCCGTAATAGCCTTGTAGCGCCCCCGCCAGCACGCCCATCACGCTGGAGCAGAGGGTCAGCATCAGGCCAAACAGAACTGAGATCCGCGTGCCATAGAGAATGCGCGCCAGCACATCGCCGCCATTGGCATCCGTTCCCAGCCAGTTTTGCCGGGAGGGTGGGGAGGGGAAGGGCTTGTCAGTAGAAAAGTTGATACTGGTAGCGCCAAAGCGAATCGGTGCCCACAGTACCCAGCCTTTATCTTCCAACCGCTGTTTCAGCCACGGGTCCTGATAATCAGCCTGGCTTGCCAGCGGGCCGCCAAAATCGCTTTCGCTGTAGTTTTTCAACAACGGGAAATACCAACTGCCGTCATAACGTACCAGCAACGGTTTATCGTTGGCGATCAGTTCAGAACACAAACTCAAACCAAACAAGACGAGGAAAATCCATAACGACCAGTAGCCGCGACGGTTATGACGAAAACGCGCCCAACGGGCCTGATTGACGGGGCTGAGTCGCGACATTAACGTCCCTCAAAATCTATACGCGGATCGACCAGCGTATAGCTGATATCACTGACAATATTCAGCAGCAGGCCAATCAGGGTGAAAATATACAAAGTACCAAACATTACAGGATAATCGCGCGAGACGGTCGCTTCGTAGCCCAGTAAGCCAAGACCATTGAGCGAAAACATTACTTCAATCAGCAGCGAGCCGGTAAAAAACATGCTGATAAACGTCGCCGGAAAACCGGCAATCACCAGCAGCATGGCGTTGCGGAACACATGTTTCCAGAGAATATTTTTTTCACTTACCCCTTTCGCACGTGCCGTCACCACGTATTGCTTACGCACTTCATCAAGGAATGAGTTTTTTGTCAGCATGGTCAGAGCCGCAAAGCCGCCAATCACTGTCGCCAGCACCGGCAGCGTGATATGCCACAGATAATCGGTGATTTTCTGATACCACGGCAGCGAATCAAAGTTAGCGGAAACCAGGCCGCGCAGAGGGAACAGGTCGAAATAGCTGCCGCCCGCGAAGAAGACAATCAGCAGGATGGCAAACAAAAAGGCCGGAATGGCGTAGCCGATGATGATAAATGCACTACTCCAGACGTCAAAACGGCTCCCATTATAAACAGCTTTGCGAATGCCTAACGGAATCGACACCAGATAGATAATCAGCGTGCTCCACAATCCGAGGGTGATGGAAACCGGCAGACTGTCTTTAATCAGCGTCAGCACTGAGGCGCTGCGAAACAGACTATCGCCAAAATCAAAGCGGATGTAGTCCCAGAGCATTTTGAAGTAACGTTCGTGGATCGGCTTATCGAAACCGTAGCGATGAGTGATCTCGGCGATCACTTCTGGATCTAATCCGCGTCCGCCACGGTAATTACTGTCGCTGATATTGCCGACGCCCGTTTGCGCATGGCTGGCGCGAACACCTTCACCGCCTGCGCCGGGTAATACTCCGGCATTGCCAAACTCAATGGCGGCGATGGCCTGGTCGACCGGACCGCCAGGCGCAATTTGCACGATGAAAAAGTTGATAGTGATAATCGCCCATAGCGTTGGGATCACCAGCAACAGACGGCGAATCAGATAAGCGCCCATCTACTCTCCCTGTTGTCTGGCTGACGGCAGTTTCGTCGCTTTGTTAACGTCATACCACCAGGTATCGATACCCAGGCTGTAAACAGGGCGTACAGCGGGGTGGGAGAATTTATCCCACCAGGCGAGACGGTCTTCCGCCATATACCACATTGGCAGCATGTAATAATTCCACGTTAATACGCGATCCAGTGCTCGCCCCAACGGCAGTAATTTTTCTTTATTTCCCTGCGCGGCAATAATTTGGTTGATCAGCGAGTCGATAACCGGGCTTTGCACGCCGGGGGCATTATAAGTGGAATTGATATATTC
Source organism: Escherichia sp. WS1451 (assembly GCF_046487365.1). Lineage (NCBI taxonomy): Bacteria > Pseudomonadati > Pseudomonadota > Gammaproteobacteria > Enterobacterales > Enterobacteriaceae > Escherichia > Escherichia sp. WS1451. The sequence continues at coordinate 244,039 of NZ_JBJQJP010000004.1, forward strand.
CGATGACCAGGAAATCTGTAAATCGGAACTGGGCCACGGCATCGCCCGCCATACGCGCGGCATCATGTCATAGTCGCGACTGCGCATGCGGTTGGTGATTTGAGAGTTATCCACCTTGCGAATGTCCATGTTGATACCCAGCCGTTGCAGGCTGTGCTGGAACGGTAATACCCACTGACTATTGCTGCTTGAGGGAAGCAATAATTCAAAGCTGAGTGGCTGACCCGTTGTGGCATTAACGCGTTGCTGACCCTTCAGCACCCAGCCTGCTTCGTTAAGAAGTTTGTCGGCTTTTAACAGGTTGTCACGATCGTAGCCATCGCCTTTGGATACCGGCGGCTGGTAGATTTGCGTGAAGACTTCTGGCGGTAGATCTTTTTTCATTGGTGCCAGAAGCACCAGCTCCGCGGCGTCGGGGTAATTTCTGGCCGCGTATTCGGTATTCTGAAAATAACTGTTCGTGCGACTCCAGGCATTGTAAAACAACGCTTTGTTCATCCATTCAAAGTCAAAGGCGAGAGTGATCGCTTCCCGCACCCGGCGATCGCTGAATACCGGACGTTGGATATTAAACGCCAGCCAGCGCGTATCCTGGGCTGATTCGTTCTTTTGCTCATCTTTGATGATGTATTTTTTATCGAAATTTTTACCGGTATAGCGCGTGGCCCAGTTTTTGGCGTCGTTTTCCATACGCAAATCAAAGGCACCGGCTTTAAACGCTTCAAAGGCGACATTATCATCGAGGTAATAATCGTAGCGAATGGTGTCGAAATTCCAGCGTCCACGGTTTACCGGTAAGTTTGCTGCCCAGTAATCTTTCACGCGGGAATAGACAATATTTTGCCCCATTTTCCAGGACGTAATGCGGTACGGACCACTGGCAAGCGGAGGCGTGGCGAGCGGGTCGCTAAGTTTGTGATCTTTCCAATACTTTTCTGGAAATACCGGCAGCGAAAACAGACTCAGCATATCTTCTTTGCCGGGTTTAGCTAACTCAATGCGCACGGTTAACGGCGCAATGGCTTTGACGGTGGTGCCTTTGTAGACCAGACGAAATTGCGGCACGCCTTCGGTCATAAATTTTTGAAAAGTAAACTCTACATCGCGGGCAGTAATGGGCGAACCATCATGAAAACGGGCGCGTGGATTAATAGCGACCTCCACCCAGGAATAATCGTCAGCATAGCGTGCGCTTTCAGCAATCAGCGGGTAATAACTGCCTGGTTCGTCATCGGAAGTCGTAAATAGCGTGTCGTACAGCTGCTCGGTGCGTGCGCCCGGATTGCCGCGCAGTGCATAGCGGTTGAAATTATCGAAGGTGCCGAGGGCAGACAACGTTATTTGCCCACCTTTTGGCGCGGCGGGGTTCACATAATCAAAATGGTTGAAATTAAATGCGTACCGGGGTTCGCCCAGTACGGCAAAGGCATAGCTTTCCTTGATAGCCTGCGCCTGCGCACCAAAGGTGAACAGAGCGATAAACAGCAGCAGTATGCGCACAATCATCTGCAACGGATTTCCTTTTACTCATCATTAGCCGCAATCCGGCATGCTTTCACTATGAATAATAAGGGACGTAAGCACACCTTACCACTGCGGCGTATACGGTTTCTTCAGCCAGCGAACAAAATCGTCCAGCGGTAACGGGCGACTAATCCAGTAGCCTTGCATGAAATTAACGCCGCGTTCGCTTAGCCATCGTGCCTGTTCTGGCGTTTCGACCCCTTCAGCAACCGTCAGCATATTGAGGCGTTTCGCCAGCGTCAGCACCGCGTCAAGTACGGGTGAAGTGATCGTTTCCGTACCGATGGCGTTGATAAATCCACGATCAATTTTCAGATAATCGAGCGTAAAACGCTCAAGATAGATAAGCGCGCTGTGCCCGGTGCCGAAGTCATCAATAGCAATTTCTACGCCGACCGAATGCAGCCAGGCGAAGAGTTGTGTGGCTTCTCGCTCTTTCAGCATATCGCGCTCGGTAATTTCCAGCACAATCTGGAAATGGTGTGCGGGCAGGGAAGTGAGCAGTTTCTGGATATCCGCTTTAAAGTTTTCGCTGTGCAAGTGGGCCGGCGCAATGTTAATGCCAAATTTGACGCCTACCGGCAGTACTTTTTCTAATTCTGCGGCATCGCGGGCAATCAACTCAAACAGGTGCTGAGTCAGTGGCACAATCATCTTTTGCGCTTCGGCAAAGTTAATGAAGGCATCCGGGGGGATTTCTCCTGCTACTGGATGCCGCCAGCGTAGCAGTACTTCCAGGCCCGTTACCCGCAAAGCTTGTGTATCAACCACCGGTTGATATACCACGTAAAATTGTTCGCGCTTGATGGCGGTCATGATTTCTCTGCCTGGGCGCATACGCACACTCATCAGGTAATAGCAGAGAAGTCCAACGAAAGTTCCACTCATGCCACCCAGTAAAAATGCGTACCACACATCGTTCCATGTCCAGTCATCTGCATAAAGCCGAACGGTCAGAGGAATGCCCGCAATTTTAGTTTCACGGACCGGCATGTCGGTTAATTCATTAACGTTCATCAAACGTGAAGAAAAGGTAGATAGCGCAGTATTACCAATAATGAGGGCGAGGCCATCGTAATCTTCCTGCCGTGAACTATAAAAGAGTGAAGGCGTCAGGTTGAGATTCAGAGCGGCAAACACGCCGCTATTTTTCAGCAAAGGGTTGCGATACCAGATGACGATTGCGGGTTTGTTCGGCACCATCGGCGTGCCGGGTAAGATCGCCATATCGACGTTTTTATTAATGTCGAGCGCCGGAATCAATTCTTTTAGTGGAATGTCCATCTCACCAGTCGCAGATGAACAGAATGTTTTTTTATCTTTCACCAGCACAAACGTACGGACATTCATGCTAAACGCCGCGCGAGCGGTCAGTTCGGGGTTAGCCTGCTGGCAGGTATCTAAGGTCAGCGGCTGGAGCCGGTCAGTAGTGGATTTCAGGTCGGCAAAATAGGTATCGAGATACTTTTGTACGTCGGTAATCAGTGTGTCGTATTTGACTTCGTGCTTATGCCAGGCCACTAAAAACTGAAGGCAGCTCACCAGTATCGCAATCATCACGCCTGCAACAATGCAGGTAAGCAGGAGCTTACGTCCAGAATTGGGAGCGCGTATAAACATGATTCCGTTAATTTCCTGAAATTACGACAACATTTAAAAGATAACAATGACCGGACTATAGCCTGGATCAAGACGCGGAAACATCATTTTCTCTGATGAATGAAAACAAAAAAGCACTGCCTAAGCAGTGCTTTCAGTTAACTCGTCAGGATAGCCAAGGGATTGCATCCAAACGGTTTATTAGCTGCGGCTGAGAACCCGGCGTGCTTCGTTGTAACGCTTCTTCCAGTATGGTTCATTCATGCTGGAAATAATAACGCCACTGCTGGTGGAAGCATGGACAAACTGGTTGTTGCCGATATAAATACCGACATGGCGTCCCGTTGAACCGGCACGGAACAGAACTAAATCACCCGTACGCAAATTACTGCGGGAAACAGATTTACCCATTTCCTGCTGTTCATAAGTCGAACGCGGAAGTTCTAAGCCAAATTGCTCACGGAATGTACGCTGTACGAAACCAGAACAATCGATACCTTTTTTAGTGCTGCCGCCCAGACGATAGCGTACGCCTTTCCAGTCAGCATACTGATCCATAATCCGCGATTTTACGTCGACATTACGAACCAGGTTTTCAAATTCATCCTGAGAAGCTTGCAGTGATGATGTTTCACTACCCACTGCACGTGTCTCAGGATGCATATTCTTTGCGGTGTTATTTGCACTACATGCAGAAAGCAGAACCGCTACTGCAATCGCGGGGATCCCGCGCAAGATATATCTCAAAATCGGTTGAGATTTGACCATGTTGTTTGTTTTCCCTTGAAGTCCTTAACGACAAATATCGTTATAAAAAAATGCCAAGCGACACGAGACTAATTACCTGGGCATGTTGAAACAATTCCTTAAGGCCAAATCTGTGGACTAACGCACAAAATTATATGCTGTGAGGATAATCTACCGCCGAGGCAAAACGAGTTCGAGATTACCCGATTGGTGCGGTCTTGGCGAGCGGTTTTACATGATTTTTTATAAGAAAAAGTGATACAGAAAGTTAATAAGCGGGATTGGTCAATTAAAGTACGATTGAGTGAAACGCATGCAATACATTCATTTACTTAGAGAATGATTTTTGCGTTCGATAGATGAAAGCACGGTGCGCATCATCAGGATTATCCTCACTATAAAAATAACCCTGATGATGTTAATTACTGTGAGTTATTTGTTTTGGAAATGTTTGTTTTTTCCCGGTAGTGATTTGTCAAAAAAGGTGATTAATCGATCACTTAATGGCGTCAGCAACACCCAGGGCAAACCGATCAATATCACGGTCATCGAACCAACAATGATGTCAGTAAACCAGTGTGCGCCAATCATTACTCTGGGAAATGCAAAAACCACAAAAATAATAAGGGCGATAAGGCCTGCAACTTTGCCGAAATAACGCCACATGAATGCCGAAAAAATAAGCAGCATCATACCGTGATCGCCGGGAAAGCTATCTCGTGAGGCATCTTTCGTGGGAACAGAGAGCAGTTCGCTGACGCGGTTAATATCGGTAAAAGTCAATGTTGGGCTGGCCCGTTTTACAGGAATTAATGCCTGACCCAGCTGGTTTAATACCACTGCAGTTAATAGCATGACCAGACCAATAATCACGATACGTCGTCTGCCAGGGGCGTTTTCTTTCAGCCAGAAACTCAGCATCAACATACCCATCGCCAGCAGTGAACAACCGTCGAAGGCGCGATTGTTGGTCAATGCAACCAGCCACAAAAAGGCCTTACTTTCGACCAGTTTCTGATTAAAGAAATAAAAAATATCCGCATCAATCGGCAACCAGAATCCATGATTAACGGGAATATACCAGGAAAGAAACAGCGCGAGGCCGACAATATTCAACAACACTATTTGCGGCAAATTTTTAATCATATTTTCTCTAATTATCTTACTGAAAAACGCAGGCAACCTTACGCGGTAGTCGCTAAACGAAGCTTCAACAGCGCGCTCTGCAAGGCATTCCAGTCAGCTTCGCTGCTGGAAATCAGCTCAATACGGCTGTCCGGTGGCGCAACGTTTTGCGTTTCAATGTGCAGGTCATCGCCCTGACGGTTGATTCGCACCAGCCCTTCGGGAATACGCAGCACGCCTTTGACGCGTTCTACCGGTGCAAGTCGCGCCCATTCCAGAATGCCAATGGTGTCGAATACCGTATCAGCGTCGAATATCCAGCCGCAGGCCTGATATCCTTGCCCGCTGTTCAGACTGCGACGCCAGCGTTGATGCTCTGGCAGGCTTAACGCTGCTAACCCTTTTTTCACGACATGCTGATGAGAATGCGCGGCGCTGGCGGGCAACTCGGCTAAATTGCGACGCGGCAAATCCAGAAGATGACCGTCAACTTTCCCATGCTCACTGTGAATTAATTGCCGATCGCCACCATTTTGCTGCCACCAGCGCTGTAGCGCTTGCTCACTTTCGGGCGTCGCACGGTCGGATTTATTGGCGACAATAATGTCTGCGGCAGCCAGCTGGTCACGGAAGTTTTCATTGCTGGCGCTTTTTTCGTCCAGCAGCAGGCGTGGATCGAGAATGCACAACGTGGCGCGCAGATCTATCCACGGTTCATAGACGGGTGCGGTTAAGAGATCGAGGATCTGTTTCGGATGGCCTAGCCCGGTCGGCTCTATCAACAAGCGGTCTGGTTTTCCCTGACGCAGTAAGGTATTCAACCCTACCTGCATAGGTAAACCATTAACGCAGCACATGCAGCCGCCGGGGATCTCTTTCAGCAATGCGCCGCTATCGGCGAGCAAAGCACCATCAATTCCGACTTCCCCAAATTCATTAACCAGTACCGCCCATTTTTCGTTGGGATCTTTATGGGCTAACAGATGAAGAATCGACGTAGTTTTCCCGCTGCCGAGAAAACCGGTGATGAGGTTGGTTCTGGTCACAACGGCTCCGCAATACTCTTAAAAGTTAACTGAGCGTTAATCCTGGCTAAAAAAGGCAGAAAAGAGAAGGGGAGAGCGGACGAAGGCGAGCTTCATCCGCTTTAACCGCAGAAATCGTTAAATTTTGAGGGTGTTTAATAGCGCTTGATGCGCGCCGAATTGTGCGATTTGTTGCCAGGCTTGTTCGATTGCCTGCACAAAATGCGGGTTATCTGGCAGATCATCACCGAAAACTTCACGCAGAGAAAGCAGGGCGGTTACGCGTTGTTCACTGTTACTGCCCGCAACAAGTTCGCAAATTTTATCGCTAAGCGGATCGCGAACATCAATGGCATTTCCGGCATCATCAACGCCGCTGACGTAACGCATCCAGCCTGCAACGCCTAATGCCAGCAACGACCAGTCCGTTTCGCGCGCCAGATGTATGCGAATACCTGCCAGCATACGTTGCGGTAATTTCTGGCTGCCATCCATCGCGATTTGCCAGGTCTTATGTTTCAGCGCCGGGTTAGCAAAACGTGCAATTAACTTATCCGCATATTGTGTTAAATCGACATCTTTAATCCGCAGTGTCGGCGCTTGCTCATCCAGCATTATTGTTCTGGCGGCATGGCGAAATGCGCGATCCTGCATGCAATCACTGATATGGGCGAATCCTGAGAGGTAACCCAGATAAGCGAGAAAAGAGTGGCTGCCATTAAGCATCCGCAGTTTCATCTCTTCCCATGGCAGGACATCATTCACCATTTGTACACCTGCGACTTCCCAGGCAGGACGCCCAGCGACGAAGTTATCTTCCACCACCCACTGGATAAACGGTTCGCAGCTAATCGCACAGGGATCATTCACCCCCAGATGCTGGCTGATTTCCGCCAGTGATTCGTCGGTTGCTGCCGGAACAATACGGTCGACCATGGTTCCCGGAAAACTGACGTGTTCTTTTATCCACCCGGCGAGTTCTGGTGAACGTTTTTCCGCCATCCCCAGCACCGCGTTTTTCACCACATGGCCATTGTCGGGAATATTGTCGCAGGAGAGTACGGTAAACGGTGCAAGGCCGCGTTCACGGCGTCGTTTCAGTGCTTCGACGAGAATACCCGGCGCGGAGTGAGGTTCTTCAGGATTTTGAAGATCGTGAATAATCCGCGGATTGCTGGTGTCGAGTGCACCGGTGGCCGGGTCAATACAATAGCCTTTTTCGGTAATCGTCAGGGAAACAATTGCCACCTGTGGCTCGCAAAATTTCTCAATAATTGCCGCTAAGGAATCCAGTTTTGCATTCAGGCAGTCGTGAACGGCACCGACAATTATCGCCTGATTGCCGTCCGCACCTTTCTCCAGCACGGTATATAAATGGTTCTGTGCGCGGAGCTGGCTCATCAGTTGATCGCCGCTGAACAAGCTGATCTCACAGATCCCCCAGTCGCCGCCCTGGGCATTCAGCACACGATCGGTCAGTAACGCCTGATGAGCGCGGTGAAAGGCTCCAAAGCCAAAATGAACGATACGTGATTGCAACTGCTGGCGATCGTAGCGTGGAGCGTGTACATGATGCGGGAGCGTAGCGGAGGCGATTGTATTCATAGGAGTCACGTCTTAGTAACGATTGATTAACAATGACAGTGTAAAGTTATATGACAGCAATTGAAATTGGTCTGGATTGTTAATGCGATGAAGTGTGAGGGCGATCAATTTACAAGTGAATATTGCAGGCGAAAGGTGTTCAGGAAGCGCAAAATGAAGGATTGGTATAATAAATTAAAAAAGGGACAGCCTGAGCTATCCCTTTTCTGCATGCGGCTGAAGTTAGTCAGCACGACCCATATAACGGCGTTCTTCGATATGGATACGAATTTTTTCGCCCGGGCTTAAGTATTCTGGTACCTGAATCACCAGACCAGTGCTCAATGTCGCCGGTTTGTTACGGGCGCTGGCAGATGCCCCTTTGATGCCAGGTGCGGTTTCAACGATTTCCAGATCAACGGTCTGCGGCAGCTCAAGCGCCAGCAGTTGACCGTCCCAGGTCAGCACCTGCATGTCCGGCATGCCGCCCTCAGGCATAAACAGCAACTCTTCTTCAATCTGATCTTTGGTGAAGGTATACGGGGTATAGTCTTCTTTATCCATAAAGACATATTCGTTGCCATCGACATAGGAGAAGTCAACGTAACGGCGGGTCAGCGTCACGGTGTCAACGATATCATCACCTTTGAAACGCTCTTCTACTTTCAGCCCGGTACGGACATCAGAAAAACGCATTTTGTACAGCGTAGCGGCACCGCGGGCAGTGGGCGACTGAATATCAATATCCTTAACCAGCAGCAGTTTGCCGTTGTAATTCAGTACCATACCTTTTTTAATTTCGTTCGCTCTTGGCATCGAAAAATTCCTGTAGTCGAAAATGTCAAAAATATCGCGACAAAGTACTCGCGACGGGCCTTTCGGGCAAGTGGTATTCGCACTTTTGCTGGTGCAAAAAAGGTGGTACTGTGCGCGCTCATCAATCCGGTGGTTAACCTTAAGAGAACAACGTATGGAATGCCGTCCGGGTTGCGGGGCGTGTTGCACTGCCCCTTCAATTTCCAGCCCTATTCCCGGTATGCCAGATGGCAAGCCCGCCAATACGCCCTGCATTCAGCTTGATGAACAGCAACGCTGTAAAATTTTCACCTCGCCACTGCGGCCGAAAGTCTGTGCAGGCTTACAAGCCAGCGCTGAAATGTGCGGTAACTCGCGTCAGCAGGCAATGACCTGGCTTATCGATCTGGAAATGCTGACCGCGCCTTAAACATCTTTAATCCGCAGTAAGCAAAACAGAGTGGCGATAATCATCACCATCGCAAACCAGAACACAGCGTGATAATTCCAGATCTCGGCGACGATGCCCGCCACAGATCCTGCGATGATCCAGCCCACGCGCGACGTGTTGGTATAGAGCGTGGTGGCTGAACCTGCCTGACCGGGCATCAAATCCTGAAAATAAAGCATCCCGATGCCGCCCAGAATGCCAATAAAAATAGCATTTAGCAGCTGCAAGCCCAACAGAATGACAGGTGAATGCGCCATCAGCATTCCTGCGTAAAAACAGACGCCACCCACGGCAGCAACGCGCATTAAGAAACGCTTACCCAGACGTTTGGCGAAATATCCGGCAATCAACATGGTCGGGATTTCCAGCCCGGCGGCGGTCCCCATCATCACGCCTGCCAGTTTCTCGGGAAGATGGAGTTCGTTGATAATAAATAGCGGCATGTTGATGATGTACAGGCTGTTCGAGCCCCACATCAATGTACAAATGACAAACAGCAGCAGCGTATCGCGACGGTTACGGCGCGGCGCTTCAACCGTGCCGGTCGCCAGTGGAAGCTCTTTTTGCATCGACGGTAAAAACAGCCACACCATCACGCCGCAAACAATAAACGCTACCGCTGCGCTCAGATACATTACCGTAAAGCTGAAACCCATCGCTAAGGCATAAGCCAGCGGCGGGCCAATGACCCATGCCAGTGAAACCTGAGCGCGTAAAAAAGAGCTGAACATCACCGCTTCACGTCCGGTTTTGTCGGCATGTTCACGGGCGAGGGCAAACATTTGCGGGTTAGCGGTCGAGCCAAAGCTGCTAAGAAAGACGCCAACGAATAGCAAAACAAAGTAGTTGCGATTCCAGGCAAAAAGGGTGCAGGCCAGCACGCCTAACAGGCAGCAAAAGACAATCAGCGATTTGCGATCGCCGCGCTTATCAGAGCGCCCGGCGAGAAACTGACTGACCAGAATCCCAATGACAGCGCTGCCGGTAAAGAAGAATCCCACCATCGCCGGACGGGCATGTACTTCATCGGTAAGGAAAATACTGAGTGTCGGGGTTTGTAGAGCGCCCGCAATACCGGTGAGAAAGGCAACGATTAAAAACGCCGTCGAGGTCAGGTCAAACGATTTCGCGCTGGAGACTGCGGGGGAGTTATGCATGCTGGTCGATCACTGGAAGAGGAAGACGCGGAGTTTACGCTGCTTGTTAGAAAATAAACAGACAGCGAAATCAAAAGCGCCACGAATAATCAAAATGCCATTTCACTGTTGCTGATTGGCTGCTGACGCTGCTGAAATGAAATTGCTGATAACGGATTTTCCCATCAGCAATTAGGAAAAATGACAAAAAATTGTGCAGCACATCAAACTTTTGCTCATTACTTTACGGCTTTCCTTGCGTGCTGAAACAGAAGTATTATTCTTTCTTGAAACGTTTCAGCGCGATCTTGTCTTTAACCCTAAGCCAGGTTGGCGCTTTTTTTCTCATAGAAGCTGAATCGTTTCAATTCAGCAAGAGAGGAGAACTATGTTCCAGTTATCCGTACAGGACATCCATCCGGGCGAAAAGGCCGGAGACAAAGAAGAGGCGATTCGCCAGGTCGCTGCGGCGCTGGTGCAGGCCGGTAATGTAGCTGAAGGCTACGTCAATGGCATGCTGGCGCGCGAACAGCAAACCTCTACGTTCCTCGGCAATGGTATTGCTATTCCACACGGCACTACCGACACCCGCGATCAGGTGCTGAAAACCGGCGTTCAGGTATTTCAGTTCCCGGAAGGCGTCACCTGGGGTGACGGCCAGGTAGCGTACGTGGCGATCGGTATTGCTGCCAGCTCGGATGAACATCTGGGCCTGCTACGCCAGCTGACCCACGTACTGAGCGATGATTCCGTTGATGAACAACTGAAGTCAGCAACAACAGCAGAAGAACTTCGCGCATTGCTGATGGGCGAAAAGCAGAGTGAGCAGCTGAAGCTCGACAACGAAATGCTGACGCTGGATATCGTCACCAGCGATCTGCTGACTCTTCAGGCGCTTAACGCTGCGCGTCTGAAAGAGGCGGGGGCAGTTGACGCCACTTTCGTCACCAAAGCCATCAATGAACAACCGCTGAACCTCGGACAGGGTATCTGGCTGAGCGATAGCGCCGAAGGCAATCTGCGTAGCGCGATTGCGGTAAGCCGTGCGGCAAATGCTTTTGATGTGGACGGCGAAACGGCAGCCATGCTGGTGAGTGTGGCGATGAATGACGATCAGCCCATTGCGGTTCTTAAGCGTCTCGCTGATTTGTTACTCGACAATAAAGCTGACCGCTTGCTGAAAGCGGATGCGGCAACGTTGCTGGCGCTGCTGACCAGCGATGATGCGCTGACCGACGACGTGTTAAGCGCGGAGTTTGTGGTGCGCAATGAACACGGCCTGCATGCTCGTCCAGGTACCATGCTGGTCAATACCATTAAACAATTTAACAGTGATATTACCGTGACAAACCTTGATGGCACCGGCAAACCGGCAAACGGACGTAGTCTGATGAAAGTTGTGGCACTTGGCGTTAAGAAAGGTCATCGCCTACGCTTTACCGCCCAGGGTGCAGATGCTGAACAGGCGCTGAAAGCCATTGGCGACGCTATCGCTGCTGGTCTTGGGGAGGGCGCATAATGAGCAGACGTGTTGCTACGATCACCCTTAATCCGGCTTATGACCTTGTTGGTTTCTGCCCGGAAATTGAACGCGGCGAAGTGAACCTGGTGAAAACCACCGGTCTGCATGCGGCGGGTAAAGGCATCAACGTGGCCAAAGTATTAAAAGACCTGGGAATTGATGTCACCGTTGGCGGCTTCCTGGGTAAAGACAATCAGGATGGTTTTCAGCAACTGTTCAGCGAGCTGGGCATTGCCAACCGTTTCCAGGTTGTACAGGGGCGCACCCGAATTAACGTTAAGCTGACGGAAAAAGACGGCGAAGTGACCGACTTCAACTTCTCGGGTTTTGAAGTCACCCCCACCGACTGGGAACGCTTTGTGACTGATTCTCTGAGCTGGCTCGGTCAGTTCGATATGGTCTGTGTCAGCGGAAGCTTACCGTCAGGCGTCAGCCCGGAAGCGTTCACCGACTGGATGACTCGCCTGCGTAGTCAGTGTCCTTGCATTATCTTTGATAGTAGCCGTGAAGCGTTAGTAGCAGGTTTGAAAGCGGCACCGTGGCTGGTGAAACCTAACCGCCGCGAGTTGGAAATCTGGGCAGGCCGTAAACTGCCTGAAATGAAAGATGTGATTGAAGCTGCACATGCGCTACGTGAACAAGGTATTGCGCATGTTGTTATTTCACTGGGTGCCGAAGGCGCGCTTTGGGTTAATGCCTCCGGCGAATGGATCGCCAAACCACCGTCAGTCGATGTCGTAAGCACCGTTGGCGCAGGGGATTCTATGGTTGGTGGCCTGATTTATGGCTTGCTGATGCGTGAATCCAGTGAACACACACTGCGTCTGGCGACAGCTGTTGCAGCCCTGGCGGTAAGTCAAAGCAATGTGGGTATTACCGATCGTCCGCAGTTGGCCGCAATGATGGCGCGCGTCGACTTACAACCTTTTAACTGACAGCAGGAGAGGCATAATGAAAACGCTGCTGATTATTGACGCTAATCTCGGTCAGGCACGCGCCTATATGGCGAAGACCCTGCTGGGCGCGGCGGCGCGAAAAGCAAAACTGGAAATCATCGACAATCCGAACGACGCTGAAATGGCGATTGTTCTCGGTGATTCCATCCCGAACGACAGCGCGCTGAACGGTAAAAATGTCTGGCTGGGCGATATTTCCCGGGCAGTTGCGCACCCTGAGCTGTTCCTGAGTGAAGCCAAAGGCCATGCGAAACCTTACACTGCGCCGGTCGCTGCGACAGCACCGGTTGCCGCCAGCGGTCCGAAACGCGTAGTTGCGGTGACTGCTTGCCCGACTGGCGTAGCACACACCTTTATGGCGGCTGAAGCCATTGAAACCGAAGCGAAAAAACGTGGCTGGTGGGTGAAAGTTGAAACCCGTGGTTCGGTTGGCGCGGGTAATGCAATCACCCCTGAAGAAGTCGCCGCAGCGGATCTGGTGATTGTGGCGGCAGATATTGAAGTGGATCTGGCGAAATTTGCTGGTAAACCGATGTATCGCACCTCTACCGGTCTGGCGCTGAAGAAAACTGCGCAGGAACTGGATAAAGCGGTTGCTGAAGCAACGCTGTATGAACCAGCGGGCAAAGCTCAAACAGCGACCACTGAAGGCAAGAAAGAGAGTGCAGGCGCTTACCGTCACTTGCTGACGGGCGTCTCTTACATGCTGCCGATGGTCGTTGCAGGTGGTCTGTGTATCGCGCTTTCTTTTGCTTTTGGTATCGAAGCGTTTAAAGAGCCGGGTACGTTGGCTGCGGCGCTGATGCAGATTGGTGGTGGTTCAGCCTTTGCGTTGATGGTGCCGGTACTGGCAGGTTATATTGCCTTTTCCATTGCCGATCGTCCGGGTCTCACGCCGGGTCTGATTGGCGGTATGCTGGCGGTCAGCACCGGTTCTGGCTTCATTGGCGGTATTATTGCGGGCTTCCTGGCTGGTTACATTGCGAAGTTAATCAGTACGCAATTGAAACTGCCGCAGAGTATGGAGGCGCTGAAACCGATCCTGATCATTCCGCTAATTTCCAGTCTGGTGGTCGGTCTGGCGATGATTTACCTGATCGGTAAACCGGTTGCTGGCATTCTCGAAGGGTTGACTCACTGGCTGCAGACCATGGGGACTGCGAATGCGGTTCTGCTGGGGGCGATCCTCGGTGGCATGATGTGTACTGACATGGGCGGTCCGGTAAACAAAGCAGCGTACGCGTTCGGTGTGGGTCTGCTGAGTACTCAAACCTATGGCCCGATGGCGGCGATTATGGCGGCAGGTATGGTGCCACCGCTGGCAATGGGTCTGGCAACAATGGTGGCGCGTCGAAAATTCGACAAAGCGCAGCAGGAAGGTGGCAAAGCCGCTCTGGTATTGGGACTGTGCTTCATTTCGGAAGGTGCAATTCCGTTTGCTGCTCGTGATCCGATGCGTGTGCTGCCGTGCTGTATCGTGGGTGGGGCGCTGACTGGCGCAATCTCAATGGCGATTGGTGCGAAACTGATGGCACCGCACGGTGGTCTGTTTGTTCTGCTGATCCCTGGCGCGATTACGCCGGTATTGGGTTACCTGGTAGCCATTATTGCCGGTACGCTGGTGGCGGGTTTGGCCTATGCCTTCCTGAAACGTCCGGAAGTGGACGCAGTAGCGAAAGCAGCGTAATAAAAGGTGTGTTCCAGGGCAGAAATTTCCTGCCCTGTAACATTGGATGAGCGCAAAGGGAATGACCGGTTTGTGAATGTAATTTTATGAATTTAAATGGTTTTATCTTTTAGTAGAAACCTGAAACTTTCATCAAACACTAAGGTTATTTCCTCAAGGGCAGATTAATTTCTGCCCTTTTTTAGTGTTCCTGTTCTGTGCATCCCGTCACAAATTCCCCGTTTTTGTAATTCAGGCATTTAATCGCATTTTGTGAGCCTGCTCAAATCTGCCCATTTTGCCTCTCTGGCGGCCATTTACTTTACGTAAAACATGCATACTATGAGCACATGTTTAAATATGAACACATGTTTAAACCGTCTTTGCAGTATCTATATTCTTGTGGATTGACAGGGTTGGTAATTTTTTACCAGAGGACGTGCTATGCGCGAAAAGGATTATGTCGTAATTATAGGCTCGGCGAATATTGATGTCGCCGGATATTCACATGAATCATTAAATTATGCGGATTCAAATCCAGGTAAAATAAAATTTACGCCTGGTGGGGTAGGGCGCAATATTGCACAAAACCTGGCGTTGCTGGGTAATAGAGCCTGGCTACTGAGCGCCGTAGGCAGTGATTTTTATGGCCAATCGCTGCTAACGCAAACCAATCAATCTGGCGTTTATGTCGATAAATGCCTGATTGTGCCGGGAGAAAATACGTCGAGCTATTTATCATTACTCGATAATACCGGTGAAATGCTGGTTGCTATAAATGACATGAATATTAGCAACGCTATTACAGCTGAATATCTCGCACAGCACCGTGAATTTATTCAGAGGGCAAAGGTCATTGTCGCGGACTGTAATATCAGTGAAGAGGCACTGGCATGGATTCTGGATAATGCCGCCAACGTACCCGTATTTGTCGATCCTGTTTCCGCGTGGAAATGTGTCAAAGTGCGCGACCGTCTAAATCAAATCCACACTCTCAAGCCAAACCGCCTTGAAGCGGAAACCCTGAGTGGGATTGCGCTGTCAGGGCGTGAAGATGTGGCAAAGGTTGCCGCCTGGTTCCATCAACATGGCCTGAACCGACTGGTATTGAGCATGGGCGGCGACGGCGTTTATTACAGTGATATCAGCGGTGAAAGTGGTTGGTCTGCGCCGATCAAAACCAATGTCATTAATGTTACCGGAGCGGGCGATGCCATGATGGCGGGACTTGCTTCGTGTTGGGTAGACGGAATGCCGTTTGCCGAATCTGTTCGTTTCGCACAGGGATGTTCGTCAATGGCGCTCTCCTGTGAATACACCAATAACCCCGATTTATCGATTGCCAACGTTATATCGTTAGTGGAGAACGCAGAATGTCTGAATTAAAAATTTCCCCTGAATTATTACAAATTTCCCCGGAAGTGCAGGACGCTTTAAAAAACAAAAAACCGGTTGTGGCGCTGGAATCGACCATTATTTCTCACGGGATGCCGTTCCCACAAAATGCCCAGACCGCAATTGAAGTTGAAGAAACTATTCGTAAACAGGGCGCTGTACCTGCCACTATCGCCATTATTGGCGGCGTGATGAAAGTGGGTTTAAGCAAAGAAGAAATTGAATTGCTGGGTCGCGAAGGGCATAACGTGACCAAAGTTAGTCGTCGCGATTTACCTTTTGTCGTTGCCGCCGGAAAAAATGGCGCAACCACTGTGGCTTCAACGATGATTATTGCGGCGCTTGCCGGAATTAAAGTATTTGCCACCGGGGGAATTGGTGGTGTGCATCGCGGGGCGGAACATACCTTCGATATTTCTGCCGATTTGCAAGAACTGGCAAATACTAATGTCACCGTTGTTTGTGCCGGTGCAAAATCTATTCTCGATTTAGGATTAACAACAGAATATTTAGAAACCTTCGGTGTGCCGTTAATTGGCTATCAGACAAAAGCGCTGCCTGCGTTTTTCTGCCGTACCAGCCCGTTTGACGTCAGCATTCGCCTTGATAGTGCCACGGAAATCGCTCGTGCAATGGCAGTGAAATGGCAAAGCGGTCTGAACGGTGGCCTGGTGGTGGCAAATCCGATCCCAGAACAGTTTGCGATGCCGGAGGAATCTATCAATGCAGCCATAGATCAAGCCGTCGCCGAAGCCGAAGAGCAGGGCGTTATTGGTAAAGAAAGTACACCGTTCCTACTGGCGCGTGTTGCTGAACTGACCGGTGGTGACAGCCTGAAATCCAACATCCAACTGGTGTTCAATAACGCCATTCTGGCGAGCGAAATTGCCAAAGAATACCAGCGTCTCGCGGGTTAATTTCTGACGGGCAGAAAGCCGTCGCCCGTACTGATCATACATACCAAAACCTGGCGCTAGCGCCGGGTTTACTGGCATGAAGGGAAAATCATTATGGATATAATGAGAAGTGTTGTGGGGATGGTGGTGTTACTGGCAATAGCATTTTTGTTGTCAGTGAATAAAAAGAGCATCAGTTTGCGCACGGTTGGAGCTGCATTGCTGCTACAAATCGCCATTGGCGGAATCATGCTCTATTTTCCACCAGGAAAATGGGCGGTAGAGCAGGCGGCATTAGGCGTACATAAAGTGATGTCTTACAGTGACGCCGGCAGTGCCTTTATTTTTGGTTCATTGGTCGGGCCGAAAATGGATGTCCTGTTTGATGGCGCAGGCTTTATCTTCGCCTTTCGCGTACTCCCGGCGATTATCTTCGTCACTGCGCTCATCAGTCTGCTGTACTACATTGGCGTGATGGGGCTGCTGATTCGTATTCTTGGCAGTATTTTTCAGAAAGCCCTCAACATCAGCAAAATCGAATCTTTTGTTGCGGTTACCACTATTTTCCTCGGGCAAAATGAGATCCCGGCGATCGTTAAACCGTTTATCGATCGCATGAATCGCAACGAGTTGTTTACCGCAATTTGTAGCGGGATGGCGTCCATTGCGGGTTCGATGATGATTGGTTATGCCGGAATGGGCGTACCAATTGACTACCTGTTAGCGGCATCGCTGATGGCGATCCCTGGTGGTATTTTGTTTGCACGTATTCTTAGCCCGGCAACCGAGCCTTCGCAGGTGACATTTGAAAATCTGTCGTTCAGCGAAACGCCGCCAAAAAGCTTTATCGAAGCAGCGGCGAGCGGTGCGATGACCGGGCTGAAAATCGCCGCTGGTGTGGCGACGGTGGTAATGGCATTTGTGGCAATTATTGCGCTGATCAACGGCATTATCGGCGGAATTGGCGGCTGGTTTGGCTTCGCCAATGCTTCTCTGGAAAGTATTTTTGGCTATGTGCTGGCACCGCTGGCGTGGATCATGGGTGTGGACTGGAGTGATGCCAACCTTGCGGGTAGCCTGATTGGGCAGAAACTGGCGATTAACGAATTCGTCGCTTACCTGAGTTTCTCCCCATACCTGCAAACGGGCGGCACGCTGGAAGTGAAAACCATTGCGATTATCTCCTTTGCGCTTTGTGGTTTTGCTAACTTTGGTTCTATCGGTGTTGTCGTTGGGGCATTTTCGGCTATTTCGCCAAAACGCGCACCGGAAATCGCTCAGCTTGGTTTACGGGCGCTGGCAGCAGCAACGCTTTCCAACCTGATGAGCGCGACCATTGCCGGGTTCTTTATTGGTTTAGCTTGAGTTTCATTGCCGGATGTACGCCTAATTAAGCGTTGCATCCGGCAATCGCGCTATTGCAGATTATTTTTTACTGCATCATCCCGGAGAATTTATTCTCCGGGTCCATCTCCAGCGCCAGTCCTGACAACTGCTTTCTGTTTTTAATTAGATATCCTTTCTTGCTTTTAATTAATAAACCGTCGTGAATGAATTGCGCGAGAACATATAAAAGATGTCGATAAGAAACGCCTAAATACTCTGCCGCTTGCGTATGCTTTTCGTGATAAAGATCACCTTCTTGTGAGAGTAATATAAATGCTGCCAGGCGATTCACTAACGGAAATGATTGATTCTGAGTTAAAGAAACAATATTTCGATAATTTTTATGGCTTAAAGTAACGCAGAGTTTTCGTAAAAATAGCGTGTCGTTTAATAACAGCGGGCGGTAATGTTTCATAGAGAGCGCAAGGCACCAACACTCTTCAATAGCCTGCACCGCACGCGGTTCATGGTCTTTATCGATTAACTCAATCTCACCAATAAAACAGGGGGCGGCAAAGAAATCGATCAGCGACACGCGACCATTAGCTAGCGTGGCGTAAAGCCTGGCGCGGCCTCGCGTCAGGTAAAACAGCCAGGACGGCTGTTGCCCTTCCTGCACTATGTAGTCACGCGCTAAAAAATGAAACAGCCGAGTATCGGCTGAAACATCCGTTGAAAAGCAATCCTTAAACGCGGATTCACTCATCAATTGCTGCTTAAGATCATTATTGTGGATTTCTTTCACAATGTTTATCCGCTATGAGATTTCTCATATTTAGCATACGTACGCTGTTGTTAAGATTCAATCATCGGCCCGGTCGAATTTTCTTTGCTGTAGAAAAAATAACGCAACTGGAAACAGAGGAAATAAACAATGGAAAAGAGAAAAATTATTCTGGATTGTGATCCGGGTCATGATGATGCTATTGCAATGATGATGGCAGCGAAACATCCGGCGATTGATTTATTAGGTATCACCATTGTAGCGGGTAATCAGACGCTTGATAAAACATTAATTAATGGCCTGAATGTTTGCCAGAAACTGGAGATTAATGTTCCGGTTTATGCGGGGATGCCACAACCCATTATGCGGCAACAAATCGTTGCCGATAATATTCACGGTGAAACCGGACTGGATGGCCCGGTGTTCGGGCTGCTGACCCGCCAGGCAGAAAGCACTCATGCGGTGAAATATATCATCGATACCCTGATGGCAAGCGATGGCGATATCACTCTGGTGCCGGTTGGTCCGCTTTCAAATATCGCGGTGGCAATGCGTATGCAGCCCGCGATCCTGCCGAAAATCCGTGAAATTGTGCTAATGGGCGGCGCTTACGGTACAGGCAACTTCACGCCATCTGCCGAGTTCAACATCTTTGCGGACCCGGAAGCGGCGCGAGTGGTGTTCACCTCCGGCGTTCCATTAGTGATGATGGGCCTCGATCTCACCAACCAGACCGTTTGCACCCCGGACGTGATTGCTCGGATGGAAAGGGCAGGCGGCCCCGCCGGAGAGCTGTTCAGCGACATCATGAACTTCACTCTGAAAACGCAGTTCGAAAACTACGGTCTGGCTGGCGGCCCGGTACATGACGCCACCTGTATCGGTTATCTGATTAACCCCGATGGCATTAAAACCCAGGAGATGTACGTCGAAGTGGACGTCAACAGTGGCCCTTGCTATGGGCGTACCGTCTGCGACGAGCTGGGCGTTCTTGGCAAGCCCGCCAATACCAAAGTCGGCATCACTATTGATACTGACTGGTTCTGGGGATTAGTCGAAGAGTGCGTGCGCGGCTACATCAAAACCCATTAAGTGTTGATAACAAGCCGGGACAGTATCGCAAGATGCAGGCCCGGCGATTTCTGATGGGCAGAAAGCCGTCGCCCAAAATGACATGAAGAGATAATAACTATGGATGTCATGAGAAGTGTTCTGGGAATGGTGGTACTGCTGGCAATTGCGTTTTTGCTGTCAGTAAACAAGAAGAAGATCAGCCTGCGTACCGTTGGCGCGGCGTTAGTGTTACAGGTCGTGATTGGCGGCATTATGCTTTGGTTACCGCCAGGGCGTTGGGTCGCAGAAAAAGTCGCTTTTGGCGTGCATAAAGTGATGGCGTACAGCGATGCAGGTAGCGCATTTATCTTCGGTTCTCTGGTCGGACCGAAAATGGACACCTTATTTGATGGTGCAGGATTTATCTTTGGTTTCAGAGTATTACCGGCAATTATCTTCGTCACCGCGCTGGTGAGTATTCTCTACTACATCGGTGTGATGGGGATCTTAATTCGCATTCTCGGCGGTATCTTCCAGAAAGCATTAAATATCAGCAAGATCGAGTCATTCGTCGCGGTCACTACCATTTTCCTCGGGCAAAACGAAATTCCGGCAATCGTCAAACCCTTTATCGATCGGCTGAATCGCAATGAATTATTTACAGCGATTTGTAGTGGCATGGCCTCGATTGCTGGTTCGACAATGATTGGTTACGCCGCACTGGGCGTACCTGTGGAATATTTGCTGGCGGCATCGTTAATGGCGATCCCTGGCGGGATCTTATTTGCTCGCCTGTTAAGTCCGGCCACGGAATCTTCGCAGGTTTCCTTTAATAACCTCTCTTTCACCGAAACACCGCCAAAAAGCATTATTGAAGCCGCTGCGACAGGGGCAATGACCGGGCTGAAAATCGCCGCAGGTGTGGCGACAGTGGTGATGGCATTTGTTGCAATAATTGCGTTGATTAACGGTATTATCGGCGGCGTTGGCGGCTGGTTTGGTTTTGAACATGCCTCGCTGGAGTCCATTTTAGGTTACCTGCTGGCCCCACTGGCGTGGGTAATGGGTGTTGACTGGAGTGATGCGAATCTTGCCGGGAGTTTGATTGGACAGAAACTGGCAATAAATGAATTTGTCGCTTACCTCAATTTCTCACCTTATCTGCAAACAGCTGGCACTCTGGATGCTAAAACCGTGGCGATTATTTCCTTCGCGTTGTGCGGTTTCGCTAACTTTGGTTCTATCGGGGTGGTGGTGGGGGCGTTTTCTGCGGTTGCGCCACACCGTGCGCCGGAAATCGCCCAGCTTGGTTTACGCGCGCTGGCGGCGGCGACACTTTCTAACCTGATGAGTGCCACCATTGCCGGGTTCTTTATTGGTTTAGCGTAGTGCGCGAGTTATGAGCCGGATAAGACGCGGTCAAGCGTCGAATCCGGCAACATTGTTACACCATCGGCACTAATGAAAGCGCGTTATCGGCAGACAGGGTAGGGTTGTTTAAGCTGCCGCTGGCGCGTGAAATTGCTGCGCAGGCCATCGCAAAACGGGCGCTGTCACGGAAATTGTTTCCCTCCAGAAAGCTATATACCAGACCCGCCATAAAACCATCGTCAGCACCAAAACTGTCTACTGTCGTATGCGCTGGTGCGGTCAGCAAAAATTGTTCTCCATCCTTTTCGCTGCAATAAACTGACTCATCGGGCAAATAAACAAACAGTTGCTGAACACCTTGCTGATGTAATGCATTCACTGCGGCATTACGGTCAGCATCGCTGGTGATCGCCTGTCCCCATAAAATTTCCAGCTCCGGTAAAGTGGGTTTCAGGGTGTGAATATGCGCCAGCCAGTGTTTGATTTTGCCCGCTTTGAATTCTGAAACGGTATCGACAAACACCGGGATTTCATCAGCGAGGGTAAAGACCCATTCCAGCGCCTCGGCTGTCAGGTTACAATCTGCCAGTACCACGCCCGCATGACGAAGTAAATCGCGCGACCCGTTCAGTAGTTGCGGTGTCAACTGATCCAGCAGATGGGTATCGTTAATCGCCAGCACGGTTTGATCGTCTCGATTGGCAATTGCCAGATACGTCGATGTGCTTTGACCATGTAAACGAACGCAGCCGGAGACATTCACGCCGGCGCGGCGCGTTTCTTCCAGGAGCATTTCGCCATAAAAGTCATCGCCAATCACTGAAAGCAAATGAACGTCGCGGCCTAACAGCGCCAGATTGTGGGCGATATTGCGTCCAACGCCGCCTGCCGAGCAATGAATGGTACCGGGATGAGAAGCCGCTTGCGGGTAACGGATATCCGCCATCCCGCGAATATCCATATTGATTGTCCCCACCACTACGCAGTATTCCTGCTCGGTGAGAATGTAACCTTTGCCTTTAATCCGTCCTTTGCGCATTAAATCCATAATATGCGCTGCAACACGCGAACGGCTGATTTGCAGCATATCCGCAATTTCGTTCTGCTGAATCAGCGGGTTACGCCTTAATATTGCAAGGATCTCCTTCTCCCGGTTATTCATCTTCAGGCTACCGCTTTTTCAGTTTGTTGCGCTTTCAGCCAGGCGATCTCTTCTGCCCAGATATCCGGGTTGATGGTTTCAAGGATCAGCGGAATTCCGTCGAAACGGTCGTCCTGCATGATCCAGCGGAACGCATCATGACCGATATTGCCTTCACCGAGGCTATGATGGCGGTCAACGCGGCTGCCAAAGGTGCTTTTCGCATCGTTAAGGTGCATCCCGCGCAGATACTTAAAGCCGACAATACGGGCAAAATCCGCGAACGTTTTCTCGCATTCGGCAGAAGTACGCAAATCATACCCGGCAGCGAAAGCATGGCAGGTATCAATGCAGACGCCGACGCGGGATTTATCTTCCACGCCGTCGATAATCGCCGCGAGATGTTCGAATTTAAACCCTAAGTTACTGCCCTGACCGGCGGTGTTTTCAATCACCGCTGTCACACCATGAGTTTTATCCAGCGCAATGTTGATGGATTCGGCAATACGCGCAAGGCAATCCTCTTCTGAAATCTGCATCAGATGGCTGCCAGGGTGGAAGTTGAGCAAAGAAAGCCCCAGCTGTTCGCAACGCTGCATTTCATCTATAAAGGCATCGCGCGATTTTTCCAGAGCTTCAGTGACCGGATGTCCGAGGTTAATCAGATAACTGTCGTGGGGAAGAATTTGCGCCGATGTGTAGTGATATTTTTCACAGGCGGCTTTGAATTCATCGATGGTTTGCGTCGTGAGCGGTGCGGCACGCCACTGACGTTGGTTTTTGGTGAACAAGGCAAACGCGGTTGCGTCGATTTCGGCGGCGCGAATTGCGGCATTTGCCAGACCGCCAGCAGCACTAACGTGCGCTCCAATGTATTTCATGCGAGGACTCCTGTTAAACCCGCTGGAGGAAAACGGTAATGATAGCGGGTTAACAGGAGCAAGATGTAGTGGTTTATGCGATGACGCTTTGAATCACATAGTTAATCGCACCACCACCAACAATCAGCCAGGCAAACAGTACCAGAGCCATCAGCAGAGGTTTCGCCCCGGCTTTTTTCAGCGCGCTGACGTGAGTGGTCAGACCCAGCGCCGCCATCGCCATTGCCAGCAGGAAGGTATCCAGCGTTACCAGCATATTCACTACGCTCTGCGGTAACAGGTGGAACGAGTTAAAGATGGCAACTACGATGAACAAGATGGCAAACCACGGAATAGTGATTTTGCTTTTCTCGCCGCTGTTCGCCCCAGACAGCTGTTTAACACGCGCCGCCAGCAGGATGAGGAACGGAGCCAGCATCATCACGCGCAGCATTTTGGAAATAACTGCTGCGTTTTCTGCATCCGGGCTGATGGCATGACCTGCCGCCACCACCTGCGCCACTTCGTGCACAGTAGAACCAATGTAGATACCGAAAGTTTCCGGACTAAACCATTGAGACATCAGCGGATATATCGCCGGGTAGAGGAAAATCGCGACGGTCCCGAAGATAACAACGGTTGCAACAGCCACGGTTACTTTACTGGCTTCTGCTTTCACTACCGGCTCAGTCGCCAGTACCGCGGCAGCACCACAGATACTGCTACCGGCACCGATCAACCAGCTGGTGTGCTTATCCAGACCAAACACTTTCTGCCCCAGGAAGCAAGCCAGCAGGAAGGTACTGGACAGCGTCAACACGTCAATGATGATCCCACTGATACCGACATCGGCAATTTGCGAGAACGTCAGACGGAAGCCATAAAGAATGATACCCAGACGTAATAAATATTGCTTGGCAAACAGCACGCCACCGTCACAGCTTTTCCAGATGTGCGGATAGATGGTGTTGCCTAAAACCATCCCCAACAAAATTGCGAGGGTGAGGGCACTAAACCCGGCACCCGCAACCGCGGGAATGGAACCACCCCACAGGGCGACCCCGGTGATAACTGCACTCAGGGCTAACCCCGGAATAAAATGCCACAGTGTACGATGTTGTTTCTGTAAGGTGATATTCGTCATAACCCTCTCCTTTAACCGGGCATAAGGTTACGACTAACTGGTTTAAAAATAAAATTGATTATATATTTATAATTAATCTTTATAAGTGGTAAGCGACTATGCACATCACCCTCCGGCAGTTGGAAGTTTTTGCAGAAGTATTGAAAAGTGGATCAACCACCCAGGCGTCGGTGATGCTGGCGTTGTCGCAATCAGCAGTGAGCGCAGCCTTGACCGACCTGGAAGGGCAGCTTGGCGTTCAACTGTTTGATCGCGTGGGGAAAAGACTGGTAGTTAATGAACACGGGCGGCTGCTCTATCCGCGAGCGTTGGCACTGCTTGAACAGGCGGTTGAAATCGAACAACTGTTTCGCGAAGACAACGGCGCGATTCGTATCTATGCCAGTAGTACCATCGGTAACTATATTCTGCCTGCAGTTATCGCCCGTTATCGCCATGATTATCCGCAGTTGCCGATTGAACTTAGCGTTGGGAATAGCCAGGACGTGATGCAAGCGGTGCTGGATTTCCGCGTTGATATTGGCTTTATTGAAGGACCGTGCCACAGCACTGAAATCATTTCTGAACCGTGGCTGGAAGACGAGCTGGTGGTTTTCGCCGCGCCGACTTCGCCGTTGGCTCGTGGTCCGGTCACCTTAGAACAGCTGGCCGCTGCGCCGTGGATCCTGCGTGAACGCGGCTCCGGCACGCGGGAGATTGTCGATTATCTGTTGCTGTCACATTTACCGAAGTTTGAGATGGCGATGGAATTAGGTAACTCCGAGGCAATCAAACATGCGGTGCGTCATGGGTTGGGTATTAGTTGCCTGTCGCGACGGGTGATTGAAGATCAATTGCAGGCAGGCACATTAAGTGAAGTTGCGGTCCCTCTTCCGCGCCTGATGCGTACGTTGTGGCGTATACATCATCGGCAAAAACACCTTTCCAACGCGCTACGGCGCTTCCTGGACTATTGCGATCCCGCGAATGTACCGCGTTAAGTTGCTGTACAAGAACATGCTGGTGCTGTGTCGATTTCGTGACGCAGCGCCCTCAGCATGCATTCGCCAGAAAAGAGATTGGCTGCTTTACTTATAATCCCTGGGCGATCATGAAGGTGTCTTATAACCGTGTATTTCTGCCGGAAGGATTGCCAATCGTCTGCTACAATCGCGCCTCATTTTTAAGATGGATAGCATTTTTGTATGGGTTCCGAAACTAAAACTACAGAAGCGCCGGGCTTACGCCGTGAATTAAAGGCGCGTCACCTGACGATGATTGCCATTGGCGGTTCCATCGGTACAGGTCTTTTTGTTGCCTCTGGCGCAACGATTTCTCAGGCAGGTCCGGGCGGGGCATTGCTCTCGTATATGCTGATTGGCCTGATGGTTTACTTCCTGATGACCAGTCTCGGTGAACTGGCTGCATATATGCCGGTTTCCGGTTCGTTTGCCACTTACGGTCAGAACTATGTTGAAGAAGGCTTTGGCTTCGCGCTGGGCTGGAACTACTGGTACAACTGGGCGGTGACTATCGCCGTTGACCTGGTTGCAGCTCAGCTAGTCATGAGCTGGTGGTTCCCGGATACACCGGGCTGGATCTGGAGTGCGCTGTTCCTCGGCGTTATCTTCCTGTTGAACTACATCTCTGTTCGCGGCTTTGGTGAAGCGGAATACTGGTTCTCACTGATCAAAGTCACGACAGTTATTGTCTTTATCATCGTTGGCGTGCTGATGATTATCGGTATCTTCAAAGGCGCGCAGCCTGCAGGCTGGAGCAACTGGACAATCGGCGAAGCGCCGTTTGCTGGTGGTTTTGCGGCGATGATCGGCGTAGCTATGATTGTCGGCTTCTCTTTCCAGGGAACCGAACTGATCGGTATTGCTGCAGGCGAGTCCGAAGATCCGGCGAAAAACATTCCACGCGCGGTACGTCAGGTGTTCTGGCGAATCCTGTTGTTCTATGTGTTCGCGATCCTGATTATCAGCCTGATTATTCCGTACACCGATCCGAGCCTGCTGCGTAACGATGTTAAAGACATTAGCGTTAGTCCGTTCACCCTGGTGTTCCAGCACGCGGGTCTGCTCTCTGCGGCGGCGGTGATGAACGCAGTTATTCTGACGGCGGTGCTGTCAGCGGGTAACTCCGGTATGTATGCGTCTACTCGTATGCTGTACACCCTGGCGTGTGACGGTAAAGCGCCGCGCATTTTCGCTAAACTGTCGCGTGGTGGCGTGCCGCGTAATGCGCTGTATGCGACGACGGTGATTGCCGGTCTGTGCTTCCTGACCTCCATGTTTGGCAACCAGACGGTATACCTGTGGCTGCTGAACACCTCCGGGATGACCGGTTTTATCGCCTGGCTGGGGATTGCCATTAGCCACTATCGCTTCCGTCGCGGTTACGTATTGCAGGGACACGACATTAACGATCTGCCATACCGTTCAGGCTTCTTCCCACTGGGGCCGATCTTCGCATTCATTCTGTGTCTGATTATCACACTGGGCCAGAACTACGAAGCGTTCCTGAAAGACACCATTGACTGGGGCGGCGTAGCGGCAACATATATTGGTATCCCGCTGTTCCTGATTATCTGGTTCGGATACAAGCTGATTAAAGGAACTCACTTCGTACGTTACAGCGAAATGAAGTTCCCGCAGAACGATAAGAAATAAGTTTCCTCCCTTCCTTGCTAAGCCCTCTCAACCGAGAGGGCTTTTTCAATTCCATTTCCCTGACAAATCATGCGGATATAAAATTTAACATTTGGATTGATAATTGTTATCGTTTGCATTATCGTTACGCCGCAATCAAAAAAGGCTGACAAATCAGAGGCTGTTCCGGCTTTCTGGGATGATCACCTGCATACAAATAAGTCCACCGCGATGCTGCCGTACGCAAGGGGACGTAAAGAAGATGTGAGCGATACCCATTTTATTTTCGTAGTTACCTCATGGAGATATGGAATGTTTAGGTTGAACCCTTTCGTACGGGTCGGGCTGTGTTTGTCCGCTATTTCTTGCGCATGGCCTGTGTTAGCGGTCGATGATGATGGCGAAACGATGGTTGTCACTGCATCTTCCGTTGAGCAAAACCTTAAAGATGCACCCGCCAGTATCAGCGTCATTACCCAGGAAGACCTGCAGCGAAAACCGGTACAGAATCTGAAGGATGTCCTCAAAGAAGTGCCTGGCGTACAACTGACGAACGAAGGGGATAACCGTAAGGGCGTTAGTATTCGTGGTCTGGACAGCAGCTACACCCTGATTCTTGTCGACGGTAAACGCGTTAACTCCCGCAATGCCGTCTTCCGCCACAATGATTTCGATCTGAACTGGATCCCGGTCGATTCCATCGAACGTATTGAAGTGGTCCGTGGCCCGATGTCGTCGCTGTACGGTTCCGATGCGCTCGGCGGTGTAGTGAATATCATCACCAAAAAAATCGGTCAGAAATGGTCGGGTACCGTTACCGTCGATACCACCATTCAGGAACATCGCGATCGCGGTGATACCTATAACGGTCAGTTCTTTACCAGCGGACCATTAATTGACGGCGTGCTGGGAATGAAAGCTTACGGCAGCCTGGCAAAACGTGAAAAGGATGACCCGCAAAACTCAACGACCACCGATACCGGAGAAACGCCGCGTATTGAAGGATTCTCCAGCCGCGACGGCAATGTCGAATTTGCCTGGACACCGAATCAAAATCACGATTTTACTGCCGGATACGGTTTCGACCGTCAGGATCGTGATTCCGACTCGCTGGACAAAAACCGCCTGGAACGCCAGAACTACTCCGTCAGCCATAATGGGCGTTGGGATTACGGCACCAGCGAACTGAAATACTACGGTGAGAAAGTCGAGAACAAAAACCCTGGCAACAGCAGCCCGATAACTTCCGAAAGCAATACGGTCGACGGCAAATACACGTTGCCGCTGACGGCGATTAATCAGTTTCTCACGGTTGGCGGTGAATGGCGTCACGACAAACTTAGCGATGCGGTGAACCTGACCGGGGGAACCAGTTCCAAAACGTCTGCCAGCCAGTACGCGCTGTTTGTGGAAGATGAATGGCGGATCTTCGAGCCGCTGGCGCTGACGACCGGCGTACGTATGGACGATCATGAAACCTACGGTGAACACTGGAGTCCGCGTGCCTACCTGGTTTATAACGCCACCGACACCGTAACGGTGAAAGGGGGCTGGGCGACGGCTTTTAAAGCGCCTTCTCTGTTGCAACTTAGCCCTGACTGGACGAGCAATTCCTGCCGTGGCGCATGTAAGATTGTGGGTAGCCCGGATCTGAAACCAGAAACCAGCGAAAGTTGGGAGCTGGGGCTTTACTACATGGGTGAAGACGGCTGGCTGGAAGGGGTGGAGTCCAGCGTGACCGTTTTCCGTAACGATGTGAAAGATCGCATCAGCATCAGCCGTACGTCTGACGTCAATGCTGCACCGGGCTACCAAAACTTTGTCGGTTTTGAGACGGGCGCTAACGGACGGCGCATACCGGTATTCAGCTACTACAACGTTAACAAAGCACGTATTCAGGGCGTGGAAACCGAGCTGAAAATTCCGTTCAACGATGAATGGAAACTGTCACTCAACTACACCTACAACGATGGTCGTGATGTCAGCAACGGCGAAAACAAACCGCTATCCGATCTGCCGTTCCATACTGCTAACGGTACGCTGGACTGGAAACCGCTGGCGCTGGAAGACTGGTCATTCTATGTTTCTGGTCACTATACCGGGCAGAAACGCGCCGACAGCGCGACGGCTAAAACACCGGGCGGTTATACCATCTGGAATACCGGTGCGGCCTGGCAGGTGACTAAAGACGTCAAACTGCGCGCAGGCGTGCTGAACCTTGGCGACAAGGATCTCAGTCGTGACGACTACAGCTATAACGAAGACGGACGTCGTTACTTTATGGCAGTGGATTATCGCTTCTGATGAGAAGATGCCCGGCGAACCGGGCGGACTTTCACTTCAGTAAATACTGCGCATGGAAGCGCAGGTGATCCTCTATAAAAGAGGCGATGAAGTAGTAACTGTGATCATATCCCGGCTGAATACGCAGCGTCATCGGCCACGCTTTCTGGCGCGCGGCTTCTGCCAGCACTGCGGGTTGTAGCTGGTCGGCAAGAAACTGATCATTATCGCCCTGATCAATCAGTGTCGGGATCGCATCCTGCGCATTACTCGCATACATCAGCGCGCAACTGTCCCATTCCATCCAGTCATTTTTATCCTCACCCAGATAAGTGCTAAACGCTTTTATTCCCCACGGGACGCTGCACGGATTCACAATCGGCGCAAAGGCGGAAACGCTGGTGTATTTGCCCGGGTTTTTCAGCGCCATAATCAATGCGCCATGACCACCCATTGAATGACCGCTAATAGCGCAGCGGTCGCTGACATTAAATTGCGACTGAATCAGTGCCGGTAATTCATCGCGCAGATAATCGTACATCCTGTAATGCGTCGCCCACGGTTTTTGTGTGGCGTTGAGATAAAACCCCGCGCCCTGACCTAAATCGTAGCCATCGTCGTTGGCAACCTGTTCGCCGCGCGGGCTGGTGTCTGGCATCACCAGTACAATCCCCAGTTCCGCCGCCACGCGCTGGGCACCCGCCTTGGTGGTGAAGTTCTCGTCATTGCAGGTTAATCCGGAAAGCCAGTACAGCACTGGTGGCGGGGTGTGATCACGAGGTGGTGGGAGAAAGATACTGAACGTCATCGGGCAGTTTAAGGTGCTGGAGTCGTGTCGCCAGCGTTGCTGCCAGCCTTCAAAACAGCGGTGCTCTTCGAGCATTTCCATGCGTGGCTCCTTGTTGTGTTGTTTGCAATTTCTTCATCATACCGTTTATTCAATGTGCTGTGAGTAACTTTCACTTCCGTATTTGCATAACGATGTTTTAACATCTGCTGATGAAAGGCAGCGGCAATTACAATAATTATCGCTGTGAATACTGGATTATGTGCGCCGCCTCACGCACAATAATCAGGCTGTAAATCAGCTTAATAACTTTGCCCCCACGCAGGGCGGAGGCGTCACACCTGCAGGAGAAATCATAAATGCCATCACTCAGTAAAGAAGCGGCCCTGGTTCATGAAGCGTTAGTTGCGCGAGGACTGGAAACACCGCTGCGCCCGCCCGTGCATGAAATGGATAACGAAACGCGCAAAAGCCTTATTACTGGTCATATGACCGAAATCATGCAGCTGCTGAATCTCGACCTGGCTGATGACAGTTTGATGGAAACGCCGCATCGCATCGCTAAAATGTATGTCGATGAAATTTTCTCCGGTCTGGATTACGCCAATTTCCCGAAAATCACCCTCATTGAAAACAAAATGAAGGTCGATGAAATGGTCACCGTGCGCGATATCACCCTGACCAGCACCTGTGAACACCATTTTGTTACCATCGATGGCAAAGCGACGGTGGCTTATATCCCGAAAGATTCGGTGATCGGTCTGTCAAAAATTAACCGTATTGTGCAGTTCTTTGCCCAGCGTCCGCAGGTGCAGGAACGTCTGACCCAGCAAATTCTCATTGCGCTACAAACGCTGCTGGGCACCAATAACGTGGCTGTCTCTATCGACGCGGTGCATTACTGCGTGAAAGCGCGTGGCATCCGCGACGCAACCAGTGCCACAACAACGACCTCTCTTGGTGGATTGTTCAAATCCAGTCAGAATACGCGCCACGAATTTCTGCGCGCTGTGCGTCATCACAACTGATTAAAAGGCAGGAACCATGGAGCGCAACGTCACGCTCGATTTTGTTCGCGGCGTCGCCATTCTGGGGATCCTGCTATTAAACATCAGCGCCTTTGGGCTACCAAAGGCGGCTTATCTCAATCCCGCCTGGTACGGCGCTATTACGCCGCAGGATGCATGGACCTGGGCATTTCTCGATCTCATCGGCCAGGTGAAATTCCTCACGCTTTTTGCGCTGCTGTTTGGTGCTGGCCTACAAATGTTGTTGCCCCGTGGCAGACGCTGGATCCAGTCGCGGTTAACGCTGTTAGTCTTGCTGGGCTTTATTCACGGTTTATTGTTCTGGGACGGCGATATTCTGCTGGCTTACGGGCTGGTGGGCTTAATCTGCTGGCGGCTGGTGCGCGATGCGCCATCGGTAAAAAGCCTGTTTAATACAGGCGTCATGCTTTATCTGGTGGGGCTTGGCGTTTTGCTGTTATTGGGGCTGATTTCCGACAGCCAGACCAGCCGCGCCTGGACGCCGGATGCATCGGCTATTTTGTATGAAAAATACTGGAAGCTTCACGGCGGTGTTGAAGCGATCAGTAATCGTGCCGATGGTGTTGGCAACAGTTTACTGGCACTGGGCGCACAGTATGGCTGGCAACTGGCAGGGATGATGCTCATTGGTGCGGCGCTGATGCGCAGCGGCTGGCTGAAAGGGCAGTTCAGCTTACGTCACTATCGTCGTACTGGTTTTGTGCTGATGGCGATTGGGGTGATCATTAACCTTCCTGCCATCGCCCTGCAATGGCGGCTGGACTGGGCCTATCGCTGGTGCGCCTTTTTACTTCAGATGCCGCGGGAACTGAGTGCGCCGTTTCAGGCGATTGGCTATGCGTCGCTATTTTATGGCTTCTGGCCGCAATTAAGCCGCTTTAAGCTGGTGCTGGCAATCGCCTGTGTCGGACGGATGGCACTGACCAACTATCTATTGCAAACGCTGATTTGTACTACGCTTTTTTACCACCTCGGTTTGTTTATGCAGTTTGACCGTCTGGAGTTGCTGGCGTTTGTTATTCCGGTATGGCTGGCGAATATCTTCTTCTCTGTTAT
Organism: Escherichia sp. WS1451; assembly: GCF_046487365.1. Taxonomy (NCBI): domain Bacteria; kingdom Pseudomonadati; phylum Pseudomonadota; class Gammaproteobacteria; order Enterobacterales; family Enterobacteriaceae; genus Escherichia; species Escherichia sp. WS1451. The sequence goes on from NZ_JBJQJP010000004.1 coordinate 275,947, forward strand.
CTGGCTGCGTTACTTCCGCCAGGGGCCGGTGGAATGGCTCTGGCGTCAGTTAACTTTGCGTGCTGCCGGACCGACAATATCTAAAACATCAAGATAACGATCTGGATCACATTCGTTAACAAAACGGCTGTAACCGTTTCCATTGCTGTGACTCGATTCACGAAGTCCTGTATTCAGTGCTGACAAAATAGCCGCCAGCAAGCAGTCATTTACTGCAATCTCATAACAGGTAGTGAATATGATCACCATTCGTGATGTAGCGCGTCAGGCTGGCGTCTCTGTGGCAACGGTTTCCCGGGTGCTCAATAACAGCACGCTGGTCAGTGCCGACACGCGTGAAGCAGTAATGAAAGCCGTGAGTGAGCTGGATTATCGGCCAAACGCCAATGCCCAGGCGCTGGCAACTCAGGTTAGCGATACCATTGGCGTGGTGGTGATGGACGTTTCTGATGCGTTTTTTGGTGCGCTGGTAAAAGCGGTGGATTTGGTCGCCCAGCAGCATCAGAAATACGTGCTAATCGGCAATAGCTATCATGAAGCGGAAAAAGAGCGTCACGCCATTGAGGTGTTAATTCGCCAGCGTTGTAATGCGTTGATTGTTCACTCAAAAGCATTGAGTGATGATGAACTGGCACAATTTATGGATAACATTCCCGGTATGGTGTTAATCAACCGCGTTGTGCCGGGGTACGCCCATCGTTGCGTTTGCCTGGATAATCTCAGTGGTGCCCGAATGGCGACGCGCATGTTGCTTAATAACGGCCATCAACGTATTGGTTATCTTTCTTCCAGCCACGGCATTGAAGATGACGCCATGCGTAAAGCAGGCTGGATGAGTGCGTTGAAAGAGCAGGATATTATTCCGCCGGAAAGCTGGATTGGCACTGGCACGCCGGACATGCCGGGTGGTGAGGCGGCGATGGTTGAACTGCTGGGGCGCAATCTACAACTTACCGCTGTATTTGCTTATAACGACAATATGGCTGCTGGCGCACTGACAGCATTAAAAGATAATGGCATTGCGATTCCGTTACATCTCTCAATCATCGGTTTCGATGATATTCCCATCGCCCGTTACACCGACCCGCAATTAACGACCGTGCGTTATCCCATTGCTTCAATGGCTAAATTAGCCACCGAACTGGCCTTGCAGGGAGCAGCAGGCAATATTGATCCTCGTGCCAGCCACTGTTTTATGCCAACGTTAGTGCGTCGTCATTCTGTCGCAACGCGCCAGAATGCGGCGGCGATCACTAACTCAACAAATCAGGCGATGTAACCGCTTTCAATCTGTGAGTGATTTCACAGTATCTTAACAATGTGATAGCTATGATTGCACCGTTTTAACGTTGTAACCCGTATGTAACAGTGAATAATCACTTTCACCGAGGTAATAGCGTCATAACAACAATTAAAGCCGTTTTCTGGAGCGTTACCGGGCATGGAAGAACGAATTTTAAAAAGTGAGCTTCGGCGTTCAGTAACACTTCATTAACTCTACTGCCCCGCCGAGCATTTATCTCAAGCACTACCCTGCATAAGAAAAACCGGAGATACCATGAATAAGAAGGTGTTAACCCTGTCTGCTGTGATGGCCAGCATGTTATTCGGTGCCGCTGCACACGCTGCTGATACTCGCATTGGTGTAACAATCTACAAGTACGACGATAACTTTATGTCTGTGGTGCGCAAGGCTATTGAGCAAGATGCGAAAGCCGCGCCAGATGTTCAGCTGCTGATGAATGATTCTCAGAATGACCAGTCCAAGCAGAACGATCAGATCGACGTATTGCTGGCAAAAGGGGTGAAGGCACTGGCAATCAACCTGGTTGACCCGGCAGCTGCGGGTACGGTGATTGAGAAAGCGCGTGGGCAAAACGTGCCGGTGGTTTTCTTCAACAAAGAACCGTCTCGTAAGGCGCTGGATAGCTACGACAAAGCCTACTACGTTGGCACTGACTCCAAAGAGTCCGGCATTATTCAGGGCGATTTGATTGCTAAACATTGGGCGGCAAACCAGGGTTGGGATCTCAACAAAGACGGTCAGATTCAATTCGTACTGCTGAAAGGTGAACCGGGCCATCCGGATGCAGAAGCACGTACCACTTACGTGATTAAAGAGCTGAACGACAAAGGCATCAAAACTGAACAGTTACAGTTAGATACCGCTATGTGGGATACCGCTCAGGCGAAAGATAAGATGGATGCCTGGCTGTCTGGCCCGAACGCCAACAAAATCGAAGTGGTTATCGCCAACAACGACGCGATGGCAATGGGCGCGGTTGAAGCGCTGAAAGCACACAACAAGTCCAGCATTCCGGTGTTTGGCGTCGATGCGCTGCCAGAAGCACTGGCACTGGTGAAATCTGGTGCGCTGGCGGGCACCGTACTGAACGATGCTAACAACCAGGCGAAAGCGACCTTTGATCTGGCGAAAAACCTGGCCGATGGCAAAGGTGCGGCTGATGGCACCAACTGGAAAATCGACAACAAAGTGGTCCGCGTACCTTATGTTGGCGTAGATAAAGACAACCTGGCTGAATTCAGCAAGAAATAAGACTGATTGGGCGCAGTCGTTTACTGCGCCCTTATTGTATGGCCAACAAGGTAAAATTATATGGTCAGCTCAACGACTCCGTCTTCCGGGGAATACTTGTTGGAAATGAGCGGTATCAACAAGTCCTTTCCTGGTGTTAAGGCACTTGATAACGTTAATTTAAAAGTCCGGCCACATTCTATCCATGCATTAATGGGGGAAAACGGCGCAGGAAAATCAACATTATTAAAATGCCTGTTTGGTATTTATCAAAAAGACTCCGGCACCATTTTATTCCAGGGTAAAGAGATCGATTTCCATTCTGCCAAAGAAGCGCTGGAAAATGGTATTTCGATGGTACACCAGGAGTTAAACCTGGTATTACAACGTTCGGTGATGGATAACATGTGGCTGGGGCGATATCCCACCAAAGGCATGTTTGTCGATCAGGACAAAATGTACCGCGAAACCAAAGCGATTTTTGATGAACTGGATATTGATATCGATCCGCGTGCGCGCGTCGGCACATTATCCGTTTCGCAAATGCAGATGATCGAAATCGCCAAAGCGTTTTCCTATAACGCGAAAATCGTGATTATGGATGAACCGACTTCTTCGTTAACCGAAAAAGAGGTCAATCATCTGTTCACTATTATTCGTAAACTAAAAGAGCGCGGCTGCGGTATTGTTTATATCTCGCATAAAATGGAAGAAATCTTCCAGTTATGTGATGAAGTTACCGTATTGCGCGACGGTCAATGGATCGCCACCGAACCGCTGGCAGGGCTGACGATGGACAAGATCATCGCCATGATGGTTGGGCGTTCTCTTAACCAGCGTTTCCCTGACAAAGAAAACAAGCCGGGCGAAGTGATTCTGGAAGTGCGTAACCTAACGTCACTGCGCCAGCCGTCGATTCGCGATGTCTCGTTTGATCTGCATAAAGGGGAGATCCTCGGTATTGCCGGTCTGGTGGGGGCGAAACGTACCGATATTGTTGAGACGTTATTTGGTATTCGCGAGAAATCGGCTGGCACTATTACGCTGCACGGCAAAAAGATCAATAACCATAATGCCAACGAAGCCATAAACCACGGATTTGCACTGGTAACTGAGGAGCGCCGCTCAACGGGAATTTATGCCTATCTGGATATTGGTTTTAACTCGTTAATTTCCAATATTCGCAACTACAAAAATAAAGTTGGTTTACTGGATAACTCGCGGATGAAAAGCGATACCCAGTGGGTGATTGATTCGATGCGGGTAAAAACACCGGGGCATCGGACGCAAATTGGTTCGCTCTCCGGCGGTAATCAGCAAAAGGTGATTATTGGTCGCTGGCTGTTAACGCAACCAGAAATATTAATGCTCGATGAACCGACGCGCGGTATTGATGTCGGGGCGAAGTTTGAGATTTATCAGTTAATTGCCGAGCTGGCGAAGAAAGGCAAGGGGATTATTATTATCTCCTCCGAAATGCCAGAGTTGTTAGGGATAACAGACCGTATTCTGGTCATGAGCAATGGTCTCGTTTCCGGAATTGTCGATACAAAAACAACAACGCAAAACGAAATTCTGCGTCTTGCGTCTTTGCACCTTTAAGATTAGGGGCTTCCCATGAGTGCGTTAAATAAGAAAAGTTTTCTTACTTACCTGAAAGAGGGCGGTATTTACGTCGTTCTTTTAGTTTTGCTGGCGATTATTATTTTCCAGGACCCAACATTTTTAAGTCTGTTGAACTTAAGTAATATTCTCACCCAGTCATCGGTGCGTATTATTATCGCGCTTGGTGTGGCAGGGTTAATTGTCACCCAGGGGACCGACCTTTCTGCGGGACGTCAGGTAGGGCTGGCAGCCGTGGTGGCAGCGACGTTATTGCAGTCCATGGATAACGCTAACAAAGTGTTCCCGGAAATGGCGACGATGCCGATTGCGCTGGTTATTCTGATTGTCTGTGCCATTGGTGCGGTGATCGGTTTGATCAACGGTCTGATTATCGCCTATCTCAACGTGACGCCGTTCATTACCACGCTCGGCACAATGATCATCGTCTATGGCATCAACTCGCTCTATTACGACTTTGTCGGGGCGTCGCCAATTTCTGGTTTTGACAGTGGCTTCTCTACCTTTGCTCAGGGCTTTGTCGCGCTGGGGAGTTTCCGTCTCTCTTACATCACCTTCTACGCGTTGATTGCGGTGGCGTTCGTCTGGGTGTTGTGGAACAAAACCCGCTTCGGTAAGAACATTTTTGCCATTGGCGGTAACCCGGAAGCGGCGAAAGTATCTGGTGTCAACGTCGGCCTGAACCTGCTGATGATCTACGCGTTGTCTGGTGTGTTCTATGCCTTCGGCGGGATGTTAGAAGCCGGACGTATCGGCTCTGCCACCAACAACCTCGGCTTTATGTATGAACTGGATGCTATCGCGGCGTGCGTGGTGGGCGGCGTATCGTTCAGCGGCGGTGTGGGGACGGTGATTGGCGTGGTGACCGGGGTAATTATTTTTACCGTCATCAACTATGGCCTGACGTATATCGGCGTAAACCCATACTGGCAGTACATCATCAAAGGGGCGATTATTATCTTCGCCGTAGCGCTGGATTCACTGAAATACGCGCGTAAGAAATGATGTGAATGTGGGTATTGCCGGATGCGCTGCATCCGGCAATCGGTGCCAAATGCCGGATGCGTCTCTGGTTTTACAACGTTACCGGGTGTTCTTTCTCGCCTTTCTTAAACTTCACTTCCCCGAGCTCAATACAACCCACCGGGCAGACGTGACCACAAAGCAGACAACCCACACATTTCTCGGTATTACAATGCGGTGTGCGGGTTTTCTCGCTCCATTCCATCGCCTGGTGACCGCCGTCGTAACAGGAAATATAACAGCGTCCACAGCCAACACATTTATCAAGATTGATACGGGGATAGACAATATAACTGCGGTCTAAATCTTCCGCCGGGACAATATTGTTATTCGCCAGACCTACCATCTCCTGCAACGAATCAAATCCCTGATCGGCGAGATAATGCGATAACCCGCTCGCCATATCTTCTACGATGCGATAGCCGTACTGCATAATGCCGGTGGTCACCTGTAACGTTGCTGCGCCGAGCAATAAAAACTCCGCTGCATCCTCCCAGGTTTCAATGCCGCCGATACCGCTGATTGGGAAATCGCGCAGTTCTGGATGGGTGCGCATTTGCTGAATGAAGCGCAGGGCGATCGGTTTTACCGCTTTACCGGAATATCCGGAAATACTCGATTTACCGTTAACGATCGGCATACCGATTTTCTGATTAAGATCGATATTGGTGATGGATTTAACAGTGTTAATTGCCGCAATGCCATCTGCACCGCCGCGTTTCGCCGCCAGCGCCACTTCGCACATATCACCGATATTCGGCGTCATCTTCGCCAGCATTGGCAGCGTGGAACCACGTTTTACTGCCCGACAATATTTTTCTACCAGCTCCGGGCTTTGCCCGACATCGCTACCCATCGCATGAGAAGTCATTTGCGGACAGGAGAAGTTACACTCGATCATATCCGCGCCAGCTTCTTGCACCAGACGCGCCAGCTCTTCCCATTGCTGCTCATTTTCGCCCATGATTGAAGCGATCAATACTTTGTCCGGGTAATCTTCTTTCAGCCGACGCAGGGCGGCCAGATTCTCTTCCAACGGATGTTCAGCAATCTGCTCCATATTTTTGAAGCCGATAAAACCGGTATCTTCTTTCACCAGATGATCAAAACGCGGCGAGACTTCGTTGGCGATAAAAAAGCCGATCGTTTTAAACACCACGCCGCCCCAGCCAGTGTCGTAGGCTTTGGCACACATCTCATAGCAGTTGCCTACCGGCGAAGAAGAGAGGCAGAACGGGTTGGGAAACTTCACGCCGCAAAAAGTAATCGAAAGATCTTTCGTTAACATGAGCAAGCTCCCTCTAAATAGTGATGAATCGCCTCGGCGGCTTCTTTCCCGGTTTTCACGGCATAGACCACGGTTTTGTCCCCCTCAACAATATCGCCAGCAGCAAAGACTTGCGGATCGCGGGTCTGGTAATTTTGTGTATTGATGGTGTTACGCTGCGGCTCTAACTCCGCAAAGGCATCCAGTCTGGCATGCTGACCGACGGCGAGAATAATTTTATCTGCCGCCATCGTCAGTTCGCCCGGTAACCGTACATGCTTAAACGTGACTTTATTGCCTTCCACGGCTACTGGCGTGAATCCATCAATGATCGAAACGCCCAGCTCCCGGGCGCTGGCAAACTCTTTTTCGCTTGCCGGAAACTCATCTAACTCTTCACGCGCTACGCAAGTTACTGCCTGACAGCCGAGAACTTTCAGCGTGCTGGCTACGTCCATCGCGACATCACCGCCGCCGATAATTAATGCGCTTTGTGGAATGCTGATATCGCCTTGCGCCTGTCGTGCACGTTGCAGGAAGTCGACGGCAATCTCAACGTCGCTATGCTCAAACAGTGGTAGCCCCGAACCGCTCGATAACCCCACGGTGACCAGTACCGCGCGGTTTTCCGCTTTCAGCTGCTCCAGGGTGAGTGTGTTACCGATTTCGTTATTGCATTTAATGGTCACGCCCATTTTTTCTATACGGGCGATTTCTGCATCCAGCACCGATTGCGGTAACCGGAATTGCGGAATGCCGTTACGCAACCAGCCACCGGGTTGTGCTTCTTTCTCATAGATCGTGACGTCATAACCCTGGTTTGTCAGCGTCACACTGGCCTGCAATCCGGCAGGACCCGCGCCAATAATGGCGACTTTGCCGAGCGTTTTAGTACCGGGCTGATAAATTTCCATCCCGGTTTGTTGTTCAAAATCAGTAACAAAACGCTGTAAGCGACCGATATCAATGGGAGTATCAACACCGGCACGTGTACAACCGCTTTGGCATAATTTCTCCGTCGGGCACACTCTGGCACAAACGGCACCGAGGGCATTATTTTCACGAATTGTCTCGGCAGCACCTTTAAAATTACGAAAATAAATTGAGCGGATAAATTTCCCTGGGTCAGTTTGCGCCGGACAAGCCTGACTACAGGGGGCGTCATGGCATAATAAACAGCGAGAGGCTTCTTTAATCGCCAGTAAAGGCGTAAAAGCCGGAGTGAGTTCATCCAGATAATTTTGTTGCGGCATGTGATCTTCCTTAATGCTATGAGTAATTAAGGCGAACGCTAAATAAATATTGCGTGCTGATATTAAGGCTATGCGCGTGGGGAAATTTAAACTGTGAAAGGATTCACAAATAGCTGCGGTTCAGAATGTTATATCCGCAGCTTATTGAGTGAAGTAATAATTATTCTCAATAATTAACAGAAAAGAGAAAATATTAACGATAGAAAATAAGATAAACAATCATGCCGATAGATAAAATTCCGAAGCCGATATATGCCACCATATAAGCGAAGAAGAGTCCGGGATTTTTTGCTCGCCAGACATACACCGGTTCCGGTGCATTTTTAACCCGTTTATCAATCGCGCCTGCGCGCCAGCCTTTCCATGCTTCGCGGAAACAAAATATCGGGATAAGGAAAAAAACGGCAACGACAAAAAACTGCTGTACATCCATAACTACTTTCCTTGTTTCTTTTGTAATTCAAGTAACTGTTCGGGTGTGACGGCGGGATACCCCTGCGCATCTTCCGGCACCTGGTGCATAGCCGGAATAGGGACCAGCGGCCCTAAAAAACGCGGTTCACGTTTAAAAATATAAAGGTCAGCCAGCGCACCGAAACGGGCGGCAAATTCGCGAATACGTACTGACAGCATATCTTTCGGTGACGGTACGGCATAACACTGAGCCTGAATCCCCATATGCAGCGCAATAAATAATGCCCGCTCACAGTGGAAACGTTGGGTGATAATAATGAAATCATTAGTATCGAAAACTTTGCGTGTACGCACGATGGAATCCAGCGTACGAAAGCCTGCGTAATCGAGAACAATATCTGATGGGTCGACACCAGCTGCGATTAAATCTTTGCGCATGGTCATCGGCTCATTATAACTTTGCAATGCGTTATCGCCGCTCAGTAATAGATAATTTACCTTACCGCTGTTATAGGCATTAATCGCTCCTTGAATGCGGTAGCGATAATACTGATTAATTACGCCAGTACGATAATATTTTGCTGTGCCGAGCACCACGCCGACCTGGCGGTAGGGGAGATCCTGCAATTCGTCGTAGATATAAGGCGCGGTTTTCCAGCTCATCCAGCGATCGAGGCCGAGCACAGTCAACAGCAGCAAGCCGATCAGGACTAACAGGCTGAGGAACACGCGCTTTAACATGCAGGAGACTCGATCTAGGGAAAATTTCCATCAGGCTACTTTACCCGCTGGTTTTGCGCAAGAAACGGCAAACTGTTTGCCGGGATTTTCGACACCAGGAGAGGGCTGGCAAGCCGGACAAGGCGTTCACGCCGCATCCGGCACCAGGCTTAAGCGAGAAGCACGCGGTCGATATTGTGACAGCCGAGAGCTTTCAGCGTTGCGGAGGTGGCATCCCACTGAATCAACGGCGCATCGGCTTTTTCTGCCAGAACCGCGCGCTGGATATCCGGGTAATCATAACCCTTGAGATTCAACAGAATTAACGCCCCCTGCAACGGCGGCAGAGTCGGGTTGAATGCGGCGTTTTCAGCGTAGCTGCCGCTGAAAATACGACCGTCTTTACATTCCAGCGCGACACCGCTTGGCGACTTACTGTAAGGCATGTGCGAACGGTTTGCCGCCGCAATCGCCGCCTGAGAAAGCGCATCACCAGTCAGCGCATAGCCGTGATCCTGCTCGTCCATCAGCAGCGTTTTAATCTCCAGATCTTTCGGCCCAAAGGCATCCGGTAGATAGTCACGCAGCGCGTGTGCCTCGCGTCCCGGAAGATGAATACGCAGATCCAGACCGCTGTTCAGTTCATTCATAAACTGACGGCAGTGACCACAAGGCGTGTAGTTAACGGTGATGGCTGCAAGCGCTTTTTCACCACTCAACCAGGCGTGGCTGATCGCGCTTTGTTCGGCATGAACGGTTTGCTGCATTGTCGCACCAATAAATTCCATATTGGCACCGAAATACCAGGTTCCGCTCACACCGCGCGCAATTGCGCCAACATTAAAATTCGACAATGGCGTACGCGCACAGGCCGCCGCCAGCGGAAGTAGTGCGAATGCCAGCGCGTCTTCGTCCAGGCCCGTTGCGCTCTTCAGCGATGAGACTTGCTCCCCGGTCAACAAAGCGGGGAAGTACTTGTCTGCCAGAATAGGTTCCAGTGCAGATTGCAAGTTATCCGCAAGTTGGGCAAAAGCGGTTTGAAAACGTGGATGCATGGCGTTGCCTCATAATCATGTAATGGGATAACAGTTTACGAACCCGTTATGGCTTTATATGTGATCTGAATCTCATTAATTATGCAACGCGTGAAACTTACATCAAAAATGCGCGACGCATCGCAAATTTTAGCCCATTACTGCCAGAATAATCGGGAAAAGGAACGGTGCGATCAGCGAAGTAATAATCCCGCATAACACCAGCGCCAGCGAACTAAATGCACCTTCCTGATAATCCAGCTCGGCACAGCGTGCCGTACCGAGGGCGTGCGAGGCTGTCCCCATTGCCAGACCGCGCGCAGCTTTGGTACGAATACGCATCGCATTAAGCAATGTATGGCCAAACACAGCGCCGAGGATGCCGACGAAAATCACGCAAACTGCGCTGATTGCCGGAATACCGCCAATACTGCCGCCAACCGCCATTGCAATAGGCGTGGTGACTGATTTCGGCAGGATTGACGCGGCGATTTCCGGTGAAGCGCCCATCAACAATGCCACGGAAGTCCCCGTCACCATCGCAACCACGCTGCCGATAAAACAGATGGTGATGATCGATTTCCAGCGCGCGCGGATCTGGTGTAGCTGCTCATATAAAGGATAGGCCAGCGCAACGACCGCCGGTTGCAGCAGATCGTTTAGCACTTCGCTACCTTTAAAGTAGCTGTCGTAAGAGATGCCGGTCAGCATTAAAAAAGGAATGATCACCACCATTGCTACCAGCAACGGGTTAAGCAGGGGAAACTTATACCGTGCCGCCAGTTTGCGGGCGGCAAAAAAGACAATCAACGTCAGCGGTAATGACCACCAGATATTCGCCATCATTCTTCTGATCCTTTCTGACCTACGACTTTACGTTCACCATGCACCAGTTGCGAACTCCAGCTCACCACCAGAAAAACCACCAGCGTACTGACTGCACAGGAAACCACTACCGGGCCAAACTGTGCGCGGAGCAAATCAAAATATTGCATGACGCCTACGCCAATCGGCACAAACAATAGCGCCATATAGCGAATCAGTACGTAGCACCCCGGATTGACCCATTTCGCCGGAAGAATTTGCAAGGCCAGCAGGACAAACAGGATCAGCATCCCGATGATGCTGCCCGGAATGGTTACCGGTAGCAGTGAAGCAATGAAAATGCCTGCATACAGGCAGGCATAAATCAGGACAAAAGCACGTAAATATTGCCAGATAATGTTCAGTGTCTTACTCATAATCAACACCCCAGATGAGATGGATTCATCATACAATTAATTCGTAAAACGTGCTACCGATCACATTAAGAATTCTCAGCATAGTTGAATTTTAGGGACGTAACCTCGGGCGAGCGCCCAGTTCAGCACACTAATTCTGCTGTAAAAAGTGCAGAAACTGACTTAAAGCATAAGAAGGCGTTTCGTTATTGCGCCAGAACACACCGACGCTGCCTTTCTGTTCTATCTTTGGCAGGTTGAGGATCACCAGTTGTCCCTGGCTGGCATAACGTTGCGCCAGGCGTAATGACAAAATAGAGATCACATCGCTGCTTTGTAACAGGTTGGTACTGACGTTCATCGACGCCGACTCAATCGTGTTTTCTGGCAGCATCACGCCGTGGTCTACCAGCGCATTATCAATACTGATGCGAATGGGGGTACCTGTCGGCCAGACTATCCACCGCCAGTTAGCAAGATCATTCCAGCTGAGGGTGGCGTATTTCGCCAGTGGATGCTCAGCACGGGCGACAAAACACACCGGCTCGGTGTAGAGCACCTTATAATTCAGTGGCAGCTGCAAGGCGCGACCGCCAATTCGCCCAACGACCACGTCGACAGAACCTGCCAACAGATCTTGCAGCAATGGGGTCATAACCTTCTCTTCAATATTCAGGTGTAGAGTTGGCATCTCCTTGAGCAAATGCAAAATCGCCTGGGATACGCAGTCAGTGGCGACGGGAGAACAGCCAATTTTCAGACTGCCGACCAGCCCACCTTGTTTAAAACGGGCCAGTTCATGTTGCGAGCGCTCCATGTCATTGATTAACCGCTGGGCATGTTGCAATAACAATCTACCGCCTTCGGTAGGGCGTAACCCTTTGCTGTGCCGCTCAAAGAGTGTGAGGCCGATCTCATCTTCGAGTTGTGACAACCATTTCGACAGCGCAGGCTGGGTGATATTCATCATCCGCGCCACATGGGTCAGATTGCCCTGTTCACCCAGCGCCACCAGCATTTGCAGGTGATGAAGCTTTAGTTTCTGCGCCCAGTTTGCCATTTGCCATAACCTCCAGGTTATCTCTCTGCCCGAAATGCCATTGTACATTTCATCTCTTTAATCACAATATCGCAACATACATAAAACAAAAGAAACATCTACCTTACCTGCACTGAGGCATTTACTATGACTCAACGACGTGATTTACAAGCACTGATCGATGCTGCTCCGGTCGGCAAGATGCAGTGGCGCGTTATCATCTGCTGTTTTCTGGTGGTAATGCTCGATGGTTTTGACACCGCGGCTATCGGCTTTATCGCCCCTGATATTCGCACTCACTGGCAACTCACCGCAGGCGATCTCGCCCCGCTTTTTGGCGCGGGTCTGCTGGGGTTAACCGCAGGCGCACTGCTTTGTGGTCCGTTGTCCGATCGCTTTGGCCGCAAACGCGTGATTGAGCTGTGCGTCTTTTTGTTTGGCGCGTTAAGCCTCGCCTCGGCTTTCTCACCGGATCTGCAAACGCTGGTATTCCTCCGTTTCCTCACCGGCCTTGGGCTGGGTGGCGCGATGCCAAACACAATTACCATGACCTCGGAATATCTGCCTGCCCGCCGCCGCGGCGCGCTGGTGACGCTGATGTTTTGCGGCTTTACCCTGGGTTCGGCGTTTGGTGGGATTGTCAGCGCGCAGCTGGTGCCGGTGATTGGCTGGCACGGGATCCTGGTGTTGGGTGGCGTATTACCGCTGATGCTGTTTGTTGCACTGCTGGTGGTTCTGCCGGAATCGCCACGCTGGCAGGTGCGCCGCCAGCTACCCCAGGCGGTGATTGCGAAAACCGTCAGCGCCATCACCCGCGAGCGTTATGTCGATACCCACTTTTATCTCATTGAATCAGCCTCCGTTACAAAAGGCAGCATTCGTCAACTGTTTATGGGGCGTCAGTTACCCATCACGTTGATGCTGTGGGTGGTGTTCTTTATGAGCTTGCTGATTATTTACCTGCTCTCAAGCTGGATGCCAACGCTGCTCAACCATCGCGGCATCGACCTGCAACATGCCTCCTGGGTTACCGCCGCGTTCCAGATTGGCGGTACGTTGGGCGCGCTGGCGCTGGGCGTGCTGATGGATAAGTTCAATCCTTTCCGCGTACTGGCGCTGAGCTATGCCATAGGCGCTGTATGCATCGTGATGATTGGCTTAAGCCAGGACGGATTATGGCTAATGGCGCTGGCGATTTTCGGCACCGGCATTGGCATCAGCGGATCGCAGGTGGGGCTGAATGCGCTGACCGCAACACTTTATCCAACACAAAGTCGCGCCACGGGCGTGAGCTGGTCAAACGCCGTGGGCCGCTGCGGCGCGATTGTTGGCTCGCTGTCTGGCGGCGTGATGATGGCGATGAATTTCTCTTTCGACACCCTGTTTTTCATTATCGCTGTGCCCGCGGCGATCAGTGCGGTGATGTTAACCCTGCTGATCACCGTGGTTCGCCAGTCGACCTCTGTCCCTGACTCACTGCCTCACGCAGGTGTTGTGAACGAATAAGGAGCATCCCAATGACTGATAACAATCAAAATAGCCGCGAGCAATTTTATCAGTATATTTCCGGGCAAAACCTGACCCCGCTGTGGGAGTCACTGCACCATCTGGTGCCAAAAACGCCCAACGCTAACTGTGCGCCAGCGTACTGGAATTATCAGGAGATCCGCCCGCTGCTGCTGGAGAGCGGCAGCCTGATTGGCGCGAAAGAAGCCGTGCGCCGCGTGCTGGTGCTGGAAAACCCGGCGCTGCGCGGGCAGTCTTCCATCACCGCGACTTTATATGCCGGTTTGCAACTGATCATGCCGGGCGAAGTGGCACCGAGTCATCGCCATAACCAGTCGGCGCTGCGTTTTATTGTTGAAGGTAAAGGGGCATTCACCGCCGTTGATGGCGAACGCACGCCAATGAATGAGGGCGATTTTATCCTGACCCCGCAGTGGCGCTGGCACGATCACGGTAACCCTGGCGACGAACCGGTTATCTGGCTCGATGGGCTGGATCTGCCATTAGTGAACACTCTGGGCTGCGGTTTTGCCGAAGATTACCCGGAGGAGCAACAACCAGTAACGCGTAAAGAGGGCGATTACCTGCCGCGTTACGCTGCCAATATGTTGCCGCTGCGCCATCAGACCGGGAACTCCTCGCCCATCTTTAACTACCGTTATGAGCGTAGCCGCGAAGTGCTACACGATTTAACCCGCCTGGGCGATGCCGATGAGTGGGATGGCTACAAAATGCGCTACGTCAACCCGGTCACCGGTGGCTATCCGATGCCGTCGATGGGCGCTTTCCTGCAACTGCTGCCGAAAGGGTTTGCCTCACGCGTGGCGCGTACCACTGACAGCACCATCTACCATGTGGTGGAAGGTAGCGGGCAGGTCACTATCGGCAATGAAACCTTCAGCTTTAGTGCAAAAGATATCTTCGTGGTGCCGACCTGGCACGGCGTGTCGTTCCAGACCACGCAAGATACCGTTTTATTTAGTTTTTCGGACAGACCGGTACAAGAAGCCCTGGGGCTGTTCCGCGAAGCGCGTTATTAATTTGGGAGAGAGAAAATGACTCAATACGTATTCGAACCACAAGCGCCCGTTACCGTACCGGTTGTTGGCAGTTATGAACAATTCCCCGTACGCCGCGTTTACTGCGTCGGACGTAACTATGCCGCCCACGCCCGCGAAATGGGCTTTGATCCGGATCGTGAACCGCCATTCTTCTTCTGCAAACCGGCGGATGCCGTTGTTCCGGTTGCCGCTGGCGAAACGCTGGCGCTGCCGTATCCGGCGCAGACCGATAACTACCATTATGAAATTGAACTGGTGGTGGCGATTGGTAAAAAAGGCAGTGATATCCCGCTGGAAAACGCCCATGAATATGTCTGGGGTTATGCCACGGGTCTTGATATGACTCGCCGTGACCGTCAAATGGAAATGCGCCAGATGGGCCGCCCGTGGGAAATCGGCAAAGCGTTCGATCTCTCGGCCCCCATCGCGCCGCTGCACAAAGCCAGCGAAACTGGCGGTATTGATAACGCACCTATCTGGTTACAGGTTAACGGCGAAGATCATCAGCGCAGCGATATTCGTCATCTCATCTGGTCAGTGAATGAAACCATCAGCTACCTGTCAGGCTTCTTTGAACTGCAACCGGGCGATCTAATCTTTACAGGTACGCCGGAAGGGGTTGGCCCAGTAGTCAAAGGTGATGTGATCACGGGCAACGTCGAGGGCTTAACGCCTATCGCGGTGAAGATTGTCTGAGGTGATGATGAAGCTGTACAGTTTTTTTAATAGTTCAGCGTCTTACCGGGTGCGCATTGCGCTGGCGCTGAAGGGTATCGATTACCAGACCGAAGGGGTGAATATCCGCATTGGTCAGCAAAACGAACTGGCCTACCGGCGGATGAATCCGGTCGGGCTGGTGCCGACGCTGCTGACCGACGAGGGCGAATCACTCGGACAATCGCTGGCGATTATTGACTGGCTGGAGAGTCACTACCCGCAAGTTCCGCTGATGCCGCAGGAAGAACCGGCCCGCAACAAGGTGCTGGAAATTGTCTATGCCATCGCCTGCGATATTCATCCATTGAATAACCTACGCGTGCTGCGCTACCTGACCGAAGAGCTGAACGTCAGTGAAGAAGATAAAAAACGCTGGTATGCGCACTGGATCCAGCAGGGGTTAAGCGCGGTGGAACAGCTACTGCGCCAGAGCCAGTCGGGGCAATTTTGTGTGGGCGAGACGCCGACGCTGGCAGATTGCTGCCTTGTTCCACAGTGGGCGAACGCGCTACGTATGAACTGCGATCTGAGCGGGTATCCGCGCTGCAAAGCGGTGTACGACACCTGCACGCAGCTGCCAGCGTTCATTGCCGCAGCGCCAGAAAATCAACAAGATAAAATTTCAGCCTGACCAGGAGAACCATAATGACTAAAGTGACACGCGCAGTAATTGTGGGAGGCGGGATCGGCGGTGCGGCAACTGCGTTGTCACTGGCCCGCCAGGGGATCAAAGTGGTGCTGCTGGAAAAGGCGCATGAGATCGGTGAGATTGGCGCAGGTATCCAGTTGGGGCCAAATGCGTTTTCGGCGTTGGATAGCCTCGGCGTCGGTGAAATCGCCCGCCAGCGCGCGGTATTCACCGATCACATCACCATGATGGATGCGGTAAACGCCGAAGAAGTGGTGCGCATTGAAACCGGTCAGGCCTTTCGCGATCATTTCGGCGGCCCTTACGCGGTGATCCACCGGGTTGATATTCACGCCTCGGTGTGGGAAGCGGTACTGACGCATCCGGACGTGGAATATCACACCTCCACCAATGTCGTGGATATTCGCGAGACAGAAGACGATGTCACCGTTTTCGACGAGCGCGGCAATAGTTGGATCGGCGATATTCTGATTGGCTGTGACGGCGTGAAGTCAGTGGTGCGCCAGAGCTTATTGGGCGATGCGCCGCGTGTCACCGGGCATGTGGTCTACCGTGCGGTTATCGATTGTGCCGATATGCCGGAAGATTTGCGCATTAACGCACCAGTACTGTGGGCGGGGCCGTGCTGTCACTTGGTGCATTACCCTTTACGCGGCGGCAAGCAGTATAACCTGGTGGTGACATTCCACAGCCGCCAGCAGGAAGAGTGGGGCGTGAAGGATGGCAGTAAAGAGGAAGTGCTCTCTTACTTTGAAGGGATTCACCCCCGTCCGCGCCAGATGCTGGATAAACCGACCTCCTGGCGACGCTGGTCAACCGCCGACCGTGAACCGGTAGCGAAGTGGGGAACGAAGCGCATTACGCTGGTGGGCGATGCGGCCCATCCGGTGGCGCAGTATATGGCGCAGGGTGCCTGTATGGCGCTGGAAGACGCGGTAACACTGGGTAAGGCGCTGGCGCAGTGTGAGGGTGATGCGGCACAAGCCTTTGCGCTGTATGAGTCGGTACGTATACCGCGCACCGCGCGCATCGTCTGGTCGACCCGTGAAATGGGGCGGGTTTATCATGCCGCAGGAGTAGAGCGCCAGGTACGTAACCTGCTGTGGAAAGGGAAATCGCAGGCAGAGTTTTACCGCGGCATGGAGTGGCTGTACGGCTGGAAAGAAGATAACTGTTTGCAACCACGCTGAGTACTTTAATCCGCTGACCATAGGCGCTAACATAGCGCCTCATTTTTTGGCGGGTGATGATATGCGTGTGTTACTGGCTCCGATGGAGGGTGTACTTGACTCTCTGGTGCGGGAATTACTGACCGAAGTTAACGACTACGATCTGTGCATCACCGAGTTTGTCCGCGTGGTGGATCAACTGCTGCCGGTAAAAGTCTTTCATCGCATTTGCCCTGAGCTACAAAACGCCAGCCGGACACCATCCGGTACGCTGGTGCGCGTGCAGTTGTTAGGCCAGTTCCCACAATGGCTGGCAGAGAACGCCGCCCGTGCAGTCGAGTTAGGTTCCTGGGGCGTGGATCTCAATTGCGGCTGCCCGTCGAAAACGGTTAACGGTAGCGGCGGTGGGGCGACGTTACTGAAAGATCCTGAACTCATCTATCAGGGTGCAAAAGCGATGCGCGAAGCTGTACCGGCGCATTTGCCCGTCAGTGTGAAAGTGCGTCTGGGCTGGGACAGCGGTGAGAAGAAATTTGAAATCGCCGATGCGGTGCAACAGGCTGGCGCTACGGAGCTGGTAGTACATGGGCGGACAAAAGAGCAGGGGTACCGCGCGGAGCATATTGACTGGCAGGCGATTGGCGAGATTCGCCAGCGGCTGAATATTCCGGTGATTGCCAACGGTGAAATCTGGGACTGGCAGAGCGCGCAACAATGCATGGCGATCAGCGGCTGCGACGCAGTGATGATTGGTCGCGGGGCGCTCAATATTCCCAACCTGAGCCGGGTGGTAAAATATAACGAACCGCGAATGCCATGGCCGGAGGTAGTTGCTTTGCTGCAAAAATATACCCGTCTGGAAAAGCAGGGCGATACCGGGTTATATCACGTAGCGCGGATTAAACAGTGGTTGAGTTATTTGCGTAAAGAATACGATGAAGCAACAGAATTATTTCAGCATGTTCGGATGTTGAATAATTCCCCTGATATTGCAAGGGCTATTCAGGCAATTGATATCGATAAGCTGCGATAATAGTGGAATCGCAGCTTATCTGAGACAATGAATCGCTTATTTAGCTTCATCATCTTGTTGTGCTCCTTTCATGAGCTAAGCCACATATTGCCACTGGCGCAAGGAGCACGCAGGGGGAGGACAATCGCCTCCTCCCCCTGCACCCCCGGGCTCTGGCGAACAAAATCGCCGCTGCGCGGTACCTTCAGCTTATCCCCTTCGGCTACCGGGTCGGGCGCGAGGTAACGTCCTTGTAAGACGCGCCCTCAGCCCACATCCATGTGGGCTGCCCCGGCCTTCGGGGAACGCTTCAGCGATTTTGACGCCACCAACACCGGAGCTGTTTGCAAATCAAGTACACAAAATATCGAGTTACTGACCTGACAACTTATATGCCATATCTGATTTTTAAAATATCATCTTAAATACGCCAGTCACCACCAGTAGCCCAATCAGGAAAATAATCAATACAGCCCAGAGTATAATTTTCATTGGCGTTCCTTTATTTGTGAGTGCTGAATAAGTATAGGAAAAAACGAAGCCCTTTGCCGCTATTCATAAACGATTAAGATAAATCGGAAGATATCATTCGCTTAGTGTATATTTTTCTGGATATGTCGTTTTATTGCCACTGATGTATTGCCACGCGAAACTAAAAAATATATCGCAACACACGGTAATCTCCGCGCACCTTTTCTTACCTGATTATTCCCCCATGAATCGTGATTCTTTTTATCCAGCCATCGCCTGTTTTCCGCTGTTACTGATGCTAGCCGGGTGTGCGCCTATGCATGAAACCCGCCAGGCGTTAAGCCAGCAAACACCCGCGGCACAAGTTGACACCGCATTACCCACGGCGCTGAAAAATGGTTGGCCAGACAGCCAATGGTGGCTGGAGTATCACGATAATCAACTCACCTCATTAATTAATAACGCACTACAGAACGCACCGGATATGCAGGTGGCTGAACAGCGCATTCAGCTGGCTGAAGCCCAGGCGAAGGCAGTTGCCACTCAGGATGGTCCGCAGATCGACTTTTCTGCGGATATGGAGCGGCAAAAAATGTCTGCAGAAGGGTTAATGGGGCCGTTTGCTCTGAACGATCCTGCCGCAGGTACGACCGGTCCGTGGTACACCAACGGTACTTTTGGCTTAACGGCGGGCTGGCATCTCGATATCTGGGGAAAGAATCGGGCGGAGGTTGCTGCTCGCCTGGGTACGGTTAAAGCACGGGCGGCGGAACGCGAGCAAACCCGCCAATTGCTGGCTGGCAGCGTAGCCCGCCTGTACTGGGAGTGGCAAACCCAGGCGGCGTTAAACACGGTCTTGCAGCAAATCGAAAAAGAGCAGAACACCATTATCGCGACCGATCGCCAGCTATATCAGAACGGGATTACTTCTTCAGTTGAAGGTGTGGAAACCGATATTAATGCCAGCAAAACCCGGCAGCAGCTCAACGATGTCGCGGGGAAAATGAAAATTATTGAGGCACGGTTAAATGCACTCACAAATCACCAGACAAAGTCATTGAAGCTTAAATCGGTCGCATTGCCGAAAGTGGCAAGCCAGCTTCCTGATGAACTGGGGTACTCCTTACTGGCCCGGCGGGCAGATTTGCAGGCGGCGCACTGGTACGTTGAGTCATCGTTAAGCACTATTGATGCGGCAAAAGCGGCATTTTATCCTGACATCAACCTGATGGCCTTCCTGCAACAGGATGCGTTGCACTTAAGCGATCTGTTCCGTCATTCCTCGCAGCAAATGGGCGTTACGGCAGGCCTGACGCTACCCATTTTCGATAGTGGTCGTCTTAACGCCAACCTCGATATTGCAAAAGCCGAAAGCAACTTGTCTATCGCCAGCTACAACAAAGCGGTGGTTGAAGCGGTGAATGACGTGGCGCGGGCAGCCAGTCAGGTTCAGACACTGGCGGAGAAAAACCAGCATCAGGCGCAAATTGAGCGCGATGCCTTACGTGTGGTAGGTCTTGCGCAGGCCCGCTTTAACGCGGGTATCATTGCCGGTTCCCGCGTCAGCGAAGCCAGGATCCCGGCGCTGCGTGAGCGGGCCAATGGCCTGTTATTGCAAGGGCAGTGGCTGGATGCCTCCATTCAACTCACTGGTGCGTTGGGCGGGGGTTACAAACGCTGATGATATGCGCCTTCTATACTTAACATTTATTCAGCGTTAAGTGGAGAACTCGATGGCACAGGTCGCGATAATTACCGCCTCCGATTCGGGGATCGGCAAAGAGTGCGCGTTATTACTGGCGCAGCAGGGGTTTGATATTGGCATTACCTGGCACTCAGATGAAGAAGGGGCAAAAGATACCGCGCGTAAGGTGGTTAGCCACGGCGTACGTGCGGAGATCGTGCAACTGGATCTCGGCAATCTACCAGAAGGGGCGCTGGCGCTGGAGAAACTTATTCAACGGCTGGGGCGTATTGATGTGCTGGTGAATAATGCGGGCGCAATGACCAAAGCGCCGTTTCTTGATATGGCTTTCGATGAGTGGCGCAAGATTTTTACCGTTGATGTCGATGGCGCATTTTTATGCTCGCAAATTGCGGCTCGTCAGATGGTGAAACAAGGGCAGGGCGGTCGCATCATCAACATTACGTCGGTGCATGAACATACGCCGTTGCCGGATGCCAGCGCCTACACAGCCGCTAAACATGCGCTCGGTGGGTTAACCAAAACGATGGCGCTGGAGCTGGTCAGGCATAAGATTTTGGTGAACGCAGTCGCACCTGGGGCGATCGCCACGCCAATGAACGGCATGGATGGCGGCGACGTGAAGCCTGACGCGGAGCCTTCGATTCCCTTGCGACGTTTTGGCACAACGCATGAGATTGCCAGCCTGGTGGTATGGCTTTGTTCGGAGGGCGCAAATTACACCACCGGGCAGTCGTTGATAGTGGATGGCGGCTTTATGTTGGCGAATCCGCAGTTCAACCCAGAATAGCGCAGTGAGGTGCGTGGTTATTTCATTGGGTTAGGCCAGATAAGACACGCCAGCGTCGCATCAGGCATGGTGCACCGGATGTCGGATGCGGCGCGAACACCTTATCCAGGGCAATGGTTTTACGCCTGATGATCCGGCTTTTTCTTCCCGCGCCGTTTCAGCCACCAGCGCACGCCTACCACCAGAACCACGACCAGAATCAACCAGACCCAGTGCTTCAAATGCTGGTCGAGATTGTGCAACCACGGCGCAATCACCTGCCCACCAGCGTAACCGATAGTGGTAAAAATCAGCGACCAGGCAAATGCGCCGAGAATATTCAGCGGCAGAAAGATTTTCGGCGGCAGCTGGCTGGCACCAATCAGCGTCGGGCCAATGACCCGAAAGCCATACATAAAACGCGTACCAATGACAAACAGATACGGATGGCGTTGGATAAGTTTCTGCGCCCGCTCAATTTTATCCTGATGTTTCGAGAAACGGCGTAATAGCTTGCCGCCAAACCGCCGCCCGCACAGATAAAGCACCTGGTCGCCAATCATGCCGCCAAGCGCCACAGAAAGTACCACCAGCGGGAACTTTAATAGCCCCTGATGTGCCGCAACGCCTCCCAGCAAAGTCACGGTTTCACCTTCCGCCAGGCTACCGATCACCAGCGCGGCATAACCATATTGTGAGATGAGTGTATTGAGATCCATAAGCCAGTCTGTCTCCCTTTGCTTGCCTGTAAGCATACACCCTGTGAATCATTCACGCTGAAAAAGGACGTACACAGACGGTGCAAATTACATGAGCGAACAAAAAATAATCACAAGCTGACTTATACTTGAACTGTCAGGTTCATGAACTCACAACAAGGGGGCGGTATGAGCCATGTCTGGGGACTGTTTTCCCATCCCGATCGTGAAATGCAGGTGATTAATCGCGAAAACGAAACGATTTCTCATCACTACACCCACCACGTTTTGCTGATGGCGGCGATTCCGGTGATTTGCGCCTTCATTGGCACTACACAGATTGGCTGGAATTTTGGCGATGGCACTATCCTGAAGTTATCCTGGTTTACCGGACTGGCGCTGGCTGTCTTGTTTTACGGCGTTATGCTGGCTGGGGTTGCGGTGATGGGGCGGGTCATCTGGTGGATGGCGCGTAATTATCCGCAGCGTCCGTCACTTGCGCACTGCATGGTCTTCGCGGGCTACGTTGCAACTCCGCTGTTTTTAAGCGGTCTGGTGGCGCTTTACCCGCTGGTCTGGTTGTGTGCGCTGGTCGGCACGGTGGCGCTGTTTTACACCGGCTACCTGCTGTATCTCGGTATTCCGAGCTTCCTGAATATCAACAAAGAGGAAGGACTTAGCTTCTCCAGTTCGACACTGGCGATAGGCGTGCTGGTGCTGGAAGTGCTGCTCGCCCTTACCGTTATACTATGGGGCTACGGTTATCGTTTGTTCTAGAAAGTTCTTTTGCGCTGCATTGCTGGCGTAAATGTCAGCAATGCAGCATTTCCTCACGATTCTTCTTTGACGATCGCACTTTTTGCTCGTTATGATGGCGTCGCTAGCCTCAGTAAATCCTTACTCCGGCGGTGCGCAACCCGTGCGCGTGAACCACTATCTGAATGCTCATCATGCCGAAATTTCGAGTTTCTTTATTTAGCCTGGCCCTGATGCTGGCTGTGCCTTTGGCACCGCAGGCCGTTGCGAAAACGGCAGCCGCTACCACCGCTTCACAGCCGGAAATTGCCTCCGGTAGCGCGATGATTGTTGATCTGAATACCAACAAAGTGATCTATTCGAACCACCCGGATCTGGTGCGTCCGATTGCGTCTATCAGCAAATTAATGACCGCGATGGTTGTGCTGGATGCACGACTGCCGCTGGATGAAAAACTTAAAGTGGATATCAGCCAGACGCCGGAGATGAAAGGGGTCTATTCGCGCGTACGACTAAACAGCGAAATCAGCCGTAAAGATATGCTGTTGCTGGCGCTGATGTCTTCAGAAAACCGCGCGGCGGCAAGCCTTGCGCACCATTATCCCGGTGGTTACAAAGCCTTTATTAAGGCGATGAATGCGAAAGCGAAATCGCTCGGAATGAACAACACGCGCTTTGTTGAACCGACCGGATTGTCGGTGCATAACGTTTCAACCGCCCGTGACTTAACCAAACTGCTCATTGCCAGCATACAATATCCGTTGATCGGGCAGTTAAGTACCACCCGGGAAGATATGGCAACCTTCTCTAACCCGACGTATACGCTGCCGTTCCGCAATACTAACCATCTGGTGTATCGCGATAACTGGAATATTCAGCTAACCAAAACCGGTTTTACCAATGCGGCGGGCCATTGTCTGGTGATGCGTACGGTTATCAATAATAAACCGGTGGCGCTGGTAGTGATGGACGCGTTTGGCAAATATACCCATTTTGCCGATGCCAGCCGCCTGCGTACCTGGATTGAGACCGGTAAAGTGATGCCTGTTCCGGCAGCAGCGTTAAGCTATAAAAAACAAAAAGCCGCCCAAATGGCGGCGGCGGGGCAGACGGCACAGAACGATTAAGTGAATTACGGATGGCGATACTCTGCCATCCGTAATTTTTACTCCACTTCCTGCCAGTTTTTCCGCTTACTGGTTTTACCGATCCCCGGATTCATACTGTTGGTCGGATCGTTCTCGCGATAGAACTTCTGCAATGTCTCCGGTGCTTTATACAAATGACCGACGTTATGCTCGGCAGGGTATTGCGCGCCGCGCTGCTGTAGCAGTTCCAGCATCTGTTCTTTCAACGCATGCACATCCACGCCTTTTTTAACGATGTAATCCTGATGGAAGACATAGCACATAAAATGGCCGTAATAGAGCTTGTGCACCAGTTGGCTGTCGATCTCCGGCGGTAAATGCTCATACCATTCGGTGTCGTTACGCCGCAGAGCGATATCCAGCGCCAGAATGTCTTCGACTTCATCGGAATGCACAGCCTGATAACGAATTGCTGCGCCCGCAGCGGCGAAACGGTGTAAAAACGCTTTGCTGCCTTCCTCCGGCGTACAGACAAAGAAATCGCCCTCGGCCTGTTTGAAATAATCCACCAGCCACGATTTGGCTTCACCGACGCCATCGCCCGCCATTTTTAACAGCAGATGATGCTCGTATTTATCGCGCCAGTTTTTCATGCGTGGCGGTAAATGGCTGGGGAACAGGTGACCGAATTTTTGCATTGCACGGTCGGTAAAATGCGGACGGAAGAATTTCACTTTCTCCAGCATCGCATCGGTGCGTCCCTTGAGATTAAAGAAGAACGGCATCTTGTCGGTGCCTAACTTATCAATCATCAGGAAGGTGTCTTTGCCGTATTTTTCCGCAATATCGTAGATATCCCGGTGCATATATTCCCCGGCAACCGGTAGATTTTCGAAATTAGCCAGAATATGACGGCGGATTTCGGTCAGTACTTCCGGCTGGTTGGTGCCGATATAAAACACCTGCTGATTTTTTTCCGCTTCGAAGGTATCAAGACGTACCGCAAAGACGGCCAGCTTCCCGGCGCAACCAGAAGATTCAAATAACCGATCCGGATCGGCGTTATAACGTGCGGGCGTGTCGGCTTCAATATCACGAACGCGGTGGACATAGTCATAATCGTGGGCGTGACGACCATCGTGACGCACATCGTCATCTTTTATGCGATCGTCATCCAGCTTGCTAAGGATCTGCTCCGGCGTTTCGCCCAGATCAATCCCGAGATGGTTCACCAGCGTCAGTTTGCCATCTTCATTTATACGCGCGAATAACGACATTTCGGTATACGCCGGGCCACGTTGCACCAGCGAGCCGCCGGAGTTGTTACAAATACCGCCGATGACCGATGCGCCTATACACGATGATCCAATCACCGAGTGCGGTTCGCGTCCCAGCGGTTTGAGGGCTTTTTCCAGCGAATAGAGCGTGGTGCCAGGATAGGCCAGCACCTGTTCGCCCTTACCGAGAACGTGCAACTTGTCGAGACGCAGGGTGCTGATGATCACGATATCGCGATCATAGTCGTTACCGTTTGGCGTCGATCCTTCGGTCAGACCTGTATTGGCGGCCTGCATCAGAATAATTTTGTCGGCGGTGACGCAGGCTTTCAGCACCCGCCACAATTCCAGTAGTGAGCCAGGGAAAACGACAGCCAGCGCGTCGCCCTGACCAGAACGGAAGCCCTTGCGATAGCGGGCCGTTTTTGCGGGATCGGTGAGCAGGTGTGAATGACCGACCAGACGGGCAAGTTCATTCAAAAAGGCTTTATTATCAGTTGTTGTCATGGAAGACATTTTCCACTCCTTGTGGTGGCGAAAAAATATCACAAACTAGAATAGCGCCTTGTATGACAATTCAGCGAGTGAATATTTTGAAAATTCAGACAATAAACTGAGCATTCTTTTTCTCTCTCTATCATGCTTATGGCAAACTACGGTTTTTGCACCATTTTCGCTGCCTCGTCGGGCAACAGAGGAAGAAAAATCCATATGAAATGGCTATGTTCAGTAGGAATCGCGGTGAGTCTGGCCCTGCAGCCAGCACTGGCGGATGATTTATTCGGCAACCATCCATTAACGCCCGAAGCGCGGGATGCGTTCGTCACCGAACTGCTTAAGAAAATGACAGTTGATGAGAAAATTGGTCAGCTGCGTTTAATCAGCGTCGGCCCGGATAATCCGAAAGAGGCGATCCGCGAGATGATCAAAGACGGGCAGGTTGGGGCGATTTTCAACACCGTAACCCGTCAGGATATCCGCGCCATGCAGGATCAGGTGATGGAATTAAGCCGCCTGAAAATTCCTCTTTTCTTTGCTTACGACGTGCTGCACGGTCAGCGCACGGTGTTCCCAATTAGCCTCGGTCTGGCCTCGTCTTTTAACCTCGATGCGGTGAAAACAGTCGGGCGTGTCTCTGCTTATGAAGCGGCAGATGATGGCCTGAATATGACCTGGGCACCGATGGTCGATGTTTCGCGCGATCCGCGCTGGGGACGTGCTTCCGAAGGTTTTGGCGAAGATACGTATCTCACCTCAATAATGGGTAAAACCATGGTGCAAGCGATGCAGGGTAAAAGTCCGGCAGATCGCTACTCGGTGATGACCAGCGTCAAACACTTTGCCGCTTACGGCGCGGTAGAAGGCGGTAAAGAGTACAACACCGTCGATATGAGTCCGCAGCGCCTGTTTAATGATTATATGCCGCCGTACAAAGCGGGGCTGGACGCAGGCAGCGGCGCGGTGATGGTGGCGCTGAACTCGCTGAACGGCACGCCAGCCACCTCCGACTCCTGGCTGCTGAAAGATGTTCTGCGCGACCAGTGGGGCTTTAAAGGCATCACCGTTTCCGATCACGGCGCAATCAAAGAGCTGATTAAACATGGCACAGCGGCAGACCCGGAAGATGCGGTGCGCGTGGCGCTGAAATCCGGCATCAACATGAGTATGAGCGACGAGTATTACTCGAAGTATCTGCCTGGGTTGATCAAATCCGGCAAAGTGACGATGGAAGAGCTGGATGACGCTGCCCGTCATGTACTGAACGTTAAATATGATATGGGGTTGTTTAACGACCCGTACAGCCATCTCGGTCCGAAAGAGTCTGACCCGGTGGATACCAATGCCGAAAACCGCCTGCACCGCAAAGAAGCGCGTGAAGTGGCACGCGAAAGCCTGGTGTTGCTGAAAAACCGTCTCGAAACGTTACCGCTGAAAAAATCAGCCACCATTGCGGTGGTTGGCCCGCTGGCAGACAGCAAGCGTGACGTGATGGGCAGCTGGTCGGCAGCAGGTGTCGCCGATCAATCTGTTACTGTGCTAACAGGGATTAAAAACGCCGTCGGTGAAAACGGTAAAGTGCTGTACGCCAAAGGGGCGAACGTCACCAGTGACAAAGGCATTATCGATTTCCTGAATCAGTATGAAGAGGCGGTCAAAGTCGACCCGCGCTCGCCGCAAGAGATGATTGATGAAGCGGTGCAAACCGCGAAGCAATCTGATGTGGTGGTGGCTGTGGTCGGTGAAGCTCAGGGGATGGCGCACGAGGCCTCCAGCCGTACCGATATCACTATTCCGCAAAGCCAACGTGACTTGATTGCGGCGCTGAAAGCCACCGGTAAACCGCTGGTGCTGGTGCTGATGAACGGGCGTCCGCTGGCGCTGGTGAAAGAAGATCAGCAGGCGGATGCGATTCTGGAAACCTGGTTTGCGGGGACTGAAGGCGGTAATGCAATTGCCGATGTATTGTTTGGCGATTACAACCCGTCCGGCAAGCTGCCGATGTCCTTCCCGCGTTCTGTCGGGCAGATCCCGGTGTACTACAGTCATCTGAATACCGGTCGCCCGTATAATGCCGACAAGCCGAACAAATACACTTCGCGTTATTTTGATGAAGCTAACGGGGCGCTTTATCCGTTCGGCTATGGTCTGAGCTATACCACTTTCACCGTCTCTGATGTGAAACTTTCTGCGCCGACCATGAAGCGTGACGGCAAAGTGACCGCCAGCGTGCAGGTGACGAACACCGGTAAGCGCGAAGGGGCGACGGTAGTTCAGATGTACCTGCAGGATGTGACGGCTTCCATGAGTCGCCCGGTAAAACAGCTGAAAGGCTTTGAGAAAATCACCCTGAAACCGGGCGAAACCCAGACCGTCAGCTTCCCGATTGATATCGAGGCGCTGAAGTTCTGGAATCAACAGATGAAATATGACGCCGAGCCTGGCAAGTTCAATGTCTTTATCGGCACTGATTCCGCACGCGTTAAGAAAGGCGAGTTTGAGTTGCTGTAATGCTTTAGCAAGGGCGCGACGTTTGCGCCCTTTGCCTGATGTTCATATCTTAACTTGCTGAATTTTCGCCCTTTGTAGGCCGGATAAGGCGCTCTGAACTGCACCCCAAATGTTGGACATAATCTGACATCTGAAGGTGCAGTTTATGAAACATTCATTTGAAGTAAAACTTGCCGCTGTAAATCATTACCTGGCTGGTCATGCAGGCATCATTTC